>CAIYDQ010000303.1 GCA_903925075.1 uncultured Geobacter sp.
GATCTTCTTTCTAAGAGGCTTTTTCTCTTCAGTCATGGGCTTCTCCTAATCGTTGGCATAGAGGGCGGCGCCGATGGCGCCGACCAGTTGGGGAAAGGCGGGCAGAACGACCGGCTGTTCGATAATCTCCTCGGTCATCGTCACAAGATAGGGATTGTGGGCCACTACTCCTCCGGTCATGACCACCTGCTCGGTGATGGAGTCCATCTCCAGGACGCGCTTGATAACCGAATAGAATAAGCCCTTGACGATATCGGTGACCTTTTTGCCGTGCCGGATACTCTCCAGCACTTCGGTGGCCGAAAAGACCGTGCAGTAGCTCCCCAGCTTGACGATATCCAGGGACTGGCGGGCCAGGGAATCCATCTCTTCCAGGGAGATGTCGAGACGCAGGGCCATCTCTTCGAGAAAGGCGCCGGTCCCGGCCGCGCACTTGCGGTTCATCTTGAATCCGGTGCGACGGCCGTCCCTGTCCAGTTTGATGATCTTATTGTCCTGACCTCCGATATCGATTATGGTGACCGCCCCGGAAAAGTAATGGTGGCATCCCCTGGCAAGGCAGCCGATCTCGGTCTTGTCCGTTTCGGTGACGAAACCGACGTTGGCCCGGCCGTAACCGGTGGAAACCGCGTTGACGATATCGCTGCGAGTCGCGCCGGCCATCTCCAGGGAGGCGTCAAGACAAAACGCGGCGGTGCGAGCGAAATCGGTTCCGGATTTCTTCACCGCGTGGCCGATCAACCGCAGATCGGCATCGATGACCGCAACCTTGGTCCGCGATGCCCCCATGTCGAGACCGACATAAACCGGCTTCACCATGCAGCCCTGGTCCTTTTTCAATGGGTCCCTCCTTTTTTCTTTTGAACGCCTGCAATCTCAAATTTACAACAATGTTTTGCACACGACATGCCAACGATCCAATATCAAAATTTATCAGCTCAACATATCGATTTAAAAGGGTTTGCATTTAAACAAGCACTTTACTGACTGGACCTATAAAAAATACAAACGACAATATTTGGTTGGCCGTCGCCCGGGGACAACACCCAGGCGCGAGACGACAACCTCTAACTATCTGAATGTTCGAGGAATAGTGACGACCAGGTTTATGGAGCGGTGTCGGTAGGCAGGAGACCATATTTGGTCGGCAAGACCATATTTGGTCTGTCCGGAAAATGTTGTTGGATAACTGCGCCGCGCCATGATAGCATCCCCCCCCAGATGGAGCCGCCCAGCCCCACGGGCGGGCATTTTTATCCGGACGATTGGCGCGAAAAAAAGCGATCAATTCCCGTCAGGTTGTTGCCGCTATTTTTTTACTGTTTACCGACACGAGGGTGTTAACGGAAATGAAAGCTAGACGGGCGCCAAGCGGGAAAGATTTTTTTTCGGAGAAATTACGCAGACTGGAACAGTTGTTCGAGAAAGCCCGTTTTGGGCTCTCGATTCTCGATCGGGACTTACGTTTTATCCATGTTAACGATCGAATGGCGGCGATGGATGGCATACCGCAAGAGCAGCATATAGGCAAAACCGTCAGGGAACTTGATCGGCAGCTTGCCATGGCTGTCGGGCCTTTGCTTTCCAAAACAATCGGGGGAAAGTGCTCGTTTGTGGAGCATGAAGTTGTCTATAGGCCGCTTCCCGATCAATCGTTGCGAAACAGGTCATGGCTACTCAACTGTCATTTGCTCAAGACGGATGACGGAACCGTAATGGGTTGCGGTCTTATTGTTCAAGATACCACCGGTCAGAAAATAAATGAGGAGATACAGACGGAACGCGTGAATGTCGAAGCGCTGCTCTCGGATCTCTCGACGGCGTTTATCAATATCCCCGTAAGCGATGTAGACAGGAAGATTGAGCAGGGGTTGCAACGGGTCGTTGAGTTTTTGGGGTTCGATAGAAGCACCATCTGGCAGGTATCACCCGATGATGGAAGGTTACTGCTCACCCATTCTTACGCCGTACCTGGAATCAAGAAGCCGTCCTCAGTCATTAAAAGCTCCCTGATGCCAATCTGGAATGATTTGATCCGCCACGGTGAATTTTTCAAGATTTCCAACGTTGACGATTTGCCGGACGATTATTGGCGCGAGAAAAAATTCTGCAGAGACCAAGGCGGCATCAGATCCATTTTGTTTATTCCAGCCAGTGTAGGCGGCACTGTTGTCGGTACCATCACCTTTGTTTCGTATCAAGTCATAAGAGAATGGCCCGACGAACTCATTCAAAGACTCCGCCTCATGTGGGAAATTTTTGCCAACGCGTTGGAACGTAAACGGGCTGACGAGAAAATTCAAAATGTGCTGGCTGAAATAGAGCGGTTGAAAGACCGTTTGGAAGCCGAAAACCTCTATCTTCGCGACCAGATCGGTATCGAATATAAACACGAGGAAATCATAGGCAGGTCGGCGGCGATTCAAAAAGTATTGTTGCAGATAGGACAGGTAGCAAAGACGGATTCCACCGTGCTTGTGCTTGGCGAAACGGGCACGGGTAAAGAGCTGATCGCCAGGGCCATCCACAATGCAAGTGCGCGCAAGGCCCGCGCCATGATCAAGGTAGACTGTGCATCGCTGCCTGCAGCACTCATCGAAGCCGAACTTTTCGGGCACGAAAAGGGGGCCTACACGGGGGCGGTATCCGGTCAAATCGGCCGTTTCGAGGCGGCCGACGGGTCGACCATTTTTCTGGATGAGATAGGCGAATTACCTCTGGAGTTGCAATCAAAGTTGCTTCGCGTACTCCAGGAAGGCCAGTTCACGCGGCTTGGCAGCCCAAAACCGGTTGATGTGGATGTGCGGGTCATTGCCGCGACCAACCGCAATCTTGCTCAAGCCGTTAGTGAGGGGAGTTTTCGCGAAGATCTCTACTACCGTTTGAATGTGTTTCCCATTTCAGTCCCTTCGTTGCGCGAGCGCCGAGAGGATATTCCGCTGCTTACCTGGGCAATGGTTGATGAGTTCAGCCGATCCTTCGGTAAAGTAATCGAGCGTATTCCAGGTAAAAACATGGAAGCCATGGAGCGCTATCTCTGGCCGGGTAACATCAGGGAATTACGCAATCTCGTCGAAAGAGCGATGATTTTGAACGGTGGTGCGACACTGGTTATCGATGTCCCGGACACCTTGGCTGCAACGGCCGCCCAGCCCATGACGCTCGAAGGCTTGGAAAGAAAGCACATCACCGCGGTTCTGGAAAAAACCGGCTGGCGTATTCGAGGACATAACGGAGCGGCTGAACTTCTGGATATGAAGCCGACGACCCTCCACGCGAGAATAAAAAAACTAGGAATCATGAGGAAGAACCATTTATCTCTGTAATGTTCTAATGCATAAAGGGAATCGAAGCCGTTTCTTGGTTTTCACGCCCGCTTCTTTTTTTCCAAGCTGCAACTCGCTTGTGCCCCCTGTGTCAGGGACTCGAAAGACTGGCCGCTGCAGGGTAACTCATGCACGGAAAACTCGAAGGCTTCACATATCACAGGGAGAGTACCATGCTCACCATGCAGGAAGTCAAAAACCACTATTTCTTCACCGACGTCGACGCGGGGCTGCTCAAGGATCTGCTCCCCTTGGCCGGGGAAAACTCCGATCGCATGATCGAGGAGTTTTACGACTACCTGCTGAAAATTCCGGAAACGGCCGGTTTCCTGCGCAACGACGCGGCGCTCCGGAGACTCAAAAAAGTCCATACCGACTGGTTCCTGGCCCTTTTCTCCGGCAGGTACGACGACAACTATCTGGTGACCCTGCAGCGCATCGGCCAGGCTCACGTCCGCGCCGGCTTAAACGCGCACTACGTCAACGCCGCCATGAACGTGGTGCGCAGGTTCCTCATCGAGCTGCTTCAAAAAAACTTCCCGACCATAGAGGAGCGGCGGCAATACCGGATCGCAGTGGAAAAGGTCCTCGACATCAATCTCGACGTCATGAGCAGTTCCTATCAGGAGGAGGAGCTGCGCAAGGTGTTCGTCTCCCACCGGTTGGAATCGAAACTGATCAAGGCTGCGGAGCGCTTCACCTACGGCCTCAACCTGGTCCTGGTGCTCGCCCTGATCGGCGTATCCCTTTCCGTCGTCGCCCTGTTCCTCTGGGATCTCGTCCACATCTTTCAGGGCGATTTCGAAAAGGGGATACTCTCGGCGCTCGGATCGCTGCTGATCCTTTGGATGATGATCGAGTTGATGGACAACGAGATCAAGACGCTCAAGGGCGGCAAATTCAACATACTGATCTTCATCGGGGTGATAATCGTGGCCTTGATCAGGGAAATACTGATCTCCACCCTGCGCCACGACGCCCTGGCTACCCAGATCTTCCTCGCCGGCACCCTGCTTATCCTGGGCATCGTCTACTACCTGGTGGCCCGCAGCCAGGGCGACCGCGTGCAGTGAGACCCGTCCCAGGGGGCCCGCGTCTCAACTTCTGACATAACCTGCAATAGGTGCCGCCGCAAAAAGCTTGCCTTCCATCTTGGCACAGGCAATTGACCAGGGTTAGCAAATATGCTAACTTCAAGGAATATGCACTACACCATCGAATATTTTCATAAGCGAGTCAAAGCCGAAATCGAGGGCTGGCCTGTCGGCATAATGGCTGACTTCGCTCGGATTGCTGAACTGCTGATGGAATTCGGGCCAAATCTCCGCATGCCGCACTCGCGTGCAATGGGAGATGGCCTCTTTGAGGTGCGCCCACGTGGTCGGGAAGGCATCGGACGAGCGATGTATTGCTTTGTCGTGGGGCAGCGGATCATCATCCTGCATGCATTTATCAAGAAAACGCAAGCCACTCCGGAGCAGGAACTGAAAATAGCCCGGAAACGAATGAAGGAGGTCCAAAATGGCTGACTTGAAATATCAACCAGTAACTCATGACCACAACGAGTTTCTCGACAAGGCTGGAAAGCGGGAGGGTTTCACTAAAGCATATGCCGAGTTGGAAGAAGAATATGCACTCGCAAAAGAAATGCTCGCAGCTCGTGCGCGTCTTGGTCTTTCACAGGAAGCCGTCGCTGAAATCATGGGCACAACCAAGAGTGCCATATCGCGGCTGGAAGCAGGCGGAAAACACGCTCCGTCCTTAACCACCCTCAAAAAATACGCTCATGCTGTCGGCTGTCATCTTGAAGTAAGGCTTGTCCCCGAAATGCCCAACAAGGCTTAGGTCAGGTCGGGTCACCCATGTTACGCGCACGGGCGGCGACTCCAAGGGCGTGGGCCAACTCAGCTGCGTCGCCATCTTCGGTAACCATGGTTATGTACGCGGCAATGTCCGCTTCGCCTTTTAGCTGCTGAGCAAGGTCGAATACAGACCTCACGTCAACCGGCAAAGCCGAGGAGAACTCCATTGGCCCACAACCTGGAAAAAGATCTGGAGCGATGGTTGAGCGGCGGTCTTATCGACGCAGACACCGCAACGCGCATCCGCGCTTTCGAAAAAAGCCGTGAAGGCACGGCGGGGCTGCACTGGCCGGTGCTTTTCGCCGTGGCCTTCGGCGCGCTTCTCCTCGGCGCAGGGGTGCTTCTTTTTGTCGCCGCGCACTGGGATTCCCTTGCTCCCGGCAGCCGCTTCGGGCTGCTGCTTGCCATGGTGGCGCTGTTTCACCTGGCGGCGGCGATGGCCGCCGACCGCTTCCCTCCCCTCGCTCACGCCCTTCACGCCGTTGGAACCATCTCGCTGGGCGCGGCAATCTTTCTGGGCGGGCAGATCTTTCACCTACAGGAGCACTGGCCCGGCGGCGTGATGCTCTGGGCCATCGGCGCCTGGGGCGCATGGTTGCTTCTTCGAGACTGGCCCCAGGCCGCACTGGCGGCTTTGCTGACGCCGATCTGGCTCGGCGGAGAATGGATCGAGGCGACCGCTGGCTGGAACGGCGGAGAAAAAGTCCTGCTGGAAGGGGCGCTTCTCTTGGCGATCACCTACCTGTCGGCGCCGTCGTCGGAGAGGGAGTCGGCGACCAGAAAAGCCCTCGCCTGGACGGGGGGGCTCGGCTTGATTCCTCTGGTCGTGTTGACGGCAAGCTCCTCATCCTTCCATTACGGCAACGAGCATTCGCTTCCTGAAGCCATCCTGTATGCGGGATGGGGAGCGGCGCTAACGCTGCCGCTCGTCGTGTCATGGATCTTGCGGCGCAAGGCGGCATGGATGAACGCCGTTGCCGCCCTGTGGGTGCTGCTTCTGGGGACGACCAGCCTGGACGCCCGGGGGAGTCTTTCCGGAGATTGGTGGCATAACCTCGGATTTTATCTGGCAAGCGTGGTTGGCTCGCTCGCCATGATTGGATGGGGGATTGCCGAGGGGCGCAGGGAAAGGGTTAATCTGGGAGTCGCCGGCTTTGCCCTCACCGTTTTGGCCTTCTATTTCTCTACTGTCATGGACAAGCTCGGCCGATCCGCCAGCCTCATCGGGTTGGGCATCCTGTTCCTCGTTGGGGGATGGGCACTGGAAAAGACCCGGCGGGGTCTGGTGGAAAGAATCAAACGAGGCGCAGCATGAAGCCGCGGACAAAGGGAATTCTCATAGCATTACTCCACGTCGGCCTGGCGGCGTCCCTTGGAGGGAAACTCCTGTATGACCGAGCGTCACAGCCGCGGGGATGGGCGCAGGCGGCCCCCTACGATCCCAGCCTGCCGATTCGCGGCCGCTATGTCAGCCTGCAACTTGCCGTCGAACCGCGCGGCGTCAGCGACGCCAAAACCGGTTCCGGATGGCAATCGCCCCAGCAGGTGGTGCTTCGTGTGCAAAACGGCAGGCTGGTGGCCGAGCTCGGTCGCCAAGATCGCCGCTTCGACGCGTCCGCTCCTCATCTTCGCTTCATTCAGCGCCAAAACGAGAAGATTGCCGTCTTGGATAGACCGGTTCCCTTCTTCATTCCGGAGCATGTCACTGACCCGTCCCGTCGCGCTCCGGGCGAGGAACTCTGGGTCGAGGTGACCATCCCCAAGAAAGGGCCTCCGCGCCCGATCCGCCTCGGGGTCAGCAAGAACAAGGGGCCGATAATCCCTCTCGATCTCAGCTAGTGGATATTGCAAGCAAATGGGTGGAATGATGACGCGAGCTTACATAGTTTGTGGTAGCCCCGGAACCGGTAAAACCGTTTATGGGAAGAAACTGGCCGAACGTTTAGGTGCGGCCTTTCTGGATATTGACGCCTCGACTGAACGGCTGGTGAGATTGGCGCTGGAACTGAATGGACATAACCCTGATGACAGAGACAGCCCGTTCTTCAAAGAGCATTTCCGAGATGCGATCTACGAACAGATGTTCGACATAGCTCGCGACAACCTGAGGCACATCGATGTAGTCATTGCCGGCCCTTTTACAAAAGAGCTCAAGGATAGCGAATGGCGCGAAAAACTAACGGCGCGTCTTGGAAGTCCCGTGGAGATCCACTTCGTTTCCTGTGCGCCCGAAATCAGGAGACAACGCATGGTCAAACGCGGGAACCCGCGAGATGATGCGAAGCTGCGCGATTGGGATAGGTATGTTCGCTACTACGACGAGGCACCCCCCAGTTGTTCTCACGTCTTCATAGACGATTCGCGGGAATTATGCAGCGCGGCCGCCGGGCACCCATTGGCGATGCCCAACCAGGATGATGCACACGAAAAAATAAACCTAAAAAGCATCTGAACCGCGAAGACGCAGAGAGCGCAAAGGGAAATTAGGTGGTTGTCTTGCTGAAGCCTTTCATCTGATTGGTTTGAGTCGTTATCTTCCGTCCCCCTAAGTCCCTCCACGACCATTCGTACATCCGCTATTTCTCTGTTGGTTAAGCGAGTCCACATGAAAGTCATTATCCCCGACATCGAATGGATCAATTTCAGTGCAATGGGATCACCATGTGCCATAGGGTATGTTGGAAGTAGTGATGGTGACCCACAGGGTTTCGAATCGGAAATTGTCCAATGGATCAGCAATTTCGAAGCACGCTATTCACGGTATTGTTCTACAAGTTTAATCAGTAGAATCAATGCACAAGCCGGAGGGGCTTGGGTCGATGTCGATCAAGAAGCAGAAGCAGTGTTTGCTTTGGTGGATCGGGCATATCAAATAACCGATGGAATATTTGATCCAAGTGCTTTGCCACTCATACAAATATGGGACTACAATAAGAATCGCGATGAGGTGCCAGACGACGTCGAAGTCGCCCGGGCACGCCATCTTGTGGGGTGGAACCGATTTGAGCGCCGAAGTGGAAGCGTTCGGCTTCCCGAGAAAGGCATGGGGATCGACGTCGGTGGGATCTGTAAAGAGTACGCCGTGGATCGGTCGGTCGAGATGGCTGCGCAAAGAGGTTTCGGGCAGATCATCGTAGATTTCGGGCAGGATATACGTGTTGCCGGAGAAGCACCGGAAACGGGGTCATGGCGGATTGGATTGGAAAATCCATTTCAACCGGGATCATGTTGGACAACCCTTGCGATCAAGGATGGTGCGGTTGCCAGTTCCGGCTCATATCATCGGAATTTCATCCATGGCGGCAAAACGTTCGGGCACATACTCGATCCACGAACGGGATACCCTGTGGTAAATAGCTGCCGTTCGGTCACCGTAACGGCTTCGGCATGCTGGTTTGCAGGGGTACTATCCACAGCCGCTTTCATCCTCGGACCAGATGAAGGCATCCGTCTGATTGAAAACAATGGTCCGGTTGAAGGGTGCATTCTCACCGACAGTGAGTGTTTTTCAACCAAGGGATTTGAGGCGTACCTGATCGACTGAGGCTCGGAAAGGTGAAAACGAAATAATCTCATGTTTGTACGTATCTTGCCGATAAGTGTGGTACGGATTATTCTGGGAAGTTGCACCGAACCGTAGGCAAGGAGCGCGTCATGTCAATAGGAGCTGTAGGATCGAGTAATGCCAATGCGGACTTATGGGCAGTGCTTCAGCAAAGCATGCAAAGCAAAATTGCAGGAGGAACAGGGCAGAAACAGGAAAGCTCGCCGGCAGTTGCACCTCCCGCATATCATCGGGTTTCAGGAGCATCGCCTAGTTCCCGTGGGAACATGGTCAATGTAATGGCGTGAAGGGAATATTGTCACTGCCCGGAAACTGTTTCAATCACCAATTGCTACTCTACGGAGCCACGCGCACGGGCTGCGACTCCGAGGGCGTGAGCCAACTCAGCCGCGTCGCCATCTTCGGTAACCATGGTAATGTACGCGGCAATGTCCGCTTCGCTTTTTAGCTGCTGAGCAAGGTCGAATTCCGGCAGGTCGGATACGGCTATTTTTTTGTCATGGTCAATCCTTCAGTTTTGCCGCCCGGTTGAATGCGGCTGCAATATCGGTTGTTTGCGTGGACTTGTCTCCACCGCCCAACATCACGACAAGCACTTCGCCACGCTGCACAGGAAGCCCCCCTCAGTCCCTCCCCTCCCCCTCCAGAAGGTTTGCCTCGTCGAAACGCAAGTCTACTTCAGCCTTGCTCAGCCATTCCCGAAGAATAGCGGCATCAGCCATAGAGCACCTTTCCTTCCTTCAAGACGCCGGCAACGAAAGGGTCGCCCAGAGAAACTCCCCTCACGACGATTGGAACATCAGGTGCATACCTTGCTCTGATCCATGAAAACCATTTCTGCTTCATTTAGGCATTTAGGCTTTTCTTCTACACTTGGTGCCGCTTTGCTTGAGTTAACTTGCTGAAATTTCACATTCGGTCATTGAAAAAATCGGAAAAAGTAGGTTTTCATGGTGCCAATATCCACAGGCACTTTCCCTTGATTTACGACCATTGCGCCTTTATCATGGTGCATCAATGGAGGCTCACCATGTTTGCGCGCGTGAAGAAGTCAGGCTCGTACCAGTATCTTCAACTAGTCGAGAACCGTTGGGAGAATGGACAATCCCGCCAAAGGGTGATTGTCACTCTCGGTCGCCTCGATCAAATGACCGAAAAGGGAGAGGTCGAATCCCTTATTCGTTCTCTTTCCCGGTTCTCGGAAAAGACCTTGCTGATCCTGTCCGACAGGAGCAGGATTTCTGCCTCCGCGGTAAAGATCGGCCCGGCACTGATTTTTGAGCGCATCTGGAAGGAGCTTGGCATTGGCTCCATCTTTCGTCCCTTGCTGCTGACCGCAAATTCGCGTTTTCCGTAGAGCGCGCCCTGTTCCTGACGGTTCTGCACCGTCTTTTCGTCTCCGGCTCCGACCGAAACTGCGAGAGGTGGCGCCGCTGCGATCTCCATCCCGGTCGCCCGCTCCTGCCGATTTCCGCCGCACCCGCAACGCCCGACATATCCCTAAAAAGACCGAAGCCATGAAGGGGACAGCCGGCGCTGAAGCTGCCTATTGGGCTCAAGAAGCTCTTGATCAATGCGCAGCGCTCGTCAAGCGGGAAAAGCAAGATTGTGACAGGGACAAAGTTTCAAATATAAAATAGGGGGTGCGGATGGGACCGGGTGCTGATACATTGACGCCTTGGAAGAAAAGGGGGCTGCCCCTGAGATTGGCTGGACAGGTGAAATCCCTACCGGAAAGTTAGGCCGGACCGCCGGTCAACCCACGACCACCTTCGTTGTACGATACAAAGGAGCTATTCATGCGACACTTGATGCATCTGATTTTGGCGGTTTTGTTACTCTCAGCATCCGGCACTGCCTACGCGGAAGGCGCCGCCACCGGTTACGGAGTCGAACTTGAAGGTTTCCCTTATCCTTACGCGGTGGAGCATTTCCGGCTTACATCGCAAGGGCTGGACCTGCAGATGGGATACATGGATGTAAAGCCCAAAAGCCGGCCCAACGGACGCGCGGTCGTGTTGATGCATGGAAAGAATTTTTGCGGCGCTACCTGGGAGACCACCATTGCACTGCTGGCTGATGCCGGATACCGGGTGGTCGTACCCGACCAGATCGGCTTTTGCACCTCGACCAAACCCGCCTTTTACCAATACAGCTTCCAGCAGCTTGCTGCCAACACCATGGCATTGTTAAAGCACCTGGGCGTTTCTCGTGCCGTACTCGTTGGGCACTCTACCGGGGGAATGCTGGCGACCCGCTTTGCCTTGATGTATCCGGAAGCCGTCGAGAAACTGGTCATGGTCAACCCCATCGGGTTGGAAGACTGGAAGGCGTTGGGCGTGCCCAGCCGGACGGTGGACCAATGGTACGAGAGAGAGCTGAAACTTTCAGCCGATGGGGTGCGGCAGTACGAGAAGTCGGTTTATTACGGGGGGCGTTGGAAGGCGGAGTACGACCGCTGGGTGGATATGCTGGCAGCTCTCAATCGGGGACCGGGGCACAAATTGGTAGCCTGGAACTCGGCGCTCATCTACGACATGATTTATACCCAGCCGGTCGTGTATGAGTTTCCCCAATTGAGAGTGCCCACCGTCCTGATGCTTGGCGATGCCGACACCACTGCCATCGGCAGCGACATCGCGCCGCCGGAGGTTAAGGCGAAGGTCGGCCGCTACAAACTGCTGGGCAAGCAGGTTATCAAGACGATTCCGAACGGGCGCTTGATAGAATTCCCCGGCTTTGGGCATGCGCCACAAATAGAAGACCCGACGATGTTTCATAAGGCCTTGCTCGATGAATTGGCAACCCGCTAAAGCCAGCACCTTTGGACTGTTGGGCCAAGGGAACCGTGGGCCAGGCATTGACAACTTGGGGATACAGACGGACAACGAGACCGGAGGCAGTCCTTGCGAGTTCAAGAACTTCAGGCTGAAATCAAGAAAGGCTTAGATAGCGGCGAGCCAACGCCCTTAGATGTCGATGCCATCAAGGCGCGCGGCCGTAAACGGCTTGAGGCGCAAAAAAACCGGGCAAACGGCTGATGGGCAAACAGTGTCACGAGGCGAATATCACGAGTGTCGAGGCACAAGGCTGATCTTCAGCTCGCAATTGACTGCTGCGGCGTATTTACGAAGCATCTCTAGCGATGGAGAGTGGCGATGCGAGCCAAGCGACGCCTCGACCCGCGCAAGCGATGGTTGTGATATCCCCATCCTGACGGCCACCTGCTCCTGGGTCAGTCCAGCTTGCTTTCTTGCTGCCAGCAAGGCATCCAACGCGGCATATTCGTCTTCAAGAGCTTCCCAGGCTAAACGGAACTCCTGGTTTTGCAGGTCGGTATCCAGATCCTTCCGGGGGTCGTATGAAACAGGAGAACACTTACTGTCAGTCATAATGCAAAACCTCCTTTAGACGATTGCGAGCTAGGGCAAGCTCCCGTTTCGGCGTCTTATCGGTTTTTTTCACAAAACCGTGGAGAATAACAATTCGCCGACCTATCAAGGTGCAGAAGAAGGCTCTACCGATACCTTCGTCAGCTTTAGCCCTGATCTCAAAAAGCCCCTCTCCCATTGATTTTGTGTGCGGCATCCCCAGGTTCGGACCATGACTCAACATCCTAACGGTCAACGCTCGGAACCGGACCCGTAAACCGACAGGCCAAGCATCGAAATCTTCTTGCACCGTCTCGTTGTAATAGAAGAGTTTGTACTCCATAAATATACCATACGTGTTATGTCAGGAAAAGACAAAAGTCATTAGGGTTAGTCTCAGTTGAACTCCAGCTTGTAATAGACATCCGCGCCGCTTTCGCTGCCGCTTTGGGTTTCCAGCTGCCAGTGCCGGAAGACGTCGTAGCGCAGCATGAACAGGTTCCCTCCGGTAACCAGCGAGCGCCCGTAACTCAGGTAGAGCTTCGGCGTCAGGTATTTGCCCACGGTCAACAGGGACTGGCCGACGGCCTGCTTCGCCGGCGCTCCGGTCGGGGTGACCGATATCTCCTTGTACCCCATCAGCCCGGCGTTGGCGGGATTCACCGTCTCCAGCCCCAGCACGCTCAACCCCAGCCGCGACTTGATCTGCTCTTGAATGGATTCGGATTGCCCGAAGGAAAACAGCGAACTGGCGGCCGTGGCCAGCATGCTCCCCTGCTCGGTGCTGGAGCCGAGCGGATGCCCGAGGACCATGTAGGCCAGGATGTCGACCTCGGGCATGGAGGGCTCGGAATAGAGTTTGACGATGGGCGCGCTCAGGAATCCGGCGACGGTGACGCCGGCGCGCACGTCGCCCACGGTGTGCAGCGCCAGGATGTCGAGGGTCGGATGGTCCACCGGCTCGTTCACGTAGTAAAGACGCCCGCGCACGATGTCCAGGTCCACGCCGTAAGCCCGGTAGCGCCCCTTCACCACCCGGATCTCGCCGTTGCTGGAGATGTTGTCGATCCCGTTCAGCAGCAGGTTTATCTCCCCCCCCAGTTGCGCGTCGATCCCGGACGCCTTCACCTGCACCTTGTCGCCCAGCACCACATGGAGCCGCCCTTGCACCAGCAACGGGAATTTTGTCCCTAAAGCGCCAGGGGGCGCTCCCTCCATGATCACGTCCTTGCTGGGGGTGACCACATGGCTTGAGGGGGGGCCGGCGATGGTCATCTCCGGGACGCGCAGCTCGCCGTTCACGGTGACGCTGTCGGCTCCTCCCTCGAAGCTGAGCTGCGGGGAGGTGTACAACTGCAACTCGGGAAGGTAGACGGTCTGGAAACGCTCGCCGCTCAGGCTGCCGCGGTAACCGGTCACCTGCCACCCCGCCAGCAGCACCGTCATGCTCCCTTCGATATGCCCGTTGCCGGAGAGCGCCCTGAAGTTGTCGATCTCGATCCGGTCCCCCGTAAGCCGCGCCGTGAGCTGCAGGTCGGAGACGCGGATGCCGGCGGTCGGCAGGTAGGCCCCGGCCTTGGCCAGTTGCAGGGTCC
This sequence comes from uncultured Geobacter sp., assembly GCA_903925075.1. GTDB lineage: Bacteria > Desulfobacterota > Desulfuromonadia > Geobacterales > Geobacteraceae > Geomonas. Next base: position 13,720 of record CAIYDQ010000303.1, read on the forward strand.
CGGTGAGCCGGGGGTCGCTCCAGATCCCGCCCAAATGCAGATCCAGGTCCAGATCTCCATGGCTCTCCTGCACGAGGCCGGGGAGAAACGCGGTGAGGAAGCCGTGCTCCTGGACTTTTCCGGAGAAGTTCCCGGCCAGCGCCCCTCTCGGCTGCGGCGCCACCGGCAGGCGCGCGGGGATCGGCAGCGCGAAGCTCCCCTGCGCCCGGCCGTAGTCGGCCAGCGCCAGCAACAATTGGCCGGACAGCGTCTCGTCGCGCCAGGCAAAGGTGAGCGAGGCGGAGCGCAGGTTGGCGTTGACCTCCCCCGACTCCCCCCGCCAGTTGGCCCGCCCCTGGGAGAAAGCCGCCTCGCCCGACATCTCCAGGCGCTGGCCCGGCAAAAGCCTACCCTTCGCCTGCCCGGCAAACTCCCCCGTCAGGTTCATGCCCGCCGGAAACCAGGGCTTCAAGAGTTCCGGATTGATGCCGCCCCACTCCAGCGCCAGTTCCCCGGTTTCGGGCAGGGCCAGCCCGACCGGGGAGTTCGAGGACGCGGCGGCCCGCAAGGTCCCTCCCCCCTCGATGCCGAGGTCGAAGGCGGCGCGCATGCCGTGCCGGTCGGCGTCCAGGCGCAGCGTGCCGCGGCTGACGGCTATGCGCTTTCCCTTGGCGGTGTAGGAGCCGGTGGCGGCGGCTTGGGCGTTCACGGTCAAAAGTCCCGCCTGCGCTTTGCCCCCGGTGAGCCCGCCGCGCCAACTGAAGCCCAACTGCGCCGTTTCCAGGGCGGCGTCGAACTCCTGGTCCGGCGCGCGCCAATTGAGGCGCCCCCCGGCCAGCGCCGCGTTCCCCTTCAGATCCAGGCGGCCTCCCGGGAGGAGCTTGCCGCCGACCATCCCCGCCAGGCGGCCGTCGACGACCAACCCCGGCGGCAACAGGGGAGCGAGCAGCGCCAGGTCGAGATTGGACCAGCGCAGGGCCAGGTCTCCCTCTTTGGGGAGCGCCAGGGTCGCCGGAGCGCGGGAATCGAAGGTCAGGTGGGCCTCGCCGGCCCCCTGCGAAACGGCCAGATCCAGCGCCGCATGCAGGCCGCGCTCCCCTCCCTCGACGCTCGCCGCCAGCCGCTCGATGCTGAGCCGCTTGCCGTCCATCGCCAGCGTGCCGCTCGCCGCGGCGCGCCCGGAAAGGGTGAGCCGCTCGCCCGGCGAAAGCCGCAGGTCGAACTTTCCGGAACTGGCTCCGGCGATCTCGACTCCGGCCAGCCAGCCGTTGGCGCGGGCCAGGTTCAGTTCGCTCCAGGCGCCCCGGAAGGCGCCGGAGAGCGGCTCCCGGTCCAACTCGCCGGCCAGCTCCAGCCGCTCGCCGGCGACGCCGTTGATCGACAGGGGGGCGAGCCGAAAACGGCGGGCGCTCAGCGCGAGCGGCGCCGGCGCCGACAGGCTCCAGGGACCGATCCGGTCCCGCCCGGAAAAGCTGGAGAGCTCTCCGTTCCAGGCCCCGTCGGCGTAGCCGCCGGAGAGCGTCGCCTGCGCCGCGCTCCCCGGCGAGCTCAACTCCGCATGCAGGGTGTGCCGCGCCGCCGTTCCCCTAAGCGTCAAAAGGGCGGTCTCCACCTCGGCGCGCCCCACCCGCACTCCGCTCGCGGAGGCGTCCAGGCGCAGGGGGTAGCCGTTGCCGTCGCCGTTGCCGAGGCTCGCCTGCAGTTGCAGGGCCGCCGCGCGCACCCCGGCCACGGCCAGCTTGCTCCCCTGCCCGCTCGCCTCCCCCGAGAAGACGCGGTCATGCCGGCGCAGCCAGCCGCTGGCCTGCAGCTCCCCCGCCGAGCCGGGAAAGAGCTTGGAGAGGTCGCTCACCCGCGCCTCCAGGTTCAGCCGCCGGTCGAGTTCGCCCGCTCCCCGCAGATCGAAACCGCTGCCGGCGAGAAACAGGCGGTCGACGCGCAGGCGCTCCCCGGCAAAAGCCGCCGCCACTTCGCCCCGCAGATCCTGGCCGTGCAGCCGGCTCTCCAGGAGCTTGCCGCGCAGATCGCCCTTGAGCGCCCCTTGCGGGGGAAGCTCGATCCCGCCGGCCAAGTCCAGGTTCACCACCCCCTGCCAGTCGGGGGCAAGCCGTCCCGGGTTGAGTCCGCGACCGGAGAGCGTGCCGCGCACCCGCACCCCCTGGCTCCAGGCGACGTCCAGCGCGCCGCCCAGCCGCCCGTCCAATAGCGCTCCCGTGATCGGCGCCAGCTTCAGGCCGGCCGCGTTCCCCCGGTATTGCGCCGCCAGGGCCGCCGATTCCCATCCCGGGCCGCGATTGGCCAGGGCGAATGTGCCGCGATAATCGGAAAGCCCCCCCAGAAAGGTCAGGGTGCCGGAGATGCTGGTTTGATGCCGCAGTTCCTTGTCCAGATCGAGATCGGCCGCCTTCAGGGAGAGCGAGATCAGCGGCTCGCCTTTGCCGAGGGTCATGCTCCCTTCGCCGGTCAGGGTGCCGCGCCGACCGGGCCGGTCGAGGTGCAGCCCGCGCAGGCTCAAGACGTCGCCGCTCATGCCGAGTCGGCCGCTCAGCTCCAGGCGCTGCGCGCCGCCGCTTCTCCCGGCCAGCGCGATCCCGCCCGAGAGCTGTTCCGGCCCCCGCCCCGGCAACAGCCGCGCCTGCAGCGAGAAATAGTCCATATCCTGGACCGGCGCCGCCGGCACGGCCGCCAGGTCGATGCTGAGCCTGGGGTAGGAAAGCCCGGCCACGATCTCGCCGGAGAGCCGCCCTCCCGGCGAGAGCAGCCGGAATTGGGACAGGGTGAGGAGCCCCCGGCGGTAGTCGATGCCGGCGGTGGCCTGCGTCACCACGAGCGGCGGCGCCTGCAAGCGGCGATAGCTGAGCCCCTGCAGCCGGAAGCGCTCGATGCGCGCGCCCAGGCGCCGCGCCGCGCCGCTCACGCGCGGCCAGCTTAGCTGCGGCGGCTTGCCGCTGGGGGGTTGATCGTCCTGGACGCTCACCCCGGTGATGGCCAGCTCGTGCACCACGAGGTCGCCGTGCAGCAGTTGCCGCGGCTCCCAGGAAATCTCCAGTCGCTCGACCCTCGCCTCCAGCTTCGGGCGCGAGACGCGCAGGCCGGTCAGTTGCAGGCGGTCGAGCAGCCGACCCTCCACCCCTTGCACCGAGACCCTGACTCCCGCCAGGGCGGGAAGCGAGCCGACGGCGAAGCGGGCGCCGGCGGTTGTGTCCAGCAGCCAGAAAGACCCGGCCAGAAAAAGCAGCAGCAAGCCGATTGCCGCCCAGCCGATGTAAAGCGCGACCCTTTTCACAGCTGGAACCCCACGGTGAAATGAATGTAGTAGATATTGGCGACGCCCAGACGTTTGGCGAGCGAGAGGTTCAGGCCGCCTACCGGCGTGTAGTAATGCACCCCGACGCCGACCCCTTGGCGCAACTGCATCTTGCTGAAATCGTTGAAGGCGTTGCCCGCATCGTGAAAGAGCGACACGCCCCATTTTTCGAAAAGCGCCCGCTCGATCTCGACGCTGCCGGTCAGGAGGTTTCTCCCGCCCACCACCTGGCCGCTGGCGTCGCGCGGCCCCAGGCTTTGATAGGAAAAGCCGCGCACGCTCTGATCGCCGCCGGCGAAGAAGCGGATCGAGGGGGGGATGTCGGCCAGGGGGTCGGACAACAGGCTCAGGGCGGATTTGGTCTTAAGATGCAGGGAGAGGCGCCAGGGGAGCGGCAGCAGCGCGGTCCCCTCGACGATGAACTGCGCCAGCGCCGTGTCGGAGCCGAGATAGGGGTGCGCCCCTCTCAGGTCCAGCGAGTAGCGGTACCCCCTGCCGGGGCGAATCAGGTTGTCGAAGTTTTCCTTGGAAAAGCGCAAACCCGGGAGCACCAGGCGGGAGGCCGAACTCTCGTCGCCGACGGTGAAGTTCTCCTGCTGGATCTTCACGTAGGCGGTGCCCAGTTCGCCCCTGCCGAAACTGCGGTTTTGGTCCAGTTCCAGGGAGACCAGCCGGCTCACGTAGGTGGTGACGTCCTCCTGCTGGATGTTCAACTGCAGCGAGGTGGAGCTCTTGAGGTCGAGGGGGCTTGGGCGCGTATAGCGGGCGGCGAACCCCTGCAGACGCTGGGCCGCGTACAGGTTGAGATCCATTTCGTGCCCGAGGTGAAAAAGGTTCAGGTCGCGGAAATGCACGGTGAACCTGCCGCCGGTGTCGGTGCCGTAGCCGACCCCGGGGCGCAGCGTGCGGCGCGGCGCGGCGACCAGTTTCACCAGCACCGGCACCCGCAAGCCGTCGGCCCGCTCTTTTTCGGGGACGATCGCCACCGATTTGAAGCGCTCCGAGTTGGAAAAGTTGAGCTGGGTCTCGCCGAGCTTGGCGTAGGAGAAGGGCTCCCCCTTCTTGAAGGCCAGGAACCGGCGCAGATAGGCCGGCGGGAAGTCGGGCGCCCCCTCGATGCGCGCCTCGTCGAACAGGTAACGCTCGCCGGTTTTGAGGGTGAGCCCGATGCTGGCGGCGACGGCGCCGCTGGCGATGCGGATCTCGTGCCGGGAAAAATCGGCGTCCAGATAGCCGAGTTCCACCGCCTGCGATTTGAGCGCGCTTTTCGCCCGCTCGTACTCCGGCTGCAGCAGCACGCCCCCCCGGGCCAGCGGAAAGGACGCCGCCAGCCGGCGCAGCGCCGCCTCGCCCGCCCCCGGCCCCTCCAGCAGCAGCTCGACCCGAGTAAGGCGCACCGGCTCTCCGGGAACGACGGCCACCAGCAGCCGATAATTGCCGTCGCTTCCCTCGATGCGGGAGGAGACCCGAGCGTTGTAATAGCCGTACGGCTCCAGGGCGAGCCGGGTCTGCTCCGGCGCCTTAAGCGCGAAGCGCTCCAGCCAGAGCCGGTCCACCTTGCCGTCGCGCACCAGGCCGTAGGGAAGAGTCAGCGCCTCCTTCACGTTTTTCTCGGCGTCGCCCTCGACCCCGGTCACCTCGACCTTTACCGGATCGGCGGCGAACAGGGGAGCGGCGCGGCACAAAAGCAGCATCAGGCAGGCGATTGCGGCATATAGCGGTAAAAATCTTGCCAAGGGGGCGCCTTTCGGGGGGAATGCAACCGAGATTACAACAGCGGCGGGGACAAGCATGGCTCAGGCCGGCCGCGGACTTATGCATTCTACCATTTTCTGTGCAGAATAGAGAAATGCTTACTATTTAACTGCGATTTTTTTCAAGCTATGAGAGTAACTAGAGACATGACGCCGATGGAGAGCTTTTTTGAAACAGCAGTCGGAGAATATCCCTGGTCCCTATGACAGAGAAATGCTGCTATAATGACGCAGGTAAAATTCAGCAGTCAGAGGAAACCATGGACGAACCACACAAAAACGGCGAGGAAGCGCTTCGACTCCGCGAGATGATCATCGACGATCTGCCCGAGGTGTTTCACATCGGCGAAGACCTGTTCACCGCCGAGTATTCACAGAGCCTGTACCGCACCTGGGACGAATACGAGATCACCACCCTGTTCAATTCGGACAACGAGCTCTGCGTGATCGCCGAGCAGGGGGAGCGCATCCTCGGCTTTGCGCTGGGCACCACGGTGAAAAAGCACAATTCGCCCTGGAAGTACGGCTATCTCGTCTGGCTGGGGGTGCGGCGCGAACTGCAGAAGCTGCAGGTGGGGGAGCGGCTCTTCAAGGAACTCAAGCGACGCTTCAAGGAACAAGGGGTGCGCATGATCATCATCGACACCTCGGCCAACAACAAACCCGCCATCCGCTTCTTCGAAAAGCAAGGCTTCGGCGGCGTTCAAGATCATGTCTACATGACCCTCAACCTGTCGCGAAAGCACAAGAAGAAACCGGTGAAGAAACCATGAACGGACGACTGGAGTCGGTATTGGCGGCGATCGACGCGGACCGTCTGAAGCGGACCCTGCTGGAGCTTGTGGACATCTATTCCCCCTCGGGAAAAGAGGAGGACATCCAGCTCTATCTGGAGGAGTTGCTGGGGCGCGCGGGCTACGCCGTGGAGCGGCAGGAGGTGGAGGAGGATCGCTACAACCTGCGGGTCGCCATGGGCGGGAAGGAGCCGCAGCTCTACCTGGTCGGCCACGTGGACACGGTGCCGGCCTGGGATCTGGAGGAGTTCGGCGCCAAAGAGGAGGGGAGCGTGATCCACGGGCTGGGGAGCGCCGACATGAAGGGGGGGTGCGCGGCCATGGTCGAGGCATGGCTCGCCCTGACCGCGGCGCTGCCGGAGTCCGAGCGCCCGCCGGTGGGGCTGCTTTTGGTGGTCGGCGAGGAGGAGAACGGCGACGGCAGCGCCAGCTTCCTGAAGAGTTGCCGCGCTCCCTGGGCGGTGATCGGCGAGCCGACCGGGCTTGCCGCCTGCTTTTCCCATTACGGCTACCTGGAGGCGGGCTTCGTCACCCACGGCCTGAGGAGCCACTCGTCGCTGCCGGAACTGGGGCACAACGCGGTGGAATCGATGCTGAGGGTCCTGTTGCACCTGGGGAGAAACCCGCTCTTCAACCGCGAGCAGTCGGAAATCGTCTACTCGATCCGCGAGATGCGCTCCTCCCGCAAGGGGTTCGTGGTGCCGGACCGTTGCGAGGCGTGGATCGACCTGCATCTGCCGCCGGACCGGGACCCGGCGGCGCTGGAACAGGCGATCCGCCGGATCGTCTCCGGCGCGGAGCGGCAGATAGCCGGGCTCGACCTCTCCGTCGACTTCGACTTCGCCTCCGCCGGCTACAACCTGGGGCTGGACAACCCGCTGGCGCGCACCTTGGGCGAGATCTATCCCCGGCTGGGCCTCCCCATGGCGCTTGACTCCTTTCGCTCGCATTCGGACGGCAACCTCTTTTTCGCGGCCGGCTGGAAACCGCTGATCCTGGGACCCGGCGCCCTGGAAATCTCGCACACCCCGGAAGAGCGGGTGGAGTTCGCCGAAGTGCTGGCCGCCGCGCGGATCTATGCCGCGCTTTGCCTGGGAATCGAGTAGCTAGGCGCGCTCGCGGGAGCACGGCGAGGGGAGAAATACCCGGCCCGAGCTTAACTTAACGGCACTCCCCCTGCGGGCACCGCACGCCGTGCCCCGAACTAACTCCTTGCGCCACCATCGTTTTAGCGGTACACTTGATCGTCTTTTCACTAACAGCCAAGGCGGTCCACGTGTCCCTTCGCAGCATATTCGCAGTCGTCGCAGCTCTCCTCGTCACCTTCAGCTCCCCCCCCCCGTCACGCGCTCAAACGGTCAAGACCGGAGCGGAACTCCTCTTCGATCAGGGCTTCCAGCCGCTGAAGGGGAAGAAATTCGCCCTGGTCACCAACCAGTCGGCCATGGTGGGAGGGGTCCACCTGCTCGACCTGCTGGAAAAGGCCGGGGTGCGCCCGGCGGTGATCTTCACCCCGGAGCACGGTCTTACCGGCAAGGCCGAGGACGGCGTGCGCCTGGCCGACGGCAGCGCCGACGGCGTGCCGATCAAAAGCCTCTACGGCGCCAGCAAGAGGCCGCGCCCGGAGGATCTCAAGGGCGTGGAGCTGGTGTTGTTCGATATCCAGGACGTCGGGGTGCGATTTTATACCTACATCTCCACCATGGGCTTCGTCATGCAGGCGGCGGCTCAGGCAGGCATACCGTTCGTGGTGCTCGACCGCCCCAACCCGCTGGGAGGGGACTACGTCTCGGGCTTCGTCAGCGAGGCCAAGCCGCCGACCTTCACCTCGCTCTACCCGATACCGGTGGCCTACGGCATGACGGTGGGCGAGTTGGCCGGCATGATCAAGGGAGAAGCGATGCTTCCGGGACTCTCGCAGCTGGATCTGAGCGTGGTGCGGATGCAGGGGTGGGAGCGCTGGATGCGCTGGCCGGACACCGGCCTCCCTTGGGTGGCGACCAGTCCCAACCTGGCGGATTTCGAGTCGGCGCTGCTCTACGCCGGCACCGGCTTTCTGGAGGGGACCGCAGCCTCCGAGGGGCGCGGCTGCAACTTGCCGTTCCGATTGGCCGGCTGGCCCGGCATCGACGCGCAGGCGTTGGCGCAGCGGCTGAACGCCGCGGGGCTGCCGGGGCTGCGCTTCGAGCCGGCGCATTTCACGCCGGTGAGCCGCCCTGGGGTTTCCAGCGATCCCAAGTACTGCAACCGGCTGCTGGGGGGGGTCCGCATCGAGATCACCGACTATCGCCACGTGCTGCCGGTCGAGACCGGGACCGCCCTGGTCAGCGCGCTCTATGCCGCGATCCCGGAGCCGGCCCGCAAGATTTTCTTCAGAGGAGGCGGGTTCGACGATATGACCGGCTCGGAGCGGATGCGCAAGGCCGTGCAGGCCGGGGAGTCGCCGGAGGCGGTCGCCGCGGCTTGGAGCGACGGAGTGCAACGCTTCCTGCACCTGCGTCAGGGCTACCTGCTCTACCACGACTGACCCAAAGACTGCCCCAACGACTGACCCAACGATGGACTTAACGACGGACCTAACGACTGACCCCCTTGGGACCCCAATGATCGACATCCAGAAAAACGTGCCGCTGGCGCCTTTCACTTCCTTGGAAATCGGGGGACCGGCGCGCTTTTTGGCTACGGTCGCCACGCTGGCCGAGTTAAGAGAGGCGTTGCTGTTCGCCCGCGACCAGAGGCTCCCCTTCCGCGTCCTCGGAGGCGGCACCAACCTGCTGGTGAGCGACGACGGTTTCGACGGGGTGATCGTGCGACTGAAGTTCGAACAGGTGCGGTTGGCGGAAGATCGCGTCCAGGCGGAGGCCGGGGTCGACCTGACCTGGCTGGTGCGGCGCACGGCGCAGTGGGGGCTTTGCGGCATGGAGTCCCTGGCGGGCATCCCGGGGCTATTGGGAGGCGCGGTGCGCGGCAACGCGGGGGCTTACGGCAGTTGCATCGGCGAGGTCGCCGAAAAGGTTTTCGCCCTGCACGCCGAAAGCTTGGAGCTGAAAATCATGGACAGGGAGGAGTGTTCATTCGCCTACCGCAACAGCCTCTTCAAGCGAGAACCGCGGCTGATCGTGGTGTCGGCCCTGCTGCACCTGTCGCCGGGAGACGCCGGGGAGGCCGAGGGAAGAGCGGAGGCGACCATCGCCAAGCGGATCGCCAGAAAACTGCAGTGCCAAAAGAGCGTCGGCTCCTTCTTCATGAATCCGGTAGTGAGCGATCAGGAATTGATCCGCAGGTTCGAGGAGGACCAAAAAGTGCACTGCCGCGACGGCAGGATTCCGGCGGGGTGGCTGATCGATCAGGCGGGGCTGCGCGGCGCCAAGGTCGGCGCGGCCATGGTCAGCTCGCTGCACGCCAACTATCTGATCAACAGTGATAAAGCCAGCGCGCGGGAGATGGTTCGGCTGGCCGGCCTGGTAAGGAGCGGCGTGCTGGACGCCATGGGGGTCCTGCTCCAGGAAGAGGTCAGCTATTTGGGGGCTTTCCCCGCAGCGCCCCGGGACGGTGACGGCTCGCCGGCGGCAGAGCCGGGTGCGCCACCTGAAGGCCGGCGACCGTCGCCGCCGTAACCGTTTACTGCTGCGCCCGCCCCGGTGCAAACTCCTTGAAGGCGCCAAAGGCCTCGGTCAACTCCGCGTAGAGCGCCGGGATGCCCGACAACTCCCCCTCTTTGGCGGTCAGCTCCATCTGCGCCGCGATCGAGCGCATGGCTTCGGCGCCGATGCTGGCCGAGGCGCCCTTAATGCTGTGGGACTGCAGGTGAATGCCGCTTTGGTTCTCAGCTCCGATCTCTCCGTTCAACGCCGCCATCAGCTCGGTGGTGGTCTCGATGAACTTCAACACGAACATGTGCAGGTATTCCGCGTCTCCCAGTCGCTCCAGGAGTCCGTCCCGGTCGAAGACCGCCTTCTGATCCTCCGCCGGCGTGGTGGTGGACGTGGTGGACGTGGTGGAC
>CAIYDQ010000304.1 GCA_903925075.1 uncultured Geobacter sp.
AACTGATATGGCTGTCAGTTGTCAATAAGAAAAAGTTGTCCCGCCCCTCGCTTTTAGAGGGTTTGGCGATTCCAATATTACATCCAGGGCACAGGCAGAGACGGGACCTTGTTGCGACGCTTGATCACTCTGATATACGCGGGTTGGATACCGCAGGACATGGATTCATCGTGGAGCTGCCTCGCTCTAAATTCGGAAGTTCGGCATACGCCTTATTCGCATAGTTCTGTCGAGGGTTCTCCTGAACGTGGTCGCGTCTCTGACTCTGGCCTGGATGTGTTTGTCAGCTGGGTTCGTCTCCTTCTGTAAGGGGTATGTCGTCTTTTTTGGGTAATGCTGTGATAAATGGTTAAGCCGGCGGCACACGGCTATCCACAGATGGGTGCGCTTTGCCGGGGTGAGTCGCTACCCCCACGGAGCAAGCGAACCCCGGTAACCCATCTGTGGGTAGGCGAGGAAAAAGCCGCCAAGCACAGGTTCTGGGTTAGCGCTTATCATGCCGGCAGCATGGCGCAGGCAATTGCCCACATAAATCCGGCAAGTTCGCGGGCCGTCGCAGTCACCACGCTGTTGCGATTCTTCCCCCGAGCCAGAAGTCTCCTGAACCTGGCACAGAGTCGCACTTGGGCCTTCCATGCAGTGTCTCTTACCTCCTGGGGCAACCCTTCCAGACGGTCAAGGAGCGCTTTGGTTTCTCGTGCCGGGTGGCTGTAGGCTTGTGCCGCCTCCGTGAGCACTTTCCGGACATGACTGTTGCCTGTTTTGGTGATACTGCCGAATTTGACCGTAGTGCCACTTGAGTGCTGGCTGGGCACGAGGCCCAAGTACGCCATAAACTGCTTAGGTGAATCGAACCGCGTCAGGTCGCCAACTTCTGAGACGGTCGTGACTGCGACTATAAGTGATACCCCGCGCAGGGCCATTAGGGCCTTTACCATGGGAAGGTGCTTCCAGGTAAGCAGCAGTTCCTGGATCTGTTTGGTCAGTCGATCAACACGTGCAGCTCCCTCTTGCATGGCATGAACGTACTCTTGGAGTGCAATCTGCTGGGCAGTGTGAGGCATCTTTATCCCAGCGATCCAGGCTAAGTGCGTTTTGCTCCAGTGAGACTCTCCACTGTAGCGATGACCATGGCGTAGCAGAAAGGCCAGCAGTACCTGGCGGGCAACCCTCAACGCTTTGATAGCATCCTCTCTGGTGCGGGTGAGGTCACGCATTGCCTCATCTTCTTCGGTGGGCACATAGACGGCTTTCAGCTCTCCTGAGCGGTGTAAACGGGCGAGGCTTAGCGCGTCTCTACGGTCGTTCTTGATGCGGTCGCCGCTCTTCTTGGGGATCAGGGATGGAGCGACGACGATGCATTCGAAGCTAAGCTTCGTCAGGGTGCGGTAGATCTCATATCCGCAGGGGCCTGCCTCATAAGCAAAGCGCAGGGTGGCGCCGGAACTCTGCAGCTTGCGTATGGCCTTGAGCAGCGACTCCATGTCGCCGCCGATCTTGCCGTAAAACCGCACATCTTCGTCGCGGCCCGCATCGGCGAGAGCAATGGAAATGGAACTTTTGTGTACATCGAGACCGACAAATGTGATACGCTCACCCATGACCTACCTCCTTGGTTGTGGCTCTGTGTTGTGGATTCGTGTTCACCAACATAACCCACGTTTGCAAGGGGTAGGTCTTTTTTTTTGATTTTCAACTGACAGCCATTATGTCTAAACAGGGATACAACGAACAACGAAAGGCGTTTAACAGGGATAGAACGGATACAAGGGATGAGGCAAAACCTGAATCTTTCTGGTTACAACCAAACCTTTGAAATCAAACCGAAAATCGAGATGCCCCCCTTTGAGTCTATAAGGTTTTGATTTTCCCCAAAAAGCCTTTTTCTTGTTTTTGCCGTATCCCCTGTATCACTTTTATCCCTGTTAAACGGTTTGTTTTTGTGAATAGAAAAAGGCGCCGGCAGCGTTTGTTTATCGCTGTCCGGCGCCTTTTGTCGTATCCCCGCTATCTTGTCTATCTACCCAGAAACGGCGACAGCACGGTGTAGCTCAGGAAGCCCATCCCCGCCGAAGCCGGGATGGTGATGACCCAGGCGCAGACGATCCGGTAGGCGAGGGTCCAGTTGATGGCCGACATCCGCTTGGTGAGCCCGACCCCCAGGATGGCCGAGGTGATCACGTGCGTGGTGCTGGTGGGAAGCCCCATGGCGGCGGCCCCCAGTATCACCCCGGCGGACGCGGTCTCCACGCAGAAGCCGTGTACCGGTTGCAGCTTCACGAAGTCGTGCCCCACGGTCTTGATGATCCGCCAACCGCCGGCCGCGGTGCCGAAGGCCATGGCGACGGCGCAGCCGACCTTCACCCAGGTCGGCACCTCGAAGCTGCTGAGGGTGCCGTAGCTCACCAGCGCCATGGTGATCACCCCCATCGACTTCTGCGCGTCGGCGGTGCCGTGGGAAAAGGCCATGACGGCGGCCGACAGCACCTGCAGCTTGCGGAAATTCTTGTTGAGCCCGTAAGGCGCGCTGTTCCTGAAGGTCCAAAGGAGCGCCACCATGAAGACGAAGCCGAAAAAAGCGCCGACCACGGGCGAAATCAGCAGCACGGTGACGATCGTCTTCAACCCGTGCCAGTGCAGCGCGCCGCTCCCCGCGTGGGCGATCACCGAGCCGACCAGGCCGCCGATGATGGCATGTGAGGAGGACGAGGGAAGGCCGTAATACCAGGTGACCAGGTTCCAGATGATCGCCCCCAACACCCCGGCCAGCACCACCATCTGGGTGATGTTGTTGGCGTCGACGATCCCCTTGCCGATGGTGGTGGCCACCTTGGTGGAGATCATGGCACCCACGAAATTGAGCACCGCCGCCATGATGATCGCGCTCCTGACGGAGAGGGCGCGGGTGGAGACGCAGGTAGCGATGGCGTTGGCCGTGTCGTGGAAACCGTTGATGTAGTCGAACAGGAGCGCCGAGACGATGACGGCGACCAGCAGGACGAGCGTCGGCTCAGGCATTTTTTACCACCACGCTTTCCAGGATGTTGGCGGCATCCTCGCACTTGTCGGTGGTGGTCTCCAGCGTCTCGTAGATCTCCTTCCACTTGATCAGCTGGATCGGGTCCTTCTCCTCGTCGAAAAGCCTGCTGATCGCCTCGCGGCAGACCCGGTCCGCCTCGTTTTCCAGCGCGTTCACCTCGATGCAGTAGGCGCTGATCGGCTCAAGCTTGCCCCCCAGCACCGCCACGATCTTGTCGATGGTCTGGCAGGACTTGAGGATCAGGAAGGCCAACTCCTTCGATTCGGGGGTCGGCTTTTCCACGTTGTACATCACCACCCGCTGCGAGGAGGCGTCGATCAGGTCGAGGATGTCGTCCAGGGCCGAGGAGAGCGCGTAGATGTCCTCGCGGTCGAAGGGAGTGATGAAACTCTTGTTGAGCTTCTTGATGATCTCGTGGGTGATGGTGTCGCCTTTGTGCTCGACTTCCTTGATCTTGCGCTGGCTGGCGGCGGGATCGGTGAAATTGTCCAGCATGTCCTTCAGCAGTTCGGCCCCTTCCAGGATGTTGAAGGACATCTCCCTGAACATGGCGAAAAATTTGTCATCCTTCGGAATCAAACCAAACATTGTACCCTCCCGGTGGCGGCCGACGTTGGCCGTATGTTACAAAACTGTGAAGATATAACACAATCGGCACAAACATTACAGCAGGAAATGCTCCCCGGGGGGCATTCTCATGAAACGCTCGACCGGCGCCCCCTTTCGTCTTGATTTATCCCAGCGAATCGCATATCTTTCAGGCTATTTTGCCGGAAACAGGAGCGCATCCGCATGAACTCACTTCACGCCGCAGTGCTGGGCACCGTTCAGGGCCTCACCGAGGTCCTGCCGATCAGCAGCTCCGCTCACCTGATACTGATCCCCAAATTCCTCAAGTGGCCCGAATCCGGGCTCACCTTCGACGTCGCGCTGCACGTCGGCACCTTCCTGGCGCTGGCGCTCTACTTCTGGCGCGACGTCCTGGAACTGACCGGCAATTTCATCGGCGGCTGCCGCGGCGGCCTCAACACCCCCGGCAGAAAGCTTCCCTTCTTCATCATCGCCGCCACCGTCCCGGCGGCGCTGGTCGGAAAGACCCTGGAAGGCCCGATCGAGGAGATCTTTCGCGCCAGCCCGGCGGTCATCGCCTGCCTGCTGATCCTCTTCGGCCTGCTGCTCGCCTTCGCCGACACCACCGGCGCCAAGCGATGGCGCATGGACAAGATGAGCCTGAAATGCGCCATGATCATCGGGCTCGCCCAGTGCCTGGCCCTGATGCCCGGGGTTTCGCGCTCCGGCATCACCATCACCGCGGCGCTGCTCCTGGGCTTTCACCGGGAAGCCGCGGCCCGCTTTTCCTTCCTCCTCTCGCTCCCCATCGTGGCCGGGGCCGCCATCCTCAAGGTCGGTCACCTGCTGAAAACCGGCATCCCGGCCGGCGAAGGGCTCCCCCTGGCCATCGGCATCTCCACCTCGGCCGTCTTCGGCTTCCTCAGCGTCGCCCTGCTGCTGAAGCTGGTGCAGCGCGACTCCCTGTATCCCTTCGTCTGGTACCGGCTTTTGGCCGGCGGCGGCGCCCTTTCGCTGATTTTTTTCGCGAGCTGATTCCCTTTCTGGCATTGCGCCGTTCTTGAGCTATCATAGAGCTTTGTTTTTGGCGGATTAACGTTCACCAAGGGGAAGGCTCATGAACGGCGGCATCAAGAACTGGCCCGAGTTGGAGCGGCCGCGGGAAAAGCTCCTGCAACGGGGGGTCTGCGCGCTCAGCGAGGCGGAACTGCTGGCGCTGATCCTGGGGAGCGGCACCGGCGGGCGCAGCGCGCTCGACCTGGGGCGCGAGCTGCTGCTCGAGTTCAAGTCGTTGCGGCTGCTGGCGGACGCCTCCTGCGCCGAGTTGCAGCGGGTCAAGGGGGTGGGTCCGGCCAAGGCCAGCTGCCTCAAGGCCGCGCTCGACCTGGTCAGGCGCGTCAGAGAGGAGCTGCGGCCGATCGAGTCCTTTACCCGCTTCACCTGCGCCAGCCAGGTCTTCGAGCACCTCAACTACGAATTCAGGGACCGCCGCAAGGAGTATTTCCTGGCGCTGCTTCTGGACGGCAAGAACCGGATCATCAGCCGCGCGCAGATCTCCGAGGGGTCGCTCAACCAGAGCATCGTTCACCCGCGCGAGGTGTTCAACGCGGCGGTGCGCGCCTCGGCGGCGGCCGTGATCCTTCTGCACAACCACCCGACCGGCGACCCGACCCCCAGTCCCGAGGATCTGGAGGTCACGCGCCGGCTCTGCGAAGCCGGCCAGTTGCTGGGAATCAAGGTGCTGGATCACATAATCATCGGCGAGGGGGCCTTCTACAGTTTCGTCGAAAAGGGGCAGCTGTGAGGGGCGCGACCGGCTGATTAATCAACTACAAGCAAAGGAGGGGATGCGATGCGCAAAACGATACTGCCTCAGGAACCTCGCAGCGAGGTGGACAGCGATCAGGATTGGCTGGATCTGGGCAACCTGGCTCAGGTCGAGATCAGCTCGGAGGACCCACTGCATCCGATCGAATCGGCGCTGCAACACGGCGGGGGACCGGGGTGGCGGGCGGCGGAGCCGGGGCGGCAGGTGGTGCGCCTGCTCTTCGACCAACCGCAAAGCATCGAGAGGATTTTTCTGCTGGTGCACGAAAGGGAGCTGGCGCGCACCCAGGAGTTCGTGCTGCGCTGGTCCCGGGACCACGGGCGGACCTACCGGGAGATCGTGCGCCAGCAGTACAACTTCAACCCTCCCGGCACCGTCAGCGAACAGGAAGACTACACGGTGGAGCTCTCCGGCGTCACCGGCCTGGAACTGAGCATCACCCCCGACATCGGCGGCTCGGGCGCCCTGGCCTCGCTGGCCCGCCTGCGCCTTGGCTGAGCGCCGCCTGGCCTGAGCGCCGTCAGTCGCAGCCGCCGGTCAGCGCCCTGCGCACCGTCTTGGCCAGGGCGTCGGTCGCGTAAGGCTTCATGAGGAATTCGCGGATACCCGCGTCTCTGGCGTCCTGGGTGTTGACGAACTCGGTGAACCCGGAACACATGATGATCGGCATGTCCGGGCGGATCTCCAGGATGTCCCTGGCCAGCTCGCGGCCGGTCAGCCCCGGCATGGTCATGTCGGTGATCACCAGGTCGAAAGCGTTCGGCCGGGCGCGGAACAGTTCCAGAATCTCGACGCTGTTGGTTCCGCCGGTGAACCGGTAGCCCAGCACGTTCAGCATCTCCTCCGCCATGTCGACCAGCACCTTCTCGTCGTCGACGAAGAGCACGTGCTCCTTCCCCGTGGGGAGCGGCCCCTCCGCTTCCGCCGCGCCGGCTCCCTCCCGCTCCGATTCCGGCAAAAGCACCTGAAAGGTGGTCCCCCGCCCCCGCTCGCTGTGCACGGTGATCGCGCCGCCGTGGCTCTGCACGATCCCCATGGTCACCGCCAGCCCCATGCCGGTCCCCTCCCCCGCCTTCTTGGTGGTGAAGTAGGGGTCGAAGATCCTGGCCACCACCGCCGCATCCATGCCGTGCCCGGTGTCGCTCACGGTCAGCTTCATGTGCCGCCCCGGCTTCAGGTTCGGGTGGCGCGAGACCTGCGCGGCGTCCATCATCGCCTCGGTCAACTCCACGGCCAGCACCCCGCCGTGGGTGCGCATGGCATGGGCGGCGTTGGTGCACAGGTTCATCAGCACCTGGTGTATCTGGGTCGAGCCGGCGAAGACCACGCTGCGATCCGGCTCCAGTTCGATGTGCTGACGGATCTCCACGGTGGAGGGGAGGGTGGAGCGCAACAGTTTCAGCACTTCGGCGGTGACGGTGGCCAGCGGCACCGGTTTGCGCTCGTGCTCGGCCTGCCGGCTGAAGGTCAGGATCTGCTTCACCAGGTCGGCGGCGCGCGAGCCGGCCTCCAGCACCCGCTTCATGTTGCGCCGCACCGGCGCCTCGCTTGGCAGCTTGCTCAGGGCCATCTCGGCGTTGCCGATGATGGCCGTCAATATGTTGTTGAAATCGTGGGCAATGCCGGCGGCCAGGGTGCCGATCGCCTCCATCTTCTGGGCCTGGCGCAGTTCCTGTTCCAGTCTCATCTCATGGGTGATGTCGCGGTGAATGGTGACGTAATTGATGATGCTTCCCTGCTGGTTGCGGATCGGGGAGGCCATCACCTCGGACTGGTAGCAGGTGCCGTCCTTTCTTTTATTGGTGAGCCTTCCCGACCAGACCCGGCCGCCGGCCAGGGTCTGCGCCAGCGCTCGATGCTGCTGGGCGTCGTGCTCCTCGCTCCTCAGAAGGCTGTTGTGCAGGCCGAGGATCTCGCCCCTGCTGTAGCCGTTCATGCGCTCGAAGGCGGGATTTACGTACTGGATGTTGAAGTCGACGTCGGTGATGGAGATCGCCTCGGCGACCTGCTCCACGGCCGTCGCCAGGCGCAGATGCTCCATCTCCGCGAGTTTTCGCTCCGTGATGTCGCGCCCCTCGGGTATCAGCATCAGCACCTTGCCGTCGTCGTCCATGAGCGGCTGCAAGGAGAAATCGATGTAATGGAGGACGCCGCCGGGCGAGCGGTAACTGGTCTCGAAGCGCACGAACTGGCCGTCGGCCGCCTCGGCCACCAGCTTTCGCACCGACTCCCGCACCTTTGCGCTCTGCTCCTCCGTCTTGGCCCACCACCAGGGACCGTCCCAGAACGGCTTGCCCACCACCTCCGACTCGCTGACTTCGCACAGGTTGAGCGCCGTGCGGTTGATCTCCAAAAGCGTGCCGTCGGGGGTCAACAACCCCATCAGCTCGTAGGTCTGGTCGAAGATGGCGCGGAACTTCTGCTCGCTTTGCTGCAGGGCCTTTTGGGTCGACTGCAGCTCCTCGATCTTTTCCTCCAGCAGAAAAGCCTGTTCCTGCAGCTGCTCCTGGGCCATCTGGCGCTCGGCGATCTCCTGCTCCAACTCGCAGTTGGCAATGGCGAGGTCGGTGGTGCGCTCCTCGACGCGCCGCTCCAGGGTCTCGTTGGCCAGCCGCAGCATCCCCGCCAGCTCCCTCAAGCGCAGGTGCACCGCTATGCGCGCCAGCAGCTCTTCGCGCTGGAACGGCTTGGTGATGTAATCGACCGCGCCGGCCTCCAATCCTTTCACCTTCTGCGAGGTTTCCGCCAGCGCCGTCATGAAGATCACGGGGATCTCCCGGGTCCCCTCCTGCGCCTTCAGCCGCCGGCAGGTCTCGAAGCCGTCTATCCCCGGCATCATCACGTCCAAAAGGATCAGATCCGGCCGCGCGTAATCGGCCCTGACCACGGCGCTCTCGCCGTCCTCGGCCACCAGGATGGTGTAGTCGGACTCCAAAAGGCAATCGCGCGCCACGGCCAGATTGTTGGCGTCGTCGTCGACCACCAGGATGACCGACGCTCCGGCCGGGTTGCCGTAACCACTCCTCCCCTCAGGGCTCATGTGACCTCTCCTCCAGCTGCGCTCATGGGTAGAGCCTTTTCGCCGAGTTCACCAGCTCGTCCGGCAGGTGTATCCCCATTTTTTTGGCCGTGTCCAGGTTGATGTAGAGTTCGAATTTCCGGGGAGGGGCCGGCTGCGTCTGCCCGCCTCCCCCCTTTTTCAGGAGCCTGGCGGCCTGCTCCCCGATCTGTCTCCCCACGCTGACCGGCTCGAACACCAGGGCCAGCAGCGCTCCTTGTTTGACGTGCCTCTCCGAGATGCCGAGGATCGGGATGCGCCGCCGGAAGGAGAGCGTGTAGGCCTCTTCCATGGCGGTCGTGGTCAAAAGGGAGACGTCAGGCAAGAGCAGCAGCGAACTGGCGCCGCTTAGCTGTTTGATGGCGGTGATGAACTCCAGCGAGTTTTTCACGTTTACGACGCTGACCTTCTCCGTCGACTCCCTGGCCAGCCAGTGCAACTGCTCACCGCTGCCGACCACCGCGATCCTGGCGATGGCCCCGATCTTTTTCACCAGCTCCGCGTATTCGCTCACCGGCGTGGCGATGTAAAAGCCGCTGGTGTTGGCCCTGGAGGTGACCGGGGGGGTGACCACCAGGCCGTAGACCACGGGAATGGAGGGAGGCAGGCTCAAGGCCTCGTGCAGCGCGTTCATGCCCAGGGCTATCACCACCTTCGCCCCTTCCTTCTCATAGACCGCGGCCAGGCGCCCCTGAACCTCGGCGGGAGAGTAGCTTTTCACCGATCCCCGGCAGGTTTTTTGAATCCCCGAGAAGGTGTCGAGCACCGGCTTCAGCTGCAGGTCGCCGATGACCAGCAGCTCCGCCGCCTGGCAGCGGGGAGCGAAACCGGCCCAGGCCACGAGGGCCAAGGCGAGCGAGACGACGAGGGCGATCCTGGTCAGCATGAGCCACCCCCGTCCCGGCCGCCGGCGCCCGTGCCGTCCGAAGCCCCCAGGTGCTCCTCCACCAGCGCGACGATCGCCCTGGCCTTGAATCCCGTCGCCAGCTCGGTCAGCTTCCTGGCGAACGGCGCGTACCGCTCCTGCTGCCGTACCAGCTCGCCGGCCCAGGCCTCGATTTTCTGCATATCGCCCATCATCGCCAGCGCGAAGAGTTCCTGCAACTGCTGCCGAGCGGGAGCGACCATGGCTTCGGCGTCGCACCCTGCGTTCGCTTTCGGCGCCGCGCCCGTCTTGGCCTTGGCCGTTTCCCAGTCGATCGCCAGCTGCTCGCCGATGATGCGCAGCAAGGGATCGATCCGGATCGGCTTCTCGACGAAGGCGTCGCAGGCGGCCACGAACGCCTCCTTGTGCGCGCTGTCGGTCACCGTGGCCGAGGCGCCGATGATGCGCATCCCGGCAAGCTCGGCGTCCCCCCTGACGGCGGTCGCCGTCTGCAGCCCGTCCATTTCCGGCATCACCAGGTCCAGCAGCAGCAAATGATAGGGGCGCTCCGCCAACAGCGCCAGCGCTTCCCGGCCGTCGCGGGCCGTCGCCACCTCGAAACCCAGCGGCTCCAGCAGGGAAACCAGCAGCGAGCTGTTGCCGATGGTGTCGTCGACCACCAGCACGCTTTTCACCGGGCCGCCGTAGCCGACGATCTCCTCTTCGCTTTGCGACGGCGCGATCTCGCTTGCCGCCAGCGCGGGGAGCGCCACTTCGATGCGGAAGGTGCTCCCCATGCCCGGTTCGCTCTCGACGCTGATCCTGCCGTGCATAAGCTCCATCAGCCGCTTGGTGATGTTGAGTCCCAGCCCGGTTCCCTGGCGGACCTGGCGGTCGCTCACCAGCTGGGTGAACGGCTCGAAGATCTTCTCCATCTGATCGGCCGGGATGCCGATGCCGGTGTCCGCCACCTCGCAGGTGAAGACCCCTTCGCCCGCCGTGCCGTAACTCACCCGCAGGGCGACGCTCCCCCGGCGGGTGTACCGGACCGAGTTGGCCAGCAGGTTCAAAAGCACCTGACGCAGCTTGCGCTCGTCCCCCCGCACGTAGGGAGGCAGGGCGCTTAACGCCTGGTACTCGAAACGGAGCTCCTTCTCCTCGGCCCCCAGCTTGGTGAGCTGGTAGACCTGGTTCAAGAGGGCCGGCAGGTCGAAAGCCACCGTCTCCAGCCCCATCTTGTCCGCTTCGATCTTGCCCACGTCCAGGATATCGTTGATCAGCATCAGCAGGTGCTCGCCGCTGCTGCGCATGATCTCCAACTGCTGGCGCTGGGAACCGGTGAGGTTCTCCTGCCGTTTCAGTATCTGGGCGTAACCGAGGATGGCGTTCAGAGGCGTGCGCAGTTCGTGGCTCATGCTGGAGAGAAAATCGCTCTTCGCCTGGTTGGCGGTTTCGGCCTGCACCTTGGCGACGGTCAACTCCGCGGTTCGCTCGGCCACCAGCTCCTCGAGGTGGACGCGGTGCCTTCTCAGCTCGTCTTCCGCCTCCTCGCGCGCCTCGACCTCCAGTTCCAGCTCCTGCACGTTTTCCTGGAGTTGGCTCTGGGTCTGCTCAAGCTCCAGCACGTTTTGCTGCACTTCCTCTTCCCTTTGCTTGATGGCGCCGATCATCCTGTTGAACTCGGTAGAAAGCGCGCCGATTTCCCCGCGCGGCGAGGCCACGATCAGCTCCGGGTGCTCGCCTTCCCGAACTTCCTGAACGGCGCGGATCAGGGCGTGCAGCGGCCGCGTGGCCAAGGACATGAACATATAAACCAGGAAGAAGCCGAGCAGCGAGAACAAGGCGGCCAGCGCCCCGCCCCGCACCATGATCCCCGTTTGCGAATTGCTCATCACCTCTTTGGAGAGTCCGACCCGGACCCAGCCCACCTGCTCCTTGACGCTGGGCGGCTGATCCGTCCCCTCGTAAAGAAAGAGCCCCTCGCGCGCCCTGACCGTCACCACCGGCACGATGAATTCGAAGACGTCGCCGTACTCGGCAAAAGAGATCCCCTTGCCGGCGGTGGCGTCCAGCGCGGCTCCCGGGGGATAGGGCTTGCCCTGGTGGAGCAGCACCTGAAAGCGCTTGTTGAGGAAGGTGACGAAGGCCACGTCCTTGATCTCCAGCACCGACTGGGCCGAGCGTTCCAGTTGCGCCAGATTTTCCGAAAGCACCGCTATTTCCGCATGCCGCGCGGCGATGGCGGCGATGGTTTCTCCTTTTTTGATGATCTCGTTCCTCAAGATCTCTCTTTCGGTGGAGACCGACTCGATGGTGTAGACCGTCGAGATGATCACGATCACCGGGACCAGGAACAGCACGGCCTGCCCCCGGAAGGTCGGCGGCACTCTGTCGCGCAGCCAGGCGCCGAGCTTCGCGCCCAACCCTTGCCGCGTGATCCCGTCGCTATGCATGGTGTCTTTGTTCACAGTTCAATCCGTTTAGGTGCTGCGACCCCGGGTGGTTGAGGGAGAGGCCCGGGGGGAAAGCCCCGGGGGGCGACGCGCCTTCAGGCAACGGCCGCTGCATGCAGGGCTGGACTTGGGATCCCGGTGGCGGCAACGCCGTAGTTAATCTGCTACCTATCGGCGCACATGAGATTATTTCCAAGCTCTTTTCCGCGATTTTAATAAAAAATAATTTTATTTCGAAGGAAAACCTGCGGGAGGGGGCGTGGGAGGGGCAAAACGGCTGCACCTCCTGCTTCGGGTCCATAAGGAAACAGGAGGTGCGACGGCCGGTTAGAACTTGCGGTAGGTGGCGTCGAACACGCTCTTTCTGATGCGGAAGCATTTTTCCGGATCGAAATTGTCGCTCTGGGAAGTGGCGATGTAGTCGCCCGCCTGGACCAGATGCTGTTCGCCCCACGGGGTCCTGAAGTGAAACGGCGCCGTGCCGGCCGGGACTTGCACGGCCTTGACGACCCCCTTGGCCTTGTAGGTGCCGGGCTTGTCGGTCGCCTCGTAGAGCCTTTTAAACTTCACCTCGGAGACCACGTATTCTTCTCCCTTGGGTCCGGTCAGCACCATGTCCCCGGGATTGGCGGCGTAGTAGGTGTCGACCACCCGATCGACCGAGATGATCACGGTTTCGCCGGGAGTGGTGTGCCGGGCTTCCACGGTGCCATGTTTCTCGTACATCGGGGTTGCCGGGTACGTCAGTTGTTTTTTCAAATTTTTCAGGATCATGCTCCACCTCTTCCCTTGTTGTTGCGACCTGTCCATTACCCCTTTAGGCGACTATAACGCAGCGCTTGTCGTTAACCCTTGATGTAGGTCAAGCAACTGAAAATAGGGCGATCGGACTGCGGGGCGCCTTTCCCCAGGCGCCATTTTACCATAAGTTTCCACCATAAGCTTCGCTACTTCTGCTCGACGACCTGCGCCTTTAGCTTGCCGATCATCCCCGCCAGTTGAGCCATGGCGTCGGGCCCATCCCCCTCCACCAGCTTGATGTGGCTGAGGTTGGCGGGGATTTCGCCGAGACTCGGATCGACGGCGACCCAGCCGTCCAGGTAGCTCTCGGCCCAACTATGGTAGAGGTATCCCTGCCCCGGCAGGTAGATCAAGCCGGAAACGACGCGCGTGGCGATGCCGGCGGCGCGCGCCAGGGCCGCGTACAGCCGCGCCTGGCTTTGCGAGTTGCCGTTGCGGCTCTTCAGCGTCTCCAACGGCGATCGGCTGTCGGCAACGGTTCCCTTGACCTCGCTCGCCACCCACGCCGCCAACAGGCCCGCCGCCCGAGTCGCATCCTGCCGGTCGCCGAGGATCTGCGCCTTTTGGGCGGCGATCTCCGGGGCGTCGCTTGGGATGCGCGCCGAGGGCTCCAGGTCGGCGGCCGTCGGCGCCTCTCCCGGAGCCGGTTGGAAGGCGGGGTTGGGCATGGCGAACAGCACCCGGCCGTCGGCAAGCCTCGTCCCCTGTTGCCCCTTCCCCTGCAGAATCGGCAGGGGCGCCGGGACGCCGGTGAATGCCACCGAGAGCCTTTGCAGCTTGTCGGGCCGCTCCAGGGGCGGCTGCACCTTGATCAAGCTGAAAGCCAGCACCGGATCGCGCTTGGCCAGCGCCGCGTCCGCCAGGTAGAGCTTGGCCGTTTTCTCGTCCTCGGCCAGCGTCACCACCAGATCGTCCCGGACCGACTCCTTGAGGGTGTCCCCCTTGAGATCCACCCAAATGTCGTTGTCGACCATCGGGTAGAGATCGTTTCTCAGGTGCAGCGCGGAGACGGCCGGCGGCAGCGTTTCCTCGCCGATCACCTCCACCTTGATCTGCTTCACCTTGAGCGACTCGATGTCCAGGGTGGCGAGACGAAACTTCCTGCCGGCTGCGGCTCCTTGCAGGAGCGGATAGATGTTCAATGCCTGCGGCGGGAAGATCGCCCCCTTCGCCTTCAGCAGGCGCTCTTTTTTACGCCCCCCCGTCTCTACCTCGACCCTGACCCCCTTGGAAGTCGCTTCGCCTTTCAGCAGCGTCTCGCTGCCGTCGAAGCTGTTTTGCGCCGAGAAGCTCCTGAGCGTCATGTCCCGCCCTACCAGGTACTGCTCCCTGGTGATCGCCTCGCGGGAGAAACCCATCACCCGCATCTTGACGCTCCCCTCCGAGTCGATCCGGTAGCCGTCCGCGCTTTTGCCGATCTGCTGGTGGGCGAAGCCGACCCGTTCGCCGCCGACGTTGACGCTGAACCAGCGCTCTCCCTCGGGCGGCTCGGCAAGTCTCGGGGTTGCGGCGGCCAAGGCGGGCGACGTCGAGCCGAGCAGCAGGAGCGCGGCAAGACGCCGCAACCATGGGCGGGAAAAAGAAGGCATGCTATTCGGTGAAGATCGGTTCGGCGACGGCCTCGGGGCGCTCTTCGCACCTTTCCAGCCGGCACTGCCCCGACAGGTTCGACGGCGTGGAAGCGGCTTGCGACGAATGTTGCTGGGAGGCGTGACGAAGCAGATCTCTTCTCCCCTGTTCGTCGAGATTGCGGTAAACGGCGATCAGCGTCTGTTCTTCTATGTTCAGGTCCATGTCTTTCTCCCGTGCGGCAAGTTGTCCAAGTTATATCACATGATCCGCTTTTGACGCAATCCGCTAAAGACCGGGGCGCCCTCAGCCGCCGTCTCCCCGACCCCGCGAAATTTAGTTGCTTGCTTGCCTGACATGCCGGGGGTATACTGAAACAAAGATAAGAGTTGCGGAGGGTCGTAGGATCCTCCTTACCCTAGCCGACTTGCCCTCCTAGTCGCTAGGGTTTTTTTTGCCCAAAATCCTCCCTTTAATGTGTGCCAGATCTTGCGCACTTTAAGCGAATACGTTATAATCAAACACCGACTTTACTGCCGCCCTCTCCTTCTCCCGTTGCCGAGGCCCCATGTACCCGATAGTTACCCTTACCGACCAGTGCCGCAAATGCTATTCCTGCGTCCGCAACTGCCCCGTCAAAGCCATCAAGGTTGAGAAAAGCTACACCGAAATCATCGCGGAGCGCTGCATCGGCTGCGGCAACTGCCTGAGCACCTGCCCGCAGCACGCCAAGGTGATCGCGGACAACGTCGCCGTCACCGAGGCGCTGCTAGGCTCCGGCGCTCCGGTGGTCGCGGTGCTGGGCTGCTCCTTCCCGGCCTTCTTCCACTATGCCGCCCCGGCCCAACTCTGCGCCGGGCTCAGGCGGCTGGGGTTCGCCGAGGTGCACGAAGGGGCGCGCGGGGTGGAACTGATCGCCGAGTCCTACCGGGAGGCGATCCGCCACGGCAGTCAGCCGCTCATCTCCTCGCACTGCCCGGCGGTGGTGGACCTGATCGAGCGCCACTATCCGCAACTGATCGGCAGCCTGGTGGGCGTGGTGACCCACCTGGTGGCCATGGGACGTTTTCTGAAACAGACGCTCGGCAACCATATCAAGGTCATCTACATAAGCTCCTGTTTTGCCGGCAAGTTCGAGGTGCAGGCGGAGGAGACGCGCGGCGCCATCGACGTGATGCTCACCTACGGCGAGCTGGAATCGATGTTGAAGGTGCGCGGCATCGAGCTGGCGGCGCTGGCGGAGTCGCCCTTCGACGGCCGGGAACCTCACCTGGGGAGGATCTTTTCGCTCTCCCAGGGCTCCTTCCAGGCCTTCGGCATCCAGACCGACCCGCTGGACACCGAGGTGGTCACCGCCGAGGGCGAGGTCAACGTGATGGGGATCATCAAGGACCTCGCCGCCAAGAGGATAAATCCCCGGTTCGTGGACCTGCGTTTTTGTTACGACGGTTGCATCGGCGGGCCGGGGAGAAACCATACCCTGACCGAATTTTCCCGGCGCAACCAGGTGATCTACCACTTCAAGAACAAGACCCCTTACCGCACCTCGCAGCTCTACGAGCAGGGGTGCGGCCCGCTCGACCTGCGCCGTTCCTTTTCCGACAAGCAGAGAAAACTCCCCACACCCAAAGGGGGCGAGGTGAAGAAGATCCTGCAGGCGACCAACAAGTTCACCCAGAAGGACGAGTTGAACTGCCGCGCCTGCGGCTACGGCACCTGCCGGGAATACGCGGTGGCCGTCTTTCAGGGGTTGGCCGACCTGGAGATGTGCCTCCCCTACAACCTGCAGCAGTTGGAGGAGGAGCGCGGCAGGCTGATCCAGAAGTACGAACTGGCCAAGAGGGAGCTCGACCAGGAATACGGCGACGATTTCATCGTGGGCAAGGACCCCAACACGCTGGAGGCGCTGGATCAGATCAAGCAGGTGGGACCCACGCCCACCACCGTCCTGGTCCGGGGCGAGTCCGGCACCGGCAAGGAGCTGGCCGCCCGCGCCATCCACCGCTACTCCAAGAGAAACGACAAGCCGCTGGTCACGGTGAACTGCACCACCATCACCGATTCGCTCTTGGAGAGCGAGCTCTTCGGACACAAAAAAGGCTCCTTCACCGGCGCCATCATGGAGAAGAAGGGGCTGTTCGAGGCCGCCGACGGCGGCACCATCTTCCTGGACGAGATCGGGGACATAACCCCCAAACTGCAGGCCGAGCTCCTGCGGGTGCTGGACACCGGCGAGGTCCGCCCCGTCGGGGGGACGGTCCCCAAACGGGTGGACGTGCGCCTGATCGCGGCCACCAACAAGTCTCTGGAGGAAGGAGTGCGCGACGGCTGGTTCCGCGAGGACCTCTATTACCGGCTGAACGTCTTCTCCATCACCATGCCTCCGCTGCGCACCCGGATGGAGTCCATCCCCCAGCTGGCCCATCACTTTCTCGAGAAGGCGCGCAACAAGCTGAACAAGAACATCGTCGGCATCGAAGAGCGCGCCATCAACGCCATGGTCAACTACCCCTGGCCGGGGAACCTGAGGGAGATGCAGAACGTGATCGAGCGCGCGGCCGTCCTGACCCACGACGAGATCGTCAAGCTCGGCAACCTGCCGCTCGCCTTCGCCGAAAGCTACGCGGAGGAGGGGAAGGACGTCATCGACCTGCGCTCCTTCAAGATGGAGCGGGAACCGCATGTGCTCAGGGTGGAGAAGAAGCTTATCCAGCGCTACCTTTCCGACGCCGGGGGCAATGTGTCAAAAGCGGCGCAACTCGCCAACATCCCCAGGCGGACCTTTTACCGGCTGCTCGACAAGCACGGGCTGAAGGGGCGCGTGATGAGGGCGCGGCTGGAGGACGAAGGCTAATCTACCGGCCGGCCAAACCCTCGCGCCGCCGGGAAGGGGCTGCCTCACTCCGGCCGTGTGCCAAAGATGGCCCAGCTCGACAGGGGGGCGCGCCGGGAAGCAGGGGAATCCGCGGGGGTTTCCCCGGTTGGCTCGGCCGCCGCCCCCTTAATGCGATTAAAAAGTCCGATTAGGTCCTTTTTGCTGCGGTTAGCCCGGCTCCGCCCGCGACGCAAGGCTTCGTGAGCCGAGGAGAACGGCGTTATTTTTTGCCCCAATACCGCCGACCGTCCCGGCAATCGGGGAACCCGGCGGGGAAGCCGCGGAAACGTGTGCCAAAGGTGGCTCATTCCGTATACGGTAAAATATAACGGATTTGATTCCGCTTAGAGTCTGCCGCTTGTAGTTCCGCACAGTTAGCCGCCGTCGTCGCCTAAACCGAGCTTTGGCACGCTCCTGGCTTACTATTAGGCACGGGCAGTCAATTCAGCAGATCAAGGAGTAAGCGATGGGAAGGATGAGGGAGAATCCGAGGTACAACGTGATATCGATGAGGATCAGCGACGAAGAGCGCGAGACGCTTGAACAGATAATGGATTCCACCAAAAAAAGCGTTTCCGACATCATGAGGGAAGCGATGCAGATCGTGAAATCGAGAGCTTGCGGTTTGGAGCCGGACAAGAAGGCGGCCTAGGCCGCCCTCGAGTCTCTCTTACTAGATGCACATTTAAAAACGGCCGCCCGGAGCGGCCTTTTTTTTGTGCCTTATTTGACCTTCCAGCTGGTCCCTTGCGGGCCGTCCAAGAGCACGATATTCCTGGCCAGCAGGTCGTCCCTGATCTCGTCGCTTCTCTTGAAATTCTTCGCTTTCCTGGCTTCGGCCCGCTCGGCGATCAATTGCTCGATCTCTTCGGCGGAAATCTCCATCTCCGAGGTCTTGCGCTCCTTGATCCTTTGCAGGAAGGAGGCGGGCACCGAATCGCAAACGCCGAGCACCCCGGCGATCGCCTCAACCTCCCGTTTTACCAGCGCCAAAAGATCGGCGGACGCGAAGGGGAGCGCCTTGTTGATGCTGCGCACCAGATCGAAGAGGTGGCCAAGCGCCAGGGCGGTGTTGAAGTCGTCGTCCATCGCCTCGGCGAAGCGGGCGGCGATCCCCTTCCCCTTCTCCGCCAGTTCGGCCTCCTCCGCCGACGGGGGCTGATCCCCTGCGCCAGCGGCAAGCCGCTCGTCGACGCCGGCCAGCGCCTTGTAGATCCTTTCCAGACCGAGTTCCGCGTCCTTGAGGTTCTGGTCGGAAAAATCGATCGGGGAGCGGTAATGGGAGGAGAGCAGGAAGAAGCGGAGCACTTCCGCGTCGTAGCGCTCCAGCACCTGCTTGATGGTGAAGAAATTCCCCAGCGACTTGGACATCTTCTCCGCGTTGATGTTCACGAAGCCGTTATGCAGCCAGTACTTGACGAACGGCTTGCCGGTGGCCGCCTCCGCCTGCGCGATCTCGTTTTCGTGATGCGGGAAGATCAGATCCTTGCCGCCGCCGTGGATGTCGAAGGTCTCGCCCAGGAATTTCATGCTCATGGCGGAGCACTCGATGTGCCAGCCGGGCCTCCCCTGGCCCCAGGGCGACTCCCAATACGGCTCACCCGGCTTGGCCCCCTTCCAGAGGGCGAAGTCCATCGGGTGACGCTTGCGCTCGTCCACCTCGATGCGGGCACCCGCCTGCATGTCCTCCAGGTTCCGCTTGGAAAGCCGCAGGTAGTCGTCGAATTTTTCCACGCAGAAGAAGACGTCGGCGTCGGACTGGTAGGCGAACCCCTTGGCGATCAACCGCTCCACCAGCGCGATGATCTCCTGGATGTGCTCGGTCGCCTTGGGTTGGAAGGTCGGCAGCAGCAGCATGAGCCGGGCCATGTCCCGGTCGAATTCGGCGATGTAGCGCTCGGAGATTACCTGGTAGGAAACGCCGTCGCGGTTGGCCCGGCTGATGATCTTGTCGTCGATGTCCGTGTAGTTGCGGACGTAGGTGACCTCCAGCCCCTTGGCGCGCAGGTAGCGGTAAATCATGTCGAAGACGATGTTGGCGCGCGCGTGGCCGATGTGGCAGTCGTCGTAGACCGTTACGCCGCAGACGTACATGCCGACCTTGCCGGGGTTGATGGGTACGAATTCTTCTTTGCTGCCGGAAAGTGTGTTGTAGACGCGTAAGGGCATGGGAATCCTTTTATTAGTATTCGTGCGGCCGCGGTCAGCGCTTTTGCTCGCTCCAGGAATCGCGCAGGGTCGCGGTCCGGTTGAAGACCTGCTGGCCGGGGCGCGCGTCGCGGGAATCGAGGCAGAAATAGCCCAGCCGTTCGAACTGGTAGCGGCTCTCCCCCTCGGCGCCCTCCAGCGACGGCTCCAGCCGGCAGCCGGCGAGGGTCTCGATCGATTTGGGGTTGAGCGAGCTGCGATAATCGGGTTCGTTCTTGCCGCCGGGGTTGGGGGTGCTGAAAAGCCGGTCGTAGAGCCGCACCTCGGCCTCGATGGCGTGCCGGGCGCTGACCCAGTGGATGGTCCCCTTGACCTTCCTGCCGTCCGGCGCGCTCCCCCCCCGGGAGCCGGGGTCGTAACTGCAGCGGATCTCGACGATTTCGCCGTCGGCATCCTTCAGCACCGACTCGCAGCGCACGATATAGGCGTAGCGCAGGCGCACCTCGCGGCCGGGCGCCAGGCGGAAGAACCCCTTGGCCGGCTCCTCCTGGAAATCGTCCCGCTCGATGTAGACGGTGTCGCAAAACGGCACCTGGCGCGTCCCCATGGCCGGGTCGGCCGGGTGGTTGGCGGCGTCGAACAGCTCGGTCTCCCCCGCCGGGTATCCCTCTATCACCACCTTGAGCGGCCGCAGCACCGCCATGGCGCGCGGCGCCCGGACGTTCAGGTCTTCGCGGACCGCGTCCTCCAGGATGCCCATGTCGATGAAGCTGTCGCTCTTCCCTACGCCGATGGTCTCGCAGAAGGCCCGGATCGAGGCGGGGGTGAAGCCGCGCCTTCTCAGCCCCACCAGGGTCGGCATGCGCGGGTCGTCCCAGCCGTCCACCAGTTTTTCCTGCACCAGTTCCAGCAGTTTTCTCTTGCTCATCACCGTGTAGCTCAGGTTCAGGCGCGCGAACTCGATCTGCTGCGGGTGGCAGGGGAGCTGCAAGGCGTCCAGCACCCAGTCGTAGAGCGGGCGGTGATCCTCGAACTCCAGCGTGCAGATGGAGTGGGTGATCCCCTCGATGGAGTCCGAGATGCAGTGCGCGTAGTCGTACATCGGATAGATGCACCAGACGGCGCCGGTGCGGTGGTGCTCCACCTTCTTGATCCGGTAGATCACCGGATCGCGCAGGTTCAGGTTCGGGGAGGCCATGTCGATTTTCAGGCGCAGCACGTGGGCGCCGTCCGGGAATTCCCCCTCCCGCATGCCGCGAAAAAGCTCAAGGTTCTCCTCGACGGGGCGGCCGCGGTGGGGGCTCTCCTGGCCCGGCTCGTTCAGCGTGCCACGCAGTCCGCGGATCTCCTCGGCGGAAAGACTGTCGACGTAAGCCAGCCCCTTCTCGATCAGCGCGACCGCGTGCCGGTACAGCTCCTCGAAATAGTCCGAGGCGTAGTGCAGGTGCTCGCCCCAGTTAAAGCCGAGCCAGCTCACGTTTTCCTTGATGGAGTCCTCGTACTCGATCTCTTCCTTGGCGGGATTGGTGTCGTCGAAGCGCAGGTGGCAGCGCCCCCCGAAGTCCCCGGCCAGGCCGAAATTGAGGCAGATCGATTTGGCGTGCCCGATGTGCAGGTAGCCGTTGGGCTCGGGGGGGAAACGGGTGACCACCAGGCGGTGCTTGCCGCTTTTCAGATCCTCGGTGACGATGTTCCTGATGAAGTTGGCCGCCTTTTCCGGCAGCGGACTCTCTATGCTGGTCATGATCACTTCCTGTAGGGAGGCGTTCTTCCTCCTGAATGAGCTATTTCTTCTGTTCCAGCAGCGCGACTGCGTAGGCGGCGATTCCTTCCTGGCGCCCCGCGAAGCCGAGCTCCTCGGTGGTGGTTGCCTTGACGTTGACCCGCTCCTCGGAGGTGGAGAGGGCGCGGGCGATATTCGCCCTCATCTCTTGAATGTAAGGGGCGAGCTTCGGGCGCTGGGCGACGATGGTGGCGTCGACGTTGCCGATGCGAAAGCCCTTGGCGTCGGCAAGCGCCATGACGTGCTGCAAGAGCTTGATGCTGTCGGCTCCCTTGTAGGCCGGGTCCGTGTCCGGAAAATGCCGGCCGATGTCCCCCTCCCCGATGGCGCCGAGGATCGCGTCCGAAAGGGCGTGCAGCAGCACGTCGGCGTCCGAGTGCCCGAGAAGTCCCATCGTGTGGGGTACGTCGACGCCGCCCAGGATCAATTTCCTCCCGGCGACCAGCCTGTGTACGTCGTAACCGTTGCCAATCCGCATGAAACTCCCTTGCTTACTTTTTCAGGAATGCCTCGCCCAGCACCATGTCCTCGGGCGTAGTGATCTTGATGTTGCGGTAGTCGCCCATGACCACGCGCAGTTGCCACCCCTGCCGCTCCATGAGCGAGGCGTCGTCGGTGCCGAGGAAGCCGTCCGCCGCGGCCGATGCATAGGCCGCGCGGATCAGGCCGTAGCGAAAAGCCTGCGGCGTCTGGGCAAGCCAGAGCTGGTCGCGCGGCGGAGTCTCGACGATGATGCCGTCGCGGGCGATCTTCACCGTGTCCTTAACCGGCACCGCGACGACCGCCCCGCCGAACTCGTCCGCAGCTTGCGCCGAGCGCTGCAGGACGTCGATCGACACGAAAGGGCGCACGCCGTCGTGGATCAGCACCAGGTCGTCCGGCCGCGTCCCCTCCATCGCCTCCAGCCCGTTCATTACCGAATGCTGGCGCTCCGCCCCCCCGGGCACGATCGCGCGCACCTTGGAAAAGCCGTAGCGCTCCACCACCTCGCTTCGGCAAAAAGGGATCTCCTGCTCGGGAGTGATCAGATATATCCCGGCAATGAAAGGCGCCTGCTCGAAAACCCCGAGGGTATGGGCCAGGATCGGCATCCGGTCCAAAAGGAGGTACTGCTTGTTCGAGCCCGCCCCCATCCGTTTTCCCATGCCCGCCGCGGGGATCAGCGCATATATCTTCTTCAAAGGCAACCTCATGAGACAATGGTGCTGCGGGAACTCATGTGTAAACCGCCGAATTATACAGCGCCGGCACGAAAAAACCACAAAAATCTGCCTGGACGGTTATCGACCACGGGGGAGCCGCCACGGATTCGCCCTTCCCCCGGATCTTCCCGGCAACGCCCGGCAACGCCCGGCTACTCCCCGAGCGCCGCAAGCGCCGCGGCCAGGTCGTCCAGGTCCTGATCGAGGATGGTGCGCGGATCGAGCAGGAAAGCCCCCTTGGAGATTCTGCCGATCACCGGCACTTCGGCGCCCCTGAGCCTCGACTCGACGTCGTTGGGCGAGAGCCCGGCCACGCCGACCTCGATCAGCAGGGTCGGCAGGTTCAAAAGCGGCAGCGTGCCGCCTCCCGCCTGGGAAAAGCCCTCGGCAAAGCTCAACGACACGGCTTGCGGCAGCCGGCCGCGCAGCTTCTTGGCGATGCGCTTGGCGCGGGCGGCAAGCTCGGCGTAGGGAGCGGTGAGCATGCTCAGCGTCGGCACCTCGCTCAAGGCGGTCCGCCGGTCTCGGTAGAGCCCCAAGGTCGCTTCCAAAGCGGCGAGGGTGAGCTTGTCCATCCTCAGGGCGCGCAAGAGCGGGTGCTTCTTCATCGGCTCGACGAAGGCCTTCCTGCCGACGATCACCCCCGCCTGCGGGCCGCCCAGCAGCTTGTCGCCGCTGAAGGTGATGACGTCGACCCCGGCGCGCACGAACTCCTGCACGGTGGGCTCGTCGCAGGGGAGCAGACCCGCGAAGTCGACCAGGTTGCCGCTGCCCATGTCGGCCAGCACCGGCACGCCGGCAGCCGCGCCCAGAGCGACCAGTTCCGAGGCGCCCACCTCGGCGGTGAAGCCGACCACCGCGAAGTTGCTGCAATGCACCTTGAGAAAGAGCGCGGTCTGGGCGGAGACGGCGTCTCGGTAGTCCCTGGCGTGGGTGCGGTTGGTGGTGCCGACTTCCTTGAGCGTCACGCCGGAGAGGCGCATCACGTCGGGAATGCGGAAGGATCCGCCGATCTCCACCAGTTCGCCGCGGGAGACCACCGCCTCGCGCCCCGCCGCCAGCGCGCTCAGGGAAAGGAGCACGGCCGCCGCGTTGTTGTTGACCACGATGGCGGCCTCGGCTCCGGTCAATTCGCAGATCAGGGCCTCGACATGGCTGTAGCGGCTGCCGCGCACCCCCGCGTCCAGGTCGAACTCGAGGTTGGAGTAGCAAAAGGCTATGGAGTTCAGCGCGGCCCTGGCCGCTTCGGGGAGAATCGAGCGGCCGAGGTTGGTGTGGATGACGATGCCGGAGCCGTTGATCACCCTCTTCAGGCTCGGCGCGGAAAGACAACTCAACTCGCGCGCCACTCCGGCGCCGACGGCCGCCTCGGAAAAGAGAGTCGGGTCCAAAGGGCCGGCCAAAGCGGCGGCGCGCAGCCGGTCGAGCACGGCGCGCACGGCCTTCAGCGACAACGCCCTGGGATGGCCGGCAAGCAGCTCCCGCACCGCCGGCCACTCCAAAACCCTGTCGACCTTCGGGATCATTTTTAACTGCTGCACGTCGCCTCCTCGCCGGCCACATCGGCAAAGGGCAAATTTAGCGCAAAGTAGCTGCGGAGGCAAAGGAAAACCGCTGTTTACCAATTTCTTTGCATTTAGCGGCGTTTTGACATCTGGCGCGCAAAGCGGCCGAAATGGAGGGTACCGAGAGACTGCTGGAGAAGGGCAGCATTTGAAATGTGACCCTTTGCTGGTTGAAATGGCGAGGTTAGTAGTTACCGGGTAATGAATCGCAGGTTTGAATAAAAAAAGCCCCGAGGGACCCTGGAACCCCCGGGGCTTTTCTCGCCTCAACCGCGGTGACTCGGCTGAAGCTCTAAGGAGGCCACGAAATATTATCGAGGGCAGATTGGGTGTCAAGTGGAAATGTTTAGGCGGCACTTATATTTAGCACGACAAAAAAAAGGGTCACAGCCTTAAGCCATGCCCCTCTTTAATGGTGCGCCTGGAGCGATTCGAACGCCCGACCCCCAGATTCGTAGTCTGGTGCTCTATCCAGCTGAGCCACAGGCGCAAGCTGATTTCAACTTTATTACGGCATTTACTACGGCATGACAAGTAAGGGCCTACAGCGATTAGCGATAAGCCCTTGATTTTAATGGTGCGCCCGGAGCGATTCGAACGCCCGACCTATGGATTCGTAGTCCATTGCTCTATCCAGCTGAGCTACGGGCGCATGCTATCTTCAACTGGCCGCAACGTAATCGACCAGGGTGAAACCGTACTGCGGATGCTGAAAGGCGTGGGTGGTCGGGTAGAGCCTGAAAAGCCACCCCTTGAAAATCTCCCGCCCCCCTTCCCTGACGCTCAACTGCGCCGCCGGGTTCTTCAGTTCGTTGGACTGGGAGGTGAAGGTGGTGCCGTCCATCACGAAATGCGGCAGAAAATTCTCGATCTTCAGCGTCAGGTCCGAATCGGGCAACTTGAACTCGGTACCGATGTCTATCGTATAAACATGCTGGTCTTTCGCGTTCTTGTCGAGGACGGCGATGCTTACCGCCTTCCATTTTCCTTGCACGCTTTCCGGCACGACTACTACCGAGGGGACCCTGATCGGCTGGGACTTGGTCGCCGCCGGGTTGCCGCTCGATTGCTCGGTGCATCCTGCTGCTGCACCCATAGCGACCAGTGACAAAACCAGCAGTTTCATCAATCGCTTCACCCAGACCTCCACTACCACCTGCAACTTCTACGCTGCCGCCCAAAAATGGCGGAGAGCGAGGGATTCGAACCCTCGATACCGGTTTCCCAGTATACTCGCTTAGCAGGCGAGCGCCTTCGACCTACTCGGCCAGCTCTCCGTTTGAGTCGTGCTGCGTCCTGCTTGAAAGATTGGCGGAGGAAGTAGGATTCGAACCCACGGAACTTTCGTTCAACGGTTTTCAAGACCGCCGCCTTCAACCACTCGGCCATTCCTCCAAACTCTAGCTGATCCTTTCCAGCCCGCCCATGTAGGGCCTGAGCGCTTCGGGTATCAGCACGGAGCCATCGGCCTGCTGGTAATTCTCCAGCACTGCCACTACGGTCCTGCCGACTGCCAACCCCGAACCATTCAGCGTATGGACGAATTCAGGCTTTGCCTTTTCTTCCGGCCTGAAACGTATCCCAGCTCGGCGGGC
Source organism: uncultured Geobacter sp. (assembly GCA_903925075.1). Lineage (GTDB taxonomy): Bacteria > Desulfobacterota > Desulfuromonadia > Geobacterales > Geobacteraceae > Geomonas. The sequence continues at coordinate 25,353 of CAIYDQ010000304.1, forward strand.
CTGGAAGTCTTCAAAACAACTGCAGGAGGAAATCTCCCGGTAGCAGTTCTGCCCCGGCAGCCAGACTTCGATGTCGAAGGTCTTGGCCGAGGAAAACCCTATGTCGCCTGTGCAAAGTTCCACCACGCGGTAGCGGATGTTCAGCCTGCGCAGCACCTCCTCGGCATGGCCGAGCAGTATCTGCAGTTCCTCGTAGGAACGGTCGGGCGCGGTGAACTTCACCAGCTCCACCTTGTTGAACTGGTGCTGCCTGATCAACCCGCGGGTGTCCTTGCCGTAGGAGCCGGCCTCCTTGCGAAAACAGGGGGTGTGGGCCACGTAGGAAATCGGCAGCTCCGACCCCTTCAGGATCTCGCCGCGGTGTATGTTGGTCACCGGCACTTCCGCCGTAGGGATGAGAAAAAAATCGACCCCTTCCAAGTGGAAGAGATCTTCCTCAAACTTCGGCAATTGGCCGGTTCCCGTCATGCACTCCCTGTTTACCATAAAGGGAGGCAGCATTTCAATATATTTATGCTGCTCGGTGTGCAAATCGAGCATAAAATTAATGAGAGCTCTTTCCAGCCTGGCTCCGGCGCCGCGGTAAAGGGTGAATCTGGCTCCGGCCAGTTTGGCGCCGCGCTCGAAATCGAGGATCCCAAGCTGTTCGCCAATCTCCCAGTGCGGCTTGGGCGCGAAGTTAAGCTCAGGCTCGTCGCCCCAGGTCCTCACCACCACGTTGTCCAGTTCGGACTTGCCAAGCGGGGTGGTCGGATGCGGGATGTTGGGGACGGTGAGCAGGAAAGCCTGCAGTTCCTCTTCCACCGCCTTGAGCGACTCGTCGATCCCCTTGATCTGCTGGGAGACCTCGCGCATCTGGAGCTTGCGCTCGTCGCCCTGGCTTTTGTCCTTGAGCCGGGAGATCTCTTCGGTTACCTTGTTGCGTAACGCTTTGAGCGTCTCGCTTTGCTGAAGCAGCTCGCGCCGACGACCGTCCAGTTCCCTGAACAGGGCGATATTCACCCCTTCGCCTCTGGACTTGAGCCTCGCCTCTACAGTATCAAGATTTTCACGCAGGTATCTAGCGTCAAGCATGTGTCGCGCCTTTACTCGGTGATTACCAAAGCTATACTTTCTAGCATTCTAAATCCGGCCAGTCAATCTTTTTTATCCCCTCAGGGCGCAATTGTTCGACAGCTAGGAGGCATTCATGCCCAGACTCTTCGTGGCGATCGATCTTCCCGAGCCGGTAAAGGACGACCTGTTGAAGCTGGCGCCCTCGTTTGAGGGGGCCAGGTGGGTAGGGGGGCCGGAACTCCACCTGACCCTGCGTTTTCTGGGCGAGGTGGACGAGGCCGGCTGTTCCCGGCTTGCCGCCGCCCTCTGCGGGGTCCGCTTCGCCGCTTTTCCCCTCGCCCTTAGCGACGTCGGCCACTTCCCTCCCGGCGGCAGGGCGCGCGTGCTCTGGGTCGGGATGCAGCCGAGCCGGGAACTACTGCTGTTGCAAAGGGAGATCGAAGCGGCGGTCATCGGGGTCGGGATGCCCGCCGACGAGCGCCGCTTCTCGCCGCACATTACGCTCGCGCGCCTCAAGGATCCGGCCGTAGAGGCCGTGCTGCGGTTCGAAAAACGCCATGCCGATTTCGCCTGCACCCCTTTTACGGTCGACCGGTTCATCCTTTACTCCAGCGTCCTCACCCGCGAAGGCGCCATCCACAAGCAGGAAGCCGTTTATCCCAGCCTGGACGCCCCCACCCACAGCCGTTGAAGCAAGGCCTTTGGTTCTGTCCCTGGAACTGCGCTCGGGCCAAGCCGGCTTTGTTCCCTGCCAGAGCCATATTGCTGTTGACACGGGGCCAATAAAAAAGTAAATCGATCACTACTCCGTCTACTTCCGACCCATATCGCCGCTCGGCCGCAGCACCTTGCCCGCTGTAGCAAAGCTTCAACAGGCGCCGCCCGCTGTTTGTGCGCTCGACGCTCGCCAATCTATGCAGCAACGACGAGGTTCACCTGATGCCACTGGATACCAGGTCATTTTCCGGAGATGGCGGCGCCGCTCCTTCGCCCGCTCAATTCGGCCACCAGGCAAAGGACGACCACGCCGTCCCCTGTCTGGTGACGGCTATCGGCGCTTCCGCCGGCGGCCAGGAAGCGTTGGAGCAACTCTTCGCCGTCATGCCCACCGACTGCGGCCTCGCCTTCGTGGTGATCATGCACCTCCCTCCACACGGCCCGTCCTTTCTGGCCGACTTGCTGGCGCGCTACACCGCCATGGAGGTGGTGACCGCCGAAGAGGGGATGGAACTTTGGCCGGACCGGGTCCACGTGATCCCGGCGGGCCGGGAACTGGCCGTGAGCGGCAACCGTTTCGTGCAGCACCCGCACGACGCTGCGACGCCATCAACAAGCCATCACCCCATCGACCGCCTGTTCCGCTCGCTTGCCGCAGCCAAAGGGAAGCACGCCGTCGCCGTGGTCCTGTCCGGCATCGGCGCCGATGGCGCTGCCGGTGTCGCGGCGGTCAGGGATGCCGGCGGCCTGGTGATCGTGCAGGACCCGGAAACGGCCGAAAACCCCGGCATGCCGCGCAGCGCCATCGACAGCGGAGCCGCCGCGCTGGTCCTCCCCGCCGCTGAGATCCCGCTGAAAATCGCCGAGATCGCCCGCGGCGCCTGCGCCTTGTCCTCCCACGCCTGTCATCCCGCCACTCTCGACCAGGAACTCCAGGCCATCCTCGCCGTGCTGCGGGCCAGGACCGGCCACGACTTCAGCTCCTACAAGGTCAAAACCGTGCTCAGGCGCATCGAACGGCGCATGGCGGTTAACGATGCGGCAGGACTGGGGAAATACCTCGCCTTGCTGCAGGAGCATCCGTTGGAGGCTGAGGCCCTTTGCCAGGACATCCTGATCGGCGTCACCGCTTTCTTCCGCGACCCCGATGCCTTCGAGATCCTGCGCCGGGAGACCATCCCGCAGTTGTTTCGCAACCGCGACCCCGAGGAGCCTTTGCGCATCTGGCACGCCTGCTGCGCCACCGGTGAGGAAGTCTACTCGATGGCCATGCTGGTCCGCGAATACCTGGACGAGCACCGGCTCCCGACCAAGGTGCAGTTTTTCGCCAGCGACATCGACCAGACGGCGGTCGCCCAGGCGCGCGCCGGCCTCTACGACGGCGACGCCTGCGCCTCCGTCGGCGAGCGGCGGCTCGGGGCTTTCTTCCAAAAGAGCGACGGGCGCTGGCAGGTGTCCAAATCTCTGCGGGAAATGGTGGTCTTCGCCCACCACAGCCTGATCAAGGACCCTCCCTTCTCGCGGCTCGACCTGCTGGTTTGCCGCAATTTCCTGATCTACCTGAACCCCGACATGCAAAAGCGGCTGGTCTCCCTGTTCCACCAGGTGCTCAAGCCCGACGGAGTGCTCTTCCTGGGAAGCACCGAGTCGGTGGGACACCACTGCGAACTGTTCGCCGCCATCGACAAGAAGTGGAGGATCTATCGCCGCCGAGAGGGGGTTTCCCGGCCGACCACGCTCTTTCCCCTGACCACCTCGATCCACCTGCCGGGAAAAGCACGCACCGCCAGCCAAAGCGGCGTCGAACAGCAGGCGCCCGCGGCGCTGGCGGAGAAACTCCTCCTCGACAGCTACGCCCCCCCCAGCGTGCTGGTCAACGACAAGTACGAGGTGGTTCATTTCTTCTCCAAGACCGGCCGCTTTCTGGAGGCGCCGGAAGGGGAGCCGACCCGCGACATACTGAAGATGGCGCGGCAACAGCTGGGACCCGCCCTGCGAGCCGCGATCTTCAAAGGGTTTGCCGAGCAGCAGGAGTTCCTCTTTCGAGGGGTGAGCGTCGGCGACGGCGAGGACGAGGCGACCATCGACGTCCGGGTTAGACCGCTCCCCGCGCCGGCCGCCGCCGGCAAGTTGTTGCTGGTCATCTTCGAACCTTCCGCCCCGAAGGCAGCCTTGACCGCGCCGATGGTCGCCCAGGGCGGATATGGCGACGACGCCTCCAAGGACCTGCTGATCCGCCAGTTGGAGGAGCAACTGCGCGTCACCCATGAGCAGTTGCAGACCGTCAGCGAGCAGTTGGAGACCTCCAACGAGGGCTTCGTCTCGGTCAACGAAGAACTCATGTCCATCAACGAAGAGTTCCAGTCCATGAACGAGGAACTCCAGTCGACCAATGAGGAGCTGGAAACCTCCAAGGAGGAGTTGCAGGCGCTCAACGAGGAGTTGGTCACGGTCAACGCCGAGTTGCAGGTGAAGGTGGAAGAGTTGAGCCTCGCCACCGGCAACATGGAAAACCTGCTGGCCAGCTCCGGGATCGCCACCATCTTCCTGGACCGCAGCCTGCGCCTCAAGGGCTTCACCCCCGCGGCCGCGCTGCTCTTCAACCTGATCCCGGCCGACGCCGGGCGCTCCTTCCGGTTCTTTGCCGGCAGGATCGACTGGTCCACCCTGAGCCGCGACGCGGAGACGGTGCTGGCGGGAGAACCTTTCGCCGAGCGCGAGGTGAGCGCGCTCAACGTCGATCGCTGCTACCTGAAGAGGATTTTCCCCTACCGGAGCGCGCGGGGCGAGATCGACGGCATCGTGGTCACCCTGATCGACATCACCGAGCGCAAGCTGATGGAAGACGCGCTGCGCAACAGCGAGAAAAAATTCGCCACCATGTTCAGCAAGGCCTCGCTGCCGGCCGTGCTGTCGCGATGCTCGGATCACCGCTTCGTCGACGCCAACGAGGCCTGGACCGAGCTGTTCGGCTACGACAAGGCGGAGGTGCTGGAAAAGACCTCGCTGGAAATCGGCGTGAACCGCGATCCCCTGCTCCGCGCCGAGCTGATCGACGAACTTCGGCGGCTCGATCAGGTATGCAATCGAGAACAGACGCTGTTCACCAAATCGGGGCAGGCCGTCGCCGTTTTGGTCAACGTCAACCTGATAACCCTCGACGGCCAGGAATACGCCCTGATCTCCCTGCAGGACGTGACGGAACGCAAGCGGGCCGAGGCCGAGGCGGCGGCCGGCAAACTGAAACTGGAGGCGGCTTTGGCCAGCATGACCGACGCCGTGTTCATCACGGACACCGAGGGGCGCTTCATCGATTTCAACGACGCCTTCGCCACCTTCCACAAGTTCCGCAACAAAGACGAGTGCGCCAAAACCTTCGCCGAGTACCCCGACATTCTCGATGTCTTTCTCCCCGGAGGCGAACCGTTGCCCGTGGAGCAGTGGGCGGTCCCCCGCGCGCTGCGCGGCGAGACGGCGACCAATGCGGAGTACTCGCTGCGCCGCAAAGACACCGGAGAATGCTGGGTGGGGAGCTACAGCTTCGCCCCCATTCGCGACCGGGACGACGCGGTAATCGGATCGGTGGTGGCGGGGCGGGACGTCACCGAGCGCAAGCGCATGGAGGACGAACTGCGCCAGGCCAAGGAGACGGCCGAGGCCGCCACCCGCATCAAGAGCCAGTTCCTGGCCAACATGAGCCACGAACTGCGCACCCCGATGACCGGGGTGCTGGGCATGCTCGACCTCGCCCTCTCGGGGGATCTGGAGGCGGAGCAGCGCGAATTCATCGGCACGGCCCACATCTCGGCGCGTTCCTTGTTGCACATCCTCAACGACATCCTGGATCTGACCAAGATAGAAGCGGGCAAACTGTTGATCGAGGAAAAGCCTTTCACCGTCCGCGGTTGCCTGGAAAGCACCTTCAACATCCTGCTCCCGGTCGCCAAGGCCAAGGGGCTGCTGCTGGAGATCGCGGTGGCCGACGGCGTGCCGCGGACCCTGCTGGGAGACCAGATCCGGCTCAGCCAGGTCCTGACCAACCTGGTGGCAAACGCGGTGAAGTTCACGGAAAAGGGGAAGGTGGAGATGCGCGCCGCGGTGGGGGGAGAGGCGGCCGGCGGCAAGCAGGAGATCGTCTTCGCGGTGACCGACACCGGCATCGGCATCCCCGAGAGCAAGAAGGACCTGCTGTTTCGCGAATTCAGCCAGGTGGACGATTCCCATTCCCGCAGTTACGGCGGCGCCGGCCTGGGCCTTGCCATCAGCAAGGAGATCGTGGAGCGCATGGGAGGGACTATCGGCTTTTTCAGCGAAGAGGGGAAAGGGAGCACCTTCTTCTGCAGCATCCCGCTGGCGGCGGCGCCGGACGACGACGCGCAGGCCCCGGCGAGCGCGCCCCCGGCAAAGGAGCGCCCCGACGCGCAGCAGAGCCGCCTGGCGCGCATCCTGGTCGCCGAGGACGAACAGATCATACGGCAGGTGCTGGGATCGATGCTGCAACGCTCGAAGTACCAGGTGGAGTTCGCCGAGAACGGCGAGAAGGTGGTCGAGATGTGGGCAAGCGGCGGCTACGACCTGATTCTGATGGACGTGCAGATGCCGCGCATGAACGGCTTCGAGGCCACCGCCGCCATACGGCGGCTGGAGCAAAAAAGCGGCGCCCATATCCCGATCATCGCCATGACCGCCCATGCCCTGAAGGAGGACGAGCAGAGATGTCTGGACGCGGGGATGGACGCCTATATTTCCAAGCCGATCGACTTCATGGCCTGCCGAGCCTTGATCGCGCAGGCCCTGGAGAAAACGGCCTAGATCGTCGGCTCACTCGACGACCATCGGCCCCTTTTGCAGCCGCTTGTAGTAAAAATTCTGTCCGTAGAGCACCGCGACCGGGTTATGGCCGGTGACCCGGTCCTTCACCACCAGCGTGGTCACCGGGGCGTTGGAGTGCTTGTTGAACAGCATGTCGTGGCCGACGCAGAGCCCGACGATGATGTTCATGTCGGTCTCCAGATCGTTGCAGATCTTGGCCTGGGCGATGGGGTTGCAGGCGGGCTCGAAGGTCCCCGGCCGCACCTTGTCCTCTTCCTTCAATCCGAGTTCTATCTTGTCGATGCTGCCGGCCTTGCAGCAGACGCTCAGCGGCGTGAACCCCTGCGCCTTCAGGATGGCGACCAGCCGCTCGGACTCTTCCAGCAGGCCGAGGCAGGTGGCGAGGCCGATCTTTTGGTAACCCATCAGCTTGGCGAAGGCGATGGTGTCCTCGACCCTGGTCCAGCGCGCGTTGACGGCGTCCGAGCCGGGAATCGGCTGGTAGCAGAGCCCCTCCACCCGCGCCGCCACGAAGGCGATCCTGGCGTCCTCGCTCTCCCCCTTCATGACCCCGAACGCCTCCGCTACCACCTCCGCATAGCCGTTGGCCGGGCAGTTGCCGGGCCGGGGCGGCGCCGTCTCCGGATTGCCGCTCCAGCAGTTGGTCGCGCCCGTTTTCTGCCAGACGCTGCTGCAGCGCGTGCAGGATACCGCATCCGCCTGCTCCTTCTCCATAAAAGCCTCCTTCGTCACCCGTTGGCGGGCGACTCTTCTTGAACCAGCACGTAAGGGGAGACGATCAGGCAGAGGAAGCGTTTCCCCTGCGCCGCGTCCCAGGACTCGATCTGCTGCGCCGTCGGTTTGCCGACCAGGCCTGCGGCGAGCCAGCGCTCTATGGTCGCGACCTCGTCGGCGGCGACCGCTGCGCCGACCTCGGCGAGATCGAGCAGGCCGTCGACCACGACCACCCCGCCGCGCTCCAGGTGCGCCCGCAGCATGAACCACTCGGCGACATCGATCTTCGCGGCAAGCTCCGTTTTGCTGACTGTCATGCGTTGACTCCTAACGTTTCTGCCAAAGTGGCCGCTACTCCAGCGATTTTTTGAAATCGGCCACGATTTGGCGAAGCTCCGCCACTTCCTGGCGCAGTCCGGAAAGCTCCTCTTCCAGCTTGGCGATCTTCTCGTTGTCCGCGCCGCCTCTCGATCTGGCGCCCTCCGCCGGCGCGCCCTCCAGCGCGGTCAGGTCCGGTTCGCCCCCCAAGAGATGGCAATAGCGGGGTTCTTTTCTTCCCGGCTGGCGGGGGAGCCGGGTGACGACCGGCGGGGTGCGCTCCATCAGTTCCGCCAGCACGGCCTCGACCTCGGCGAGGTCGCCGAAGGGGTGCATCCTCTCCGCCCGCGTCCTCAGCTCTCCGACCGTCTGAGGTCCCCGGACCAGCAGTTCGCTCAACAGCGCCAGTTCCGCCGGGGAGAAGCGAAACTTTTCCACCAGAGCATGGCGGTACTTGGCCACGCGCCCCCCCATGCCGGAGAGGAGCGCGAACTGCTTGAAGCGCAAGGAATCCAGCGCCCGCGTCACCTCGGCCTCCTCCAAAGTCAGCACCGGGTCCCGGTTGGATTTCTGGTTGCAGGCGTTGACCAGCGCGTTCAGGGAAAGCGGGTAGTATTCCGGCGTGGTCAACTCCTTCTCGATCAAAGAGCCGAGCACCCGCTGTTCTATGGCATTGAGTATCACGTCCATCTTTCGCGCTCCTTTTATTTCACAGCCTCCCGAACCTTCCCCCCGCAGGGGCACTGCCGCACCGCAAGGGTATCCGCCGGGCTAGAAAGGTACTCGATTCCGAAGCTGCGAGCAACGCAAAAAATCGGCGCGATGCCGATGACGCCGACCTCTTGCCAGGCGCGGGGCGCATGCCTCGCTGGCGGGGGGCGCGCCTCCGCTCGTTCCCGCCGCTGCTGCGCCGCTTCTTTGTGTTGTATGCCGGTATTTTATTTGGTATGGTGGGCCGCTGCCGCCTGCCCCGATGCCAGGGCCTAACCGAAAACAGGAGAAATGGATGACAACTGGCTCAGACTTCAAGGGGATCAGGAAGACCATCAAGATATTCGCCGTGGTCCAGATCGGATTGATGGCGTTGCTCGCTTTTGTGGCTGTGAACTTTCAGGCGAAACTGAACGCCATCGGCAGGGGCAGGAACTTCATGCAGGGGGTGGTGGCCGCCTTCGTCATTCAGGTCATCCTTTTTTATCCGATTTACCGCTTCGCCCTCAAGGAAGCGGACCGCGACCTCTCGCTCATCGGCAACCTCAGCAAAGAGGAGGTCAAAGCGGTCGGCAAGAAAAAACGGTTCGCCGACATCGTCAAGATTTCGGTCTTCGGCTTCTTCGTCGTCTTCATCCTGGCGGCCCCGGCCGACCCCATGGTGCTGAGCATCCTTTTCTACAGCTTCATACTCACCATTCTCACCTATCTGCAGTGCTACAATTTCGCGTCCCGGAAACTGATGAAGGAGCAATCGGCCGCCAAAGGGTGACGCATCCGGCCAGAGCTGTTTGAGGCACAGAGTAGCGGCAGTCGCACCGCTTCCCTGTGCCTCTTTTTCTCAACATCTATTTCCGCGTGCTGCCGGTTACTTCTTGGAGTCCTCAGTTTTACCGCGCACCATCGCCATACGCTCTTCCGGGAGGCAAAGCCACTCCTGGAAGCTCTGGTATCCCGACGGGTTCTCCCGCTCGAACAGCGTATGCCAGTGCGCCATCATATTGTCGTCAAGACCTACGGCTTGGTAGCGCGACCTCCACTCGTCCGCCGTGACCGTTTTATCCTTTTTTTCCATGGCCGTTTCCTCCTTACTGCTTATGACAATTGTTTCACAAATGTCCGAGGGCTGTAAAGCAGGAAGCGCCGGCGCAGCCGAGAAATCGCTATTTTTCAACACCTTGACGTGCCCGGCGCAGCAGCGGCGAAAAAAATTCCTTATCGTGCGCGATTTTGCTGGACTCGCGGGCACGGTCGCAAGTAACATTCACCGAGTAGCTATCAAATAAAAACAACCACGAGAAGGAAATATTGACATGGCGATTGCAAAAAAAGGCGACCTGGTAGTGATCAATTACACCGGCACGCTCCAGGACGGCTCCATTTTCGACACCACCATCAAGGAAACGGGCTGCTGCGACGACGATGCCGATTGCGGCTGCAACGACGACTCCGATTGCGGCTGCGACGACGACGGCTGCGGCTGCGAGACCGGCCCGATGGAGCTGACCATCGGCAACGAAGAGTTTTTCACCCAAGTCGAAGAAGCGCTGGTCGGCATGGCGCCCGGCGACAAGAAGACGGTCACCATTCCGGCGGCCGACGCCTTCGGCGAGTACGACGAGGAGGAAGTTTTCTCCATCAGCCGCGACCAGCTGACCGGCGACATCGTTCCGGAAGTGGGCATGGAACTGGAGCTGACCGGCGATGACGACGAGCCGGTGGAAGTGACCGTGGTCGAGGTGACCGCCGATACCCTCACCGTCGACGCCAACCATCCGCTGGCCGGCGAAGACATCACCTACGAGATCGAGCTGCTGGAAATTAAATAGCCGCAGGTTGCCATCGGCAGCGACCCCCGCGAGGGCGGTCGCTGCCGATCATCGAAAACCATGCCTTTGTTGCACGGGAGATGGACGCAGCGCCCCTCCCGCTCCTCCTCGCTCCGCCCGGCAAGCGCCGAAAGCCCCCATATGAACGACCTAGTATCTCAAAATCGCCACACGGCAACGACGCAGGCCGCCGCCCGCGATCTCGCGCCCGGACCGGCGCGGCTCCCCTGGTCCGCGGGAGTGACGCCGCTCATGTTGGCTCCCATGCAGGGGCTCACCAACGGCGCCCTGCGCTCCTGGTTCGTGCAATGGGTGCGCCCGGACGTGGTCTTCACCGAGTTCATGCGGGTGAACCCCGTGGCGGCCAAAAAGCGCCTGGCTCCGGGGGACCTGCGCGAGATCAGCGCGGCCGAAAAGGGCGTGCCGCTGGTCGTGCAATTGATCGGACACGGCAGGGAAGCGCTGGTCTCCGCGGCTCTAGCCGCGCAGCAAGCCGGCGCCGCGCACATCAACCTGAACATGGGGTGCCCTTACGGCAGGATGACCAGCGGTCTCACCGGCGGCGGCATGCTGAAGCGCCCGGAGTTGCTGGAAGAGATCATCCCGGCGCTGCGCGAGGCCATCTCCTGCGGCTTCTCGCTGAAACTGCGCGCCGGCTACGACGACCCGCGGCAGATCTTTTCGCTGCTTAGCCTGTTCGAGTCGGCCGGGGTGGACTTTCTGGTGCTTCATCCGCGCACGGTGCGCCAGGCCTACAACGGCCTGGCCGACCACGGCATCACCGCCGAGGTGGTGCAAAGGACCGCGCTGCCGGTGATCGCCAACGGCGACATCAGAAGCGCCGCCCAGGGAGCGCGCGTGCTCAGGGAGACCGGCGCCGCCGGGCTGATGCTGGGGCGCGGCGCCATAGGCGAGCCGATGCTGTTTGAAAGGATGCGCGGCAGGGCGGCGGCCGAGCCCGACTGCCGCGAAAGGCGGACCATGCTGCACCGCTACCTGAGCGGACTGCTGCCGCTCTACGAGGATCTTTTTTGCGGGGATGCCCAGGTGCTGGGCAAGATCAAGGGAGTGGTGGCCAACGTCGAGGATGCCGAGCTTGACCGGGAGCTGAAGCAGTTGAAACGGTCCAAGACCCTGCAGGCCTTCCGGGAGGCGCTGGGGCAGCTGGCTCAATAATTCCTGGCGAAGAAAAAGAGCGCTATGGCCACGGCCTGGGCGCCGACGGGAAACTGAAAGCCGGCGTGGAAGGCCTGCGCGGGCGCGTCCGGGGTCATTTTCAAGAACGAGCCGATGATCACCCCCATCACCTGCTGCATCGAGGCGGCCCCCATCAACACGAAGAAGTTCAACGAGGTGAGCGCGGTGCCGACGATGCGCACCGGGAACATCGAGCGGACTATGGGATAGATCAGCACCCCGCTGGAGAAGGCGATCCCCAAAACGAAGAAGAGGACCGCCAACGCCGCCGACGGCAGATGCTCGGCCACCCCGAGAAAACAGGTCATCAGCAGCAAGAGCAGCGCCTGGCCCGCCAGCAGCGCATTCTTGTAGGAGCGCATGGTCTTTTGGGCGAAGCTGTCGATCAAGAGGCTCCCCGCAATGAAGCCGATCGAGATGTACATCAGCATGCCGCCGGTCTCGGCCCGACTCGACTTCAGCACCTGCATCAGGTAGGGCCCGCCCCACAACCCCTGCACCGCCAGAAAATTCCCGTACCAGGAAAAAGCCACCGCTCCCAACAGCCAGAAGTCGCGATTGCTGAGGATCTGTTTCCAGGCGGCCAGCATGCCCACCGTGTGCAGAGCGGCCGCTTCGCCGGCGCCGGACGGGTCTTGCGGCGGCCGGTCGCGCACCAGGCAAAAAATCAGCACCGTCACCGCCGCCTGCACCACCCCCACCGCCAGGAAAGAGCTGCGCCAGCCGATCAGGCTCGCCGCCAGGGCCAGCGGGGCCGTGCCGGCGAGGTTCCCCAGGTTGCCGAGCGCCACCATCAGGCCGGAGACCTTGCCGAACTCCTGCTTGCTGAACCAGTGGCTGAAGATCGCCAGGCTGGCCATCAGCACGCACGAGGTCCCCAATCCCAGCAGCACGCGCGCCGCCAGCGCTTCGTTCATGGTGGCGGCCCGGGAAAAGAGCACGCCGCCGACGGCGGTCAGCACGCTGCAGCCGCCGATCACCACCCGGCTTCCCAAGCGGTCGATCATCGGCCCCAGCGGGATCTGGGCGGCGGCGTAGGCATAAAAGAAGATGCTGGCGAGCGTCCCCAGTTGGGCCGGCAGCAGATGCAGTTCGCGGGAGACGTCGCCCGCCACCACGGCCAGCGACACCCGGTAGAAGTAGGCGAGGATATAGACGAAGGCCAGGACGGAAAAGATCAGCCAGCGCTGGCGGCGCAGCCGATTGAGCTCATGCATGCAGTTACCTCCGCCGGCACTCTAGCACAGAGGCCGTCCCGGCGTAAAGGCTCTCCGATGCCGCCGGGATGCCGTCACCGAGACCCGAAGAGGAAGCTTGTCCCGCGCCGGCGTTTGGGCTACTCTGGTGAAATACAACCTCCTCACCGCGAAGGCGCGAAGAACGCGAAGGAGAATCGGGCCGGTCGCCTTTGGCTCTTGAGGTTGAAGGCTCGATTGTTTGGTTTTCTTCGCGACCTTCGCGTCTTCGCGGTGAAGGACTGCTGTTTTCCATGGAGATGCCGATGTTCGTTGAGAACGATATAAAACTCGGATTTGCCGACGTGTTGATCAGGCCCAAAAGGTCGAACCTGAAAAGCCGCTCCCAGGTCGACCTGCTGCGCCATTTCAAATTTCTGCACAGCGGGCACGAGTGGAGCGGCGTGCCGGTGATCGCCGCCAACATGGACACCACCGGCACCTTCCAGGTGGCGGGGAGCCTGGCGATGCACGGCATGATGACCGCCATCCACAAGCATTACGGCGTGGCCGAGTGGGACGCCTACCTTAAAGGCGGCAACGACTCCATCTATCCCCGCATCATGGTCAGCACCGGCACCTCGGGGAGCGACTTCGAAAAACTCTCCAAGATCATGAAGAACCACCCCCAGCTCGCTTTCATCTGCATCGACGTCGCCAACGGCTACGCCGAGAGTTTCGTGACCTTCGTCCGCAAGGTCCGCGACGCCTTCCCCGAGAAGACCATCGCCGCCGGGAACGTGGTGACCGGGGAGATGGTGGAGGAGCTGCTGCTGGCCGGGGCCGACATCGTCAAGGTCGGCATCGGCCCCGGCTCGGTCTGCACCACCCGCGTGAAGGCGGGAGTCGGCTATCCGCAGCTCTCCGCCGTGATCGAATGCGCCGACGCCGCCCACGGCCTGGGGGGGAGGATCATTTCCGACGGCGGCTGCACCTGTCCGGGAGACGTCGCCAAGGCGTTCGGGGGAGGGGCTGATTTCGTCATGCTGGGGGGGCTGTTCGCCGGGCACGACGAGTGCGGCGGCGAGATGGTGGAGCGCGGCGGCAAGCAGTTCAAACTGTTCTACGGCATGAGTTCCACGACGGCTATGGACAAGCATGCCGGGGGAGTTGCCTCCTATCGCGCCTCGGAGGGGAAGACCGTGGAGGTACCGTATCGCGGCCCGATAGACGAGACCGTCAGGGACATTCTCGGCGGCGTGCGTTCCGCCTGCACCTATGTCGGCGCCTCTTGCCTGAAGGAGTTGACCAAGCGCACCACCTTCATCAGGGTCCAGGAACAGGAAAACCAGGTTTTTAAAAACTGAACGATCGGACTGATCAGGCGGATCGGACCGATCGGACGGATCGATCTGTCTTGCTTATCAATCGGTCCTCAGCGCCTCCCGCATGCGCCTGAGGGCCTCGGCCAGAAGCGAGCGCGGACAGCCGAAGTTGAGCCTGACGAAACCGGGCAAACCGAAGTCCGCCCCGCCGGACAGCCCGACTCCCGCCTGCTCGAAAAACCCCACCGGGTCCTCGATGCCGGTCTCCCTGACGTCTATCCAGGATAGATAGGTCGCCTCCACCCGCGCGACGCTCAAACCCGGCATCCGCGCCACCTCCCGCTCGACCAGATCTCTGTTGCCCCGCAGGTAGACAAGCAGCTCCCGCCTCCACGGTTCCCCATAACGATAGGCCGCCTCCGCCGCCGTGTACCCCAAGAGGTTCACGTGGGGCACGATCCTTCCCATCGCCTTGCGGAAGGAACGGCGCAAGCCGGCGTCGGCGATCACCGCAAAGGAACAGCCGAGCCCGGGGACGTTGAAGGTCTTGCTGGGCGCCAGCAGGGTGATGGTGCGCCCGCCGGTCTTCGGATCCAGGGCGGCTATCGGCAGATGACGCAGTTGCTCGTCCAGCACCAGCCCGGCATGGATCTCGTCGCTGCAGATCACCAGCTCGTGCCTGCGGGCGAAGTCGGCCAGGGATCTCAGCTCCTGCAGCGTCCAAACCCTCCCCACCGGGTTGTGCGGACTGCACAACAAAAGGAGCCGGCTCCGGGGGGTGACCGCCCGCTCCAGCGCCTCCAGGTCCAATCCCCAAAGCCCCTCGGCATAGCGCAGCGGCACCTTCACCAGGGCTCTGTCGGCCAGAGGGGGCGCGGACATGAAGGGGGGATACACCGGCGTGAAGGTGATCACCTCGTCCCGCGCTTCGCCGACCGCGCGGCAGCAGACGTTCAAACCGGTCACCAGGCCGGGAAGCCAGGTGAGCCACTCGTCCGACACCTGCCAGCCGAACTCCGAGCGGAGCGCGTCGATCACCGCCCGGGTCAGCCCCTCGGGAGGGGCGGTGTAGCCGAAGACGCCATGGCTCACCCGCTCGTGCAGCGCGTCGATCACCGCCGGTGGCGAGCGAAAGTCCATGTCCGCCACCCAGAGCGGGATCACGTCGCGGTCCCGGTACTTGTCCCACTTCTCGCTGGCGGTGCCGCGCCGGTCGATGATCTCGTCGAAATTCCACCCCTTGGTCATCTCAGCTCCCAGACGGTCAACTGCGCCACGCTGTGCTGGAACTTGCGGCGCGTCTCCCGAATCACGAACGGCAGCTCGCGCGGCTCGCCGAGCCTGCGGAAATGCGGCGACAGGCACTGGGTCAGCCCCTCCAGGGCGAAGACGTTTTCCCCCGCCTCCCGGTACCCCCCCAGCCACTCCTCCTTCTTGGTGAACTGCTCGCCCCAGCTATAGGGCGAGGCGATCACCAGCAGACCGCCGGGGTTGAGCCGGCCGCTGATCCCCTCCAGGAAGAGGCGCGGCGCATAGAGCCGGTCGATCAGGTTGGCGGCCAGCACCAGGTCGTAGCCGGTGAACTTTTCCGGCAGGTTGCAGGCGTCCGCCTGGAAGAAGCGCACCTTGTCCCGCACCTCCTCCAACCCCAGCTCGGCCAGGGCCAGCTCATGGTAGGAGAGCAGTTCCCCCTCCTCGGTCAGGGCGTAGCGCAGGTACCCTTCGTGCTGCATGCCGGCCGCCAGCCGGAAGAAGCGGCTGGAGAAATCGAGTCCGGTGACGCTGTCGAAGCCGCGCGCCAGCTCGAAACTGGCGCGGCCGACGGCGCAGCCGAGGTCGAGGGCGGCGCTCCTCCCCCGCCCCTGGCTCAGCTCCAGACAGACGTCGGCGCAACTCTTGGCGAAGTTGGGCACCCCGAAATGTTCGGCGCCGTAATGGGCGTCGCAGTACTGCGCGGTAAGCTGGTCCGTCTCGTAGGGGTCCTCGTGCAGTTCCACCGGGTGGGCGCTCTCCAGGTAGCGAAAGCCGGCGTGCTGGAAGAAGTGGCGCCTGAAGGCGTAGCGCGCTTCCCGGGTCGCCTCGTTGCCGGTCGAGATCCAGGAACCGCCCATCATCAGGTTATGGCGGCCGTCGAAGGTCGGCGTCGAGAAGTCGTCGTACCAGGGGTGCACGCTGAAGCCGTGAAAGGGATAGATGGGGGTCTCGCTCCACTGCCAGACGTTGCCGATCAGGTCGTAAAACTCGCCGAAGGCGAAGCGGTCGACCGGGCAGGACGAGCACCACCCCTCCAGGTTGATGTTGCCGGGGGCGCGCTCCCACTCCGGCTGATTCGGGACCGCCGCCAGCTCGCGCAGGCGGTTCCATTCGTCCTCGGTCGGAAGCCTGATCGGCTTGCCGCTTTTGGCCGCGAGCCAGTTGCAAAAGGCCTTCGCCTCCAGGTAGTTCACCTCGACCGGCCAGTTCCAGGGGAGATCGATAACCTCCAGCATGGTGCGCAGCCCCCAGCCGTTTGCCCTCGGCACCCAGAAGAGCGGGTGCTCGGCCTCCTTGAAGCTCTTCCAGTTCCACCCTTCCTCGGTCCACCACTCGGGTTCCCGGTAGCCGCCGTCCTCCACGAAGCCGAGGAATTCGCGGTTGGAGACCAGGTATTTGGAGGCGGCGAAGCCGCGCACCTCCGCCTCGTTCCTGCCGTACTCGTTGTCCCAGCCGTAGAGCGGATTACCCGCCTCCTTGCCGAGCAGCACCTTCGCTCCCGGCACCGGCAGCAGCACGTTCTCCGGAGGCTCCGCCCAATCCCGGCAGATCTCCCAGAAATCCAGGCGCCGCACCTGGTCGATCGGCAGTTGGCGGATCAGCACCGACGAGGTCTCCAGGTGGATCCGCTCGTGCTCTATCCCCATCAGAATCGCCCAGAACGGATCCTCCCAGGCAATGGGGAGGGTCAGCGGCAGGCTGCGGATCAGGCCGTCCATCAGCTCGCGCACCTGGTCGCGATACTTTTTCACCTCTGCGCGGGTCGGCCAGTCGTAGTGGGTGGCGTCCAGGTCGTCCCAGGACATCTCGTCCACGCCGACGGCGAACAGCGACTCGAAGCGCGGGTTGATGCGCTTGGGCAAAACGCCAGCGATCACCAGCTTGTTGACGAAAAAAGTGGCGGTGTGCCCAAAGTAGAAGATCAACGGATGCCTGAGCCTGTCGGCCCGCAGACAGAAAGTGGCGTCTTCCTTGAGCGTCTCGTAGAGCTTCTCGTCCAGAGTGAAGGTGGCGTGAAAATACTCCAGAATCTCGGCCCTCTTTGCCTCCGGTTCGCCCTCGTTCAGTATGATAGTGTGCGTTCCGCGCAGATCCATGTGAACCTCCCGACTGTCATAGGTGATGCATAGCCAATAATAACAGGGGGGATAATAGCAGAAAACCGGCGCGGCGTCATTGCCTCTGTCCTTGTTGTGCCTAAACTGATGAGTCGGGTTCCCTTTTGGCGGATAGCTCTGCCCCCTGCTTTCCTGCGAGAACACGGTTTGCCGGTATTGCAGTATTACCGCTTTTCTGCTAAACTAAACGTAGTCAACCTTTAGTAAGGAGAAAATAATAATGCGTGAAACCGTGATCGTTTCCAATCGCGGACAACTGACTTTGCCGGTCGGTCTCCGTAAAAGATTCGGCATTCAGTCTGGTGGTCCTGTCATCATCGAGGATCGTAACGGAGAAATAGTCTTAAAACCGGCTGTGGTAATGGAAGTCGAGATCTTCAGCGACGAACAAATTGCCGCCTGGGATAGTGCCGACCGACTTGACGACGGCGAGCGCGTCGCGCTGAAACTGCGGCTCGCGGCACGTAAGCCGTGAAGCTTTTTCTCGATGCCAATGTCCTCTTCACCGCTGCGCGTACCCCCTCGGGTAAAGCTGCCTTGATCATTGACTGCGGCGGCGAAGGATACTGGCGGCTCCTCACCAGCGCCTATGCTATTGAAGAGACTCGGCGTAATCTGGAGCGTAAGTCGCCGACCTCTCTCCCCCAACTGGGCGAACTGCTCCGGCACATCGATATTGTCGTTCCTTCACTCTCCGCCCCCTGTCCCGACAGCCTCCCGCTCAAAGACAGGCCTATCTTCCAGGCCGCTCATACCGGCGCGGCAACCCATCTACTGACCGGCGATCTTAAGGATTTCGGCCAACTTATGAACTTTCCCGAGCTGACTTTTGGCATACTCGTCCAAACTGTGGCGGAGTTTCTGGCGACCATTTGATGAAGGATGGAATTAATATCGGCGTCCACCATGACTCGGCTTCATCTGTGAGTTGAAACATAAAATCGGGTGGGAATCTGCCGGGGGCTTTCATGTCCATACACCTGCAGGTGGGGAAAGAAAAGAAAGTGGCGGTGGTGTTCTCCTGCCCGGGACGCCACGAAGAGCAGGCCGGCCGCCCCGCCGCCGCGGCCACGGGCCGAAACCTCGACCGGCTGCTGGCCCTGCTGGCGCCGGCTCTCAAGCGCGGCGACCTCGCCAGGGAGCGGGTCACCACCACCAACGCCTGGCCTCGTGTCGAGTACCGGGCCAAGACGGGGCGCTCGGAGGCGACCGACAGGGAGGTCCTGGCGCCGAACAACCTGCGCCGCCTGCAGCTTGAGCTTGAGGAAATATCCGACCTGGTGATTTTTTGCGGCAGGAGGGCCCGCGCCGTCGCCGTTCATCTGCGGCTCAAGCATCGACCGTGCTTCGTCTATATCGAGCACCTTGGCCTGCGGGGTCTGTCGCTGCTGCGAAAGGACGTTCAGGGGAGGGCGATAGTCGCTGCGGACAAGTTCGGTTGCCAAGCGGCGGGAATGAGCTTACGAAGGCTGCAAGGGGAGAATACGGAGAGGCGGTTGGAGGTGCTGGCGGCGTCGATCCGCGCTCAGTTGTCTGCGCAACGGGAGGGATAGCCGCGGCGAAGCGGGCGTCAAGCCTTTCGGCAGGTCAGCTGTTTTCCTTCAGTTCCCGGATGATCTCCACCTGACGCTGAAAGATGAACCGCGAGATCAGCGCCTCGCTCTGCTGGTCGGGCACGATGCAGAAACGGCAGATGTCCCAGCCGTCTTCCTTGCTGATCCGCACCAGCGTCGCCTTGGTCTCCAGCTTACTGACGGAGCCTTGCAGCAGGTTCGGCACCATCACCTTGAGCGCGACTTCGGATCGCTCCGGGATCTCGCAGCGCTCCAGGGAGCGTATGGAAACCCCGCCCAGGGAGAGCTCGATCGCTTTGCCGGGGGTCAAGGTTCCCTGCCAGCGCATCTCCGCGTCGGTCTGCGGTTCCAACTCCAGCCTCAGCGAATTGCGACTCTCCGCCATGATCTGCACGAAGGCGAAGTCGCGCAGCGAAGCGGTCATGTTGCGCACATTGACGTTCTGCGCCTGCGCCACCATGGCGCTGTCGAAATAATCGCACTTGATGAAAGTGACGCGGTTGTTCTCCAGGGCGACCGCCTGCTGCTTGTGCACGTCCACTTCCAGGAGGCCCCGGTCCACCTCCACGAGCGTCGCCGGGTAGCTAAGCGGCAAACCTTTGTAATAGTTGACCAATCTGAAGCCGACCCGCGCCCCGCGCTTGAGTATGTCCTGAAAGCCGGCGAGGATCTGCGCGCGATCCTCGTCGAGCGTCTTCTTGATGCTGGTTCGATAGAATGGTAAAAGGTCCATGACACCCGTCCTTTGTGCGCCGTTAGAGCAAAAAAAGCCAGTCAAGCAGGTGAATCAGATCAAAAGGTACCGGCGCAGCATCGCCAGCAGGTCGGCGCGCACGATGGGCTTCACCAGATAATCGGTGCAGTCCCCGTCCCAAAGCGCCTCCTCCATATTCTCAGGGGCGTTGAGGGCGGTGGTCATGATGATCACCGACTTCTTGCCGGCCTCGGGGGACTCCAGCTCCGCCTGCCGGATCAGTTTCTGGGCCTGTTGCCCGTCCATCTCCGGCATGATGATGTCCAGCAGCACCAGGTCGAACGGTCTCCGCTCCGCCTGGGCCCGGCGAAAATTCGCCACCGCCTCGACGCCGTTGACGGCGGTCTCGATCTCGGCGAATTCCGTCAAAAAGTACTTCATTCCTTCGAGCGACAGTCCTTCATCCTCGACGATCAGACACCTCATTCAGCCTCCCCGCTGCCGCGCCGACTCGACGCCGCAGTTCCCTCATAATACTATTCTGAATTCAGCGCCGTCCAGCATATTTCTCACCATGATCCGCCCCTGCATCTGCTGGTCGATGATGGTCTTGGCCATGTACAGCCCGATGCCGGTCCGGTTCCCCATTCCCCTGGTGGTGAAGTAGGGATCGAAGATCTTGTCGATGATCGCCGGATCGACGCCGCCGGCGTTGTCCCTGACGGTCAGCACGCATCGGTGCTCCTCGTCCCGCAGACCGACGGTGATCGAGGGGTCGGCGCCGCCGCGCTCCAGGTGCGCGTCGCGCGCGTTGTTGAGTATGTTCAGGAGCGCCTGCCGGAATTCCACCACATGCCCGTTGTAGATCAGGCTGCTGTCGCCCTCGATCACGATCCGAATGTGGTAGTCCGCGCAGCTCGCCTCGAAGAAGCGCACCGTCTTCACCACCGCCCCGGCCAGGCTGAACGGCTCCGGCGCCGCTTCCGGCCGAAAGAAGTTCCTGAAGTCGTCGATGGTCCGGGACAAGCCCAGCAGCAGCCCCATGCCGTCGCCGACCCGCTGCTCCATCAGCGTCTCCGTCAGCTCGCCGTTTTCCTGCTCCATCTGCAACCGTTGCAGCACTATGCCCAACTTGTTGAGCGGTTGGCGCCACTGGTGCGCGATGTTGCCGATCATCTCGCCCATGGCGGCGAAGCGCGACTGCTGCAGCATGAGCCGGTCCTTCTCCCGGCTGCGATCCACCTCTTCCCGGATGCGCTCCTCCAGGTTCCGAGTCATCTCCTCCCGTTGCGCCCTTTCCTGCGACAGGAGGCTTTCCGCCCGCTTGAGCCGGGAGACGTCGAGCAGCGAGCCGGCCAACAGGGCGCTTCCCCCCAACGAGGCGCTGCTGCCGGTGATCTCCAGGTCGATAGGCTCGCCGTTTCGATGCACCCCGCCCGCCTCGTAACGCGAGGGGGCCGGCAGGCCGTCCAGCCGCTGACGGCTGTTTTCCAGGACCCGCTGCAGGTCGTCCGGCGCGATCAAGGAGCTAAGGCCCAGCTTGCCGACCACGTCCTGCTGCTGATAGCCGAACATGGCGCACAGGGCGCGGTTGGCGTAGTGGATGGCGCCGTCCCGGTCGATCAGGTAGCTGGCGACCTGGGAACTCTCCACCAGCAGCCGGAAGCGCTCCTCGCCGGCGCGCAGTTGTTCTTCCGCCTGCCGCCGGCGGCGCAGCCGCCAGCAGAGGAACCCGACCGCCGTCGACTGCAGCGCGAGCAGGGCGAGCAGCATCCAGACCGCCCCCTGGAACGCCCCGCAGTCAGGGGGGAGGGGGACGCCCCGAGCGGCGTCGAGCAGCGCCGGTTCCGCGGCGGCGGCGCTCCCCGCCGCGGCCGCCGCCAGCAAGCCGCCGGCGGTCAAAGCCCCGGCACAACGCGGCCATCTGCCGAGTCCAGCATCCATTGAAATCCATTCCCCTCAAATGAGGCACGTCACGCAAAACCGGCCGGGCGGCCGGGCGGCCCAAAGGCCCAAGGGACTAATCGGACATCCGGCGCTTTTCTTGAGGAGAATAGTCACCAAATCAAACAAAGTTCATTTTTTTCGCGTTACCAGACGTAGTCCTTGGCGATGTCGCGCTTGTCCCGCCCGAAGAGCACGTGAAAAACCCTGAGCTTCTTAAGCGCCACCGGCGACAGGCTGGCAAGCGGCAGGTAGACGATCCTCTTGCCCAGCCGGGCCGCCTGCTGCTTCAAGTAGCCGCGGGGCGGGCGCGCGGCGGCGTAGACCACGTCGTTTTCCTGCGAATAGTCGAGCGCCGCCATCAGCAGGAGTTCACCCTTGCCGAGCGCCTCGCGGTAATCGGGGTCCTGCCAGACGTCGATCATCCGCCCCGGCGGATAGCACAAGACAAAGCCCCCGTACTCGCAGCGCGAGATCCCCGGCCCGACGATGTTCCCCTCGGGCGGCGTGGCGTAAAACGCCATATCGGATTCCTGCTGGTGCTCTCCCAGCCAGGTCATGCAATAGGGGAAGCGGGAGTCGCCCCCGTCCTCGTCGAAGATCACCACCACGCAGCCGATGCCGCTTTTCAACCGTTTGTGCTCCCGGACGTAGATTTTCCCCTGGTGCAGATTCCTGAGGGTCTCGCGCATGTCGATCCCGTCCAGCATCGAGGTAGTGAACGGCTCGCTCCGGCTCGCCTCCTCGCTCAACTGGCGGGCGGCGATCCTTTTCAGGTTCCTGCCGTACTCCTCGATCACCAGATCTTCGGGGGGATAGGAGCAGACGTAGGGGTTGTCGAAACCCTCCAGCCAGGCGCCGGGGCTGCGCTCTTTTTTCCGGTTCAAAAGCTTCAGGCCGCTGCGCCCCTTGACCCGCTGCTGCTCCTTGGGGCGAAAGCGGATCTTGCGGGTCGCCGACCAGAGATCGGCCGCGGTAAGCCGCAGGGTCTGCAGGTCGCTCGCCTCGCGCTGCCAAGGATAGCGGGCGGCCAGCCGCAAAAAGGCGTAGGCGAAGTTGTCGTCCAGACAGCCACGGGCGGCGGCCAGCATCTGGAACAGGTCGGGGAGCAGCGCCCCCGAGGCGAGCGCGTAGTTGCGCGCGAAGCGGAAAAAAGCGCGCTTTTGCCAATACTGCACCTGGTCGCCGGTCTCCTGGCCGTAGTGCCGGGCCGCCTCCAGGAACAGCCGCAGCATCGCCCGTTGGCGATCAGGCATCTCCCCCTCGTCGCCGACGCGGCGCGCGCTGCGCCAGAGGGAGTCGTCCAGCGCCTGCTCTTCCGGAATGGCGCGCTTCCCCCCGAGGATCAGCTCCAGCGCGTGGAAGCTTTTGCGAAGCGACGCCCCGCCCTGCGGGGGCTCTGGCGGCAGCGGCGATCTGCGCGCCTCGTAGAGCGCGGAGAGAAAGGGGTATTCCGCCAGAATCTCGTGACAGCACTCCGGGTGCAGGTTGAAGAGGGCGACGCCGTCGCGCCTGGTGCGGGTGAGCGGCTGGGCGAGCGGCTGGGCGAAGTCCGCGCGGATCCGCTCCAGGTGCGCCATGCCGCAGATGAAGAGCACCCTTTGCCGGCTGGCTGAGAGCTGCTGCAGCCTGAAAGCCATGCCCCGCTCCCGGCGCAGGTCCTCCGCGTCCGGCGTAAGGCCCCGATAGCGCTCGGCCACCTCCCGATAAAAGGGCTCAAGCCCTATGCGCTGCACCGCGTAGGAATCGGGCAGCGGCTCGACGTGGGCGGGATAGCTGTCCAGGTCGACGTCGATCAGATGCAGCGGCACGCCGTGCTCCAGGGCGAGGCGCGCCCCCTCGACCAGGGGATCGGCGGGCTCGACGATCAGATACACCGATTGCTCCGCCACCGGATAGGCCAGCACCGACAGCTCCGGCAGGCGCCGGACGCCGCGCAGGAACTGGGCCTCCAGCGTCGGGGGGAGTTCGATGGCGACGCAGTCCGGCTTCAGGGCGAAGAACGCCTCGCGCACCAGGTGCGCGAACTCCATGCGGTAATGGAGAATCGGCAGGGCGTGGACGTTGCCGAAGGTTTCCAGGTGCACGTTGTGGGTCATGGCGTCTCGCGGGGCAAGGCCCCTCCTCTCTCCTATTTCAGATAGCGAAGCGCATCCTCGCCGAGGATCCTTTGCACCGCCAGCGGCAGCAGTTCCCGCGGCTCCTTCTGCGTCGCCGCCATCATCTTGAGAGCGTAGCGAGCGATATTGATGCCGTCGCGCACCGAGTAGGGCTCATCGGCGGCGTGCCCCTTTTGCAGGAAATCGACCACGTAGCCGAGGATGGCGCTGCCGGCGAAGGGGAGGTTCTCCTTCAGGATCGCCAGTTCCTCCCCCGCTTCCGGGAAGTCGATGTAGAGCTGCGGTTGCAGCCGTGAGTGGATGTATTCCGGCACCTCGAAGGTGGAGGAATCCTCGTTCATGGTGACCACGATGCGGAACTCCCGGTGCGCGTGGATCCTCAGGCCGGTGATGACGCTCTCCACGTAGCGGCGGTCGTCCAAAAGCGGCGCCAGCGAGGCCCACGCCTTCTCGCTCATCCGGTTCCCCTCGTCCAGGATCAGCACCCCTCCCCGGATCATGGCCGAGACCAGCGAGGAGGCCGCGTACTGGATGGAGCCGTCCGGCCCGATCACCGGGGTGACGATCAGGTCCTCGGGGCGGGTGTCCATGGTGGCCTGGAAGAGGTAGACCTCCCTCCCCAGCCGCTTGGCCGCGGCGTAGCCGAGCGTGGTCTTGCCGACCCCCGGCTTGCCGATCAGGCGCGGGTTGAAGGGGATGTCGCGCTCGTCGATCACCATCCAGGCCGCCAAAAGCTGCCTGAGCAGTTCGTCGTCCCCGACCCAGCGCAGCGGCAATTCGATCGGGCCGGCCAGGGCGAGTTTGATGCCGTTCAAGATGATGCTGTCCATAAATACTCCTACAATGCTTCCTACAAAGCCGCTCCTGCAAAGCTCCAAGGCGCGGATCAGGTGTTCAGTTCGTGGCAGTACATCATGGAGAGCCGCGCCCGGTTCTCCAGGCATAGTTGGCAAAGCTCGCCCGCGTCCTGCCACAGCTCGGCGGCGAGCCATTCGCCCGCCTCCCCGTAGAGCGATCGGGGCTCGTGCTCGTCGAATTCCCGCCGGCAGATGCCGCAGACTTTCATGTCCCGACCGCCTGCCGCACCAGATCGGCCAGGCACTCCAGGAAGAGCGGAGAAGAGTTGAGCGATTCCGAGCGCCTGAAGCAGCCGATCCCCAGCGCCTTAGCCTCCCGGGCGTACTGGATGTCGATCTCGTGCAGGGTTTCGATATGGTCGGAGACGAAGGAGAGCGGCACCATCAGCAGGTTCTGGCAACCCGCCCCGGCGAGCCTCTCCAGGGTGGCCTGGGTGGAGGGCTCCAGCCACTTGACCGGGCTCGCCTTGGACTGGAAGCAAAGCGTGTGGCTCGCCTCTCCCACCCGCTCCATGACCAGGCGGACCGTCTCCTGGATGTGCGCCAGGTACGGGTCGCCCTCGTCGATGAAGGACTGGGGAAGCGAGTGCGCCGAGAAGACGATTTCCACCGGCGCCCCCTGCGGGAAGGTGGCGAGCCCGGCGGCTACCTTGTCGGCCAGCGCCCGGATGTAGAGCGGGTGATCGAAAAAGCGGTCGATGCAGGTAAGCTGGAATTTGGCCCCGGCCTCCTTCAGCACGCGCTGCAGCTCGTTCAGGCTGGAGCCGGTGGTGGCCCGGGAGAAGTGCGGGTAGAGCGAGAGCGCCACGATGCGGCTGATTCCCTCGCGCTTGATGGCCGCCAAGGCGTCGAGCGTCGAGGGACGGGTATAGCGCATGGCGACGAAAGAGCGGAATCCGTCCCCCAACAGCTTTTGCACCCCCTCCCCCTGCGCGTGGGTCAGCTCGCCGATCGGCGATTTGCCGCCGATCTCCCGGTAGCAGGCCTCCACCTTGGGGGCGCGCTTCTTGACGATGCGCCGGGCGATGAACGGCTGCAGGAAAGCGGGTCCGATCTTGATGATGTCCCGGTCCGAGAACAGCTTCAAAAGAAACGGTTCCACGGCCTCGATGGAGTCGGGGCCTCCCATCTGCAGCAAAAGGAGGGCGATTTTTTCCGGCATGGCTACCTCGAAGATGGTGGCGGTTAGGCTTAAGTGGTCGCTGGCCGCTGGATGGTTCACGGGCGAAAAGGCTCCCTGCGCGCTCCAGCTTTGATGTATCTGCAAAAGTAGCAGAAAACGCGATCAAGGAGAACATCCGAATGCGGCCACGGCCGGAAAAGATGGTGAAATACCGGCGACCGGTCGCTTGCCAAGGGCGAAGCGCCGTGTATCATTATTCGTCGCTAATATTTCAGGGGCGTACCCGACGTGCGCCCCAATCAACCGAAAAGGAGAAAGACATGATTACACAGACACAGGTTCCGCAAGCAAGAACTTTGGCTCGACTCGGCTGGTTGCCGGACATCCCCGACTTTCGCGACAAGATGTACGGCGCCGTGCGTCCGACTCCGGCCACGCTCCCCGCGCACGTCGACCTGCGGCCCAACTGCCCGCCGGTGGAAGACCAGGGGCAGTTGGGGAGCTGCACGGCCAACGCCCTGATCGGCGCCCTGGAATTTCTGGAATTGAAGGACAAGGTGCGCTTCGTCAACCTGAGCAGGCTTTTCGTCTACTACAACGAACGGGTGATCGAGGGGTCGGTGGGGACCGATTCCGGCGCCATGCTGCGCGACGGCATCAAGACCCTGGCGAAACAGGGAGTCTGCTCCGAGACCAACTGGGCCTACGACATCGCCAGCTTCACCAAAAAGCCCCCCAAGGGGTGCTATCAGGAGGCGGAGAACCATCAGATCCTGAGCTACGCCCGTCTCAACAGCTTGGACGAGATGCGCGCCACCCTGGCCGAAGGATTCCCCTTCGTGTTCGGTTTCGCCGTCTATCAGAGTTTCGAGTCGCAGCAAGTGGCGAAAAACGGCATCGTCAACCTGCCGGAGGCGGGCGAGAAGCAGGTGGGAGGGCACGCGGTGTTGGCTGTGGGGTACGACGACGCCAGCAAGCGCTTCATCGTCAGGAACTCCTGGGGCACCGGCTGGGGGCAGAAAGGGTATTTCACCATCCCCTACGCCTATCTTGAGAACAGGAACCTCTCCGACGACTTCTGGACCATCCGGCGCGGCGAGCGGATGTAGTCCGGGGAGGCGGCGAGCCGTCTCGCCGCCAAGGAGATTACCAGCGTTCTGCGCCGCCGGCGGCCAGCGGCGCAGCTTTGATCAGGTTGTCATCCGACCGATCGGACCGATCCGGGTGGAGGGGGGTGGCGCGAGCTACTTGATGCCGTTGCTGCGCAGATGGGCGCCGTAGCGGCTGTCGGTCCCTTTGATGTGGTTCACCAGCCAATCCTGCAGAAACTCGATCACCTCCTGGGTGAGCAGCGTCTCGCCGGCATTGAACTTTTCCTGCAAGGCGACCGCCTGCGCCACCAGCTCGCGATGCAGCTTCACGTGGGCCGCCTCCTCGGGATAGCGGGTCTTCCTGAACACCTCTTCCTCGGCGGCGAAATGGGTGCCGGTGTAGCTGATCAGGCGCTGCAGCACCGAGCCGATCGCCTCCTTGCTCCGCTTTTGCTGCATGGCCTGGTTCAGCTCGTTCACCATGGCGAACAGGTTCTTGTGATGCTCGTCGAAGAGCGGTATCGAGGTGCTGAAGCTCTGATCCCAGACCATGGAATCGGTGAGGCGGAAATGCCCCACCAGTTGGTGCAGCTCGTCCACCTGCTCGACCAGCTTTCCGGTCGCCATCCTGGTTCCCCGGGCGCTTTCCACGTTGCCGTTGACCACTGCGGTGATCATCTGGATGTTCTGGGTGATCTCGTGGGTGGTGGCGGTCTGCTCTTCGGCGGCCGTGGCGATCTGGCTCAACTGCATGGTCAGCTCGTTGACCATGGAGAGAATCGCGGAAAGCGCCTCGCCGGAGCGGCAGGTCTCGGCGGTTCCCTCGTTGACCTGCTGCACCCCCTCGCTCATGGAACCGACCGCGATCCGGGTCTCGGTCTGGATGGTCTTGATCATGGCGTCGATTTCCTTGGTCGCCCGGGTGGTGCGCTCGGCCAGCGCCCGGACCTCGTCGGCGACCACGGCGAAGCCGCGCCCGGTCTCGCCCGCCCGCGCCGCCTCGATGGCGGCGTTCAAGGCCAGCAGATTGGTCTGGTCCGCGATGTCCTCGATGGTGCCGGCAATGGCGCCGATCTGGTCGGAGCGATCGCCCAGGCCGGCGACGGTGGTCGAGGTGCTCAAGACCCGCTGCGCGATGTTCTCCATCAGGCGGGCGCTGTTGCTGACGATCTGCGCGCCGGAGGACGTCTGGTCGGTAACCTTGTGGGCGTTTTCCGCCGCGTACAGGCAGTTGCGGGCGATGTCGCCGGAGGTGGCCGACATCTCCTCGCTGGCGGTGGCGATGGTGGTCGCTTGCAAGGCGACGTCCTCGGCCGCGGAGGTCATGGCGTCGTTGGTGGCGCTCACCAGCGCGACCGAGCTGCGCACCAGGTCGGTGACGGTGAAAAACTTATGCATGGTCTTGTTCAAGTCCACCATCATCAGGTTGAAGGCCTTGTTGAGGCGTCCGATCTCGCAGACCCCGCCGTCGCTCAAGCGCAGCGACAGGTCGCCTCCGGCCGCCTTCTCCAGCGCCACGGCGACCTCTTCCAGCCCCAGCAAGGTGCGCCGGAAGATTATCCTCCAGGCCAGCAGGGAGAGAAGCAGCATTACGCCGCCGGCGCACCCCATGTAGAGGAGACTGTCGCGCAAGAGGAGCAACGAGGCGACGGTGACGACGATGACGACGGCGTTTACGGCGATGATTCGAGAGGTGAGTGACATATGGTTCTCCTGGCTGCCTTCATTAGCGAGCGGCATGTCGGGAGTATCGTCCAGTTTCGCGAAAACATAAAGAGATAATTTAGGTCCGAGTGGCTTTTGGCGCAGATTTAGCCGGCAGGGAGCACCCCCTCGGCGATCAAAGTCTAGGGGAAGTCGACTGCCGAGGGGGAAGGGCGGGAATCCGGTTGCCGCGGGGTAGCCGCCGCCCATTGGCTGCGCTGCTATTTGGGGAAGGTTTCTTGCGGGGAGTCGAGGGTCTTCCGGTCGCGGTTCGGACTGTTTGCCGCCTTAACCGCCGGCAGCATCTGCCAATTCCTGGCTCCGGCCAGGCCGGTCATTGCCAGCTTGGCTCGTTGGCGTGGAGACGGTTCGGCCTGCAGGGCAAGCCCGCAGGAGAGGATGATTGCGGCAAGCATCAATTTCCCGGGCAATTTTTTCATGGCAGGGTCCTCTTGGCGGCAGCGCAAGCGGCGAACAGCATCCGCGCTGGAGAGCACGAGAAAGCAGATTGATTATTTTTAATGTATTTAAAGGGCTATGTCAAGCCCAAAAAGCATCGGTTCCTGCGTATGATGTGCTTGCCGTAGGGGCGAACCTTGTGTTCGCCCCGGCTCCAGCGGGCGAGAGGGCGAATACAAGATTCGCCCCTACCAAACCTGACTTACCAGGCCCGCATGCTCGTTCCGTCGCATTTTTAATGGACAGGCGAGCAGATTTGTCTTATTAATGAGTCGAAATTCTGTTGTCGCGAGGGCATCATGTATCGCAGCTTAGGCCGATTACTGGCGAAAATAGTCCTGGCCGCACTGCTTTTTCCCGGCGTTGCCTCTGCCCACCCGGATGGCATCCCACACACGGAAGGGACCCCCCATCCGCAGGCGAGCGCCTCGCCTGGCGATAAGGACGCGGGCCTGCAGGTCGGCGTGCAGGAGCGCTTGGGGGCGAAAATCCCGCTCGACCTGGTCTTTCGCGACGAAACCGGCCGGTCGCGGCACCTGAGCGAACTGATCACCGGCCCGACCATCATCCTTCCCGTTTACTATAGCTGCACCAACATCTGCAATTTTCTGCAAGGGGACCTGGCCCGGGTGCTGCCGACAATCAAGCGCATCCCCGGGGTGGACTATCGGGTGCTCTCGGTGAGCATCGACGAGACCGAGACCCCGCAGCTCGCCGCCGGCTACCAGAAGATGTACCTCACCGCCATGAACGTCCCCTTTCCCAAGGAAGGGTGGCATTTTCTCACCGGCGACGCGGACAACATCCGCAAACTGACCGAGGCCGCCGGCTACCGCTTTAAACGCCAGGGGCGCGACTTCATGCACCCGGTGGCGAGTTTCGTGGTCGCCGGCGACGGCATGATCGTGCGCTACCTGTACGGCACCAACTTCCTCTCCAAGGACCTGGCCCTGGCCCTGGTCGAGGCGCGCGAGGGGAGGGTGGGCGCCACCATCCGCAAGATGGTCGGTTACTGCTTCAGCTTCGATCCCGCCGCCAAGAGTTATCAGTTCAACCTGCTGCGGGTCTGCGCCACGGTGGTGCTCCTTTGCTGCGGCGGATTTTTCTTGTTTTTGCTGGCGACGGGCCGAAGAGGCAAACGCAGTGGTAGGGAGGAAAAATGAGTTCGGTGCAAACGACGACGGCCGCTGCCGGAGGATTCTGGCGCGACAGCGGTAAAACGGGAATCGGTTCCTGGATCTTCTCTACCGACCATAAGAGGATCGGCCTGCTCTACCTCTACTCGGTGCTCGGCTTCTTCCTGGTCGGCGCCACCCTGGGGCTCCTCTTGCGCCTGGAATTGATGACCCCGGGGCGAACCATCATGGGGGCCACCACCTACAACGCGCTCTTCACCGTGCACGGCGTGGTGATGATCTTTCTCTTCATCATCCCGGGGATTCCCGCCTCCTTCGGCAACCTGGTGATGCCGATCCAGATCGGCGCGCGCGACGTCGCCTTCCCCCGACTGAACCTCCTCTCCTGGTGGCTCTACGCCATCGGGGCGCTGGTGGTACTGACCGCGCTCTTCACCGGCGGCGGCGCCCCGGACACCGGCTGGACCTTCTACGTCCCCTTCAGCGCCCGCACCGGCACCAACGTCTCGGTCGCCGTCTTCGGGGTCTTCATCCTCGGCTTCTCCTCGATCCTGACCGGGATCAACTTCGTCACCACCATCCACCGCCTTCGGGCCGAAGGGATGAACTGGGGGCGGCTGCCGCTCTTCGTCTGGTCGCTGTACGCCACCGCCTGGGTGCAGATCCTGGCGACGCCCATCATCGCCATCACCCTGGTGCTGGTGATCGCGGAACGGGTGCTCGGCACCGGGCTCTTCGATCCGGGGCGCGGCGGAGATCCCATCATGTTCCAGCACCTGTTCTGGATCTATTCCCATCCGGCGGTGTACATCATGATCCTGCCGGCGATGGGGGTGGTCTCGGAGATCATCCCGGTCTTCTCCAGAAAGCCGATCTTCGGCTATAAGATGATCGCCTTCTCCTCCATCGCCATCGCGGCGGCCGGCTCGCTGGTCTGGGGACACCACATGTACACCAGCGGCATGAGCGACACCGCCGTCATGGTCTTCTCCTTCCTCACCTTCATCGTCGCCATCCCCTCCGCCATCAAGGTGTTCAACTGGGTGTCGACGCTGTACCGGGGATCGATCTCGCTGGAGGCGCCCATGCTCTTCGCGCTCTCCTTCGTGCTGCTCTTCTCCATCGGCGGGCTCTCCGGGCTGATCCTGGGAGCGGCCGCCACCGACGTGCACGTGCACGACACCCACTTCGTGGTCGGCCACTTTCACTACGTCATGTTCGGCGGCACCGGCTTCGCCTTCTTCGGCGCCGCCCACTACTGGCTCCCCAAGTTCTACGGCCGCAGGTATAAGGAGAAGCCGGCGCTGATCGGCTGGGCCTTGATGTTCGTCGGTTTCAACGTCACCTACTTCACCATGCAGGTGCTGGGGATACGAGGAATGCCGCGACGCTACTACGATTACCTACCGGAATTCGCGCCGCTCAACATGGTGGCTACCGTGGGGAGCTGGATACTGGCGGCGGGGCTGATCATCATGATCGTCAACCTGTGGCGCGGCCTTTTCTGGGGAGAGCCTTTCCAGGGGAACCCGTGGGGCGGGGCCACCCTCGAATGGAGCGTGCCGACGCCGCCGCCCACCGAGAACTTCGAGGAGGAGCCGGTGGTCAGCCACGGTCCCTACGACTTCAAAGGAGCGGGGGTGCCATGAGCCACGAGGAACCTAAAGACGAGGTCGGCGCCAAACTCGGCATGTGGCTGTTCCTGTTCACCGAGCTTTTGCTCTTCGGCGGACTGTTCATCCTCTACGCCGTCTACCTGGCGCGCTATCCCCATGAATTCGCCACGGCGGGGCACGAGTTGAACGTGGCCTTCGGCGCGGGCAACACCGTGGTCCTTTTGACCAGCAGCCTGTTCGCGGCCATGGCCGTCACCGCCATCAAGCGGGGAGAGCGCGGCCGCGCCCTGGCGCTCCTGGGAGGGACGCTCGGCTGCGCAATGATCTTTCTGGCGATCAAGTACCTGGAGTGGAGCGCCAAGATCGGCCACGGCATCTATCCCGGCTCTCCCAAGCTTGCCGCCGGCCCGCCGGGCGAATCGGTCTTTTTCGGCCTTTACTACCTGACCACCGGGCTGCACGGCATCCATGTGCTGATCGGCGGCGTGCTCCTTTCCTGGATCGGCGCCAGGGTCAAGGGGGGCTCGATCCATGCCGGCGACAACGTCGCCCTGGAGAACGGCACCCTTTACTGGCACCTGGTCGACCTGGTATGGATCTTCATCTTCCCGCTCTACTACCTGATACTTTAGGACCCGGCCATGAAAACAGACAACGCGGAACATATCGTCGATTATCGGAAGCTGGCCGCGGTCTGGCTGGCGCTCTTGGCGCTGACCACGGCTACGGTGGTGGTGAGCCGCCTGGAACTGGGCGCGGGAAAGGTCTGGGCCGCGCTGGCCATCGCCTGCCTGAAGTCGGGGCTGGTGATCGCCTTCTTCATGCACATGAAATACGAGACGCGGCTTTTCCGCATCATCCTGTTCGTGGCCCTGGTCACCCTGGCCATCTTCATCGGCCTGACATTTTTCGACGTACTGTACCGCTAGAGGGGTGAGTGTGGACAATCAGCTGCTGACGACCACCCAGGCGGTGGATCCGGTTTTCCTGTTCATCTTCGCGGCCTGCCTGCTGCTCTTGATCGGCATCACCGCGGCCATGGTCTGGTTCGTGATACGTTACCATCGCTCGCGCGCACCGGAGCCGACCTCGCAGGCGGAGGGAAGCCTGTGGCTGGAGATCGCCTGGACCGCTCTCCCCACCCTGTTGGTGCTGGCCATGTTCTACTACGGCTGGTCCGGCTACCTGACCCTGAGGAGCGTCCCGCCGGGCGCGCTGCCGATCACGGCGGTGGGGCGCATGTGGTCCTGGAGCTTCCAGTACCAAAACGGCAAGACCAGCGCCAAGCTCTACGTGCCGGTGGGCAAGCCGATCCAGGTGAACGTCGAATCGCGCGACGTGCTGCACGGCTTCTACATCCCCGCCTTTAGGATCAAGCGCGACGCCGTGCCGGGCATGAAAAATCATGTCTGGTTCGTGGCCACCAGGCCCGGCTCCTACGACATCTTTTGCTCCCAGTATTGCGGCACCAGCCATTCCGGCATGATCAGCACGGTGGAGGCGATTCCCGCCGACAAGTTCGCCGCCTGGCTCAACGAGGGGCCGAAGGGCGCCCCCCATCCGGGCCTCGCGCTTTTGGAGAAGCACGGCTGCCTGGGGTGCCACTCCGTGGACGGCTCCCAGAAGGTGGGGCCGACCCTGAAGGGGGTTTTCGGCAGCAAAGTGCCGGTGACCAGGGGAGGCAAGCCGTCGGTGGTGCTGGCGGACGAGGCCTATCTGCGGGAGTCGATCCTGGCGCCGACCGCCGCCGTGGTCGAGGGCTTCCCGCCGATCATGCCGGTGACCGCCGACCTGAGCGAAGCGGATTTGAAGGTGATTGTCGACTACCTGAAGGGATTGAAGTGACGGCCAGGCTCTGCCGGCTGTTCAGGATGCGCCTGGTGCTGATGAACGGCGTCGCGGCGCTCGGGGGCTACCTGCTCTTTCCAGCCGCGCCCGACGCGGCGCGGCTGGCCGCCCTCTTCGCCGGCGTCTGCCTGCTGGCTGCGGCCGGTTCCGCGCTGAACCAGCTGCTGGAGCGCGATCTCGACCGGCTGATGCTGCGCACGCGAAATCGGCCGCTCCCAAAAGGCGAGCTGACCCCGGCGGCGGTCGCCTGGATCGGGGCGGGGTGCCTGACGGCAGGCGCCGGCCTCCTTTTCGGCCAAGGATTGATCCCGGCGCTCCTCGGTCTGGCGGCGCTTTGCTGGTACTTGCTCGTCTACACTCCCCTGAAACGCCGCACCCCCTTGGCACTGGCCCTGGGCGGCCTTAGCGGCGCGGCGCCCCCCGTCATCGGCTGGTGCGTCGCCGGCGGCGGCCCCGGCGATTTTCCGGTGGTGCTTTTGGCCGGCATCCTCTATCTCTGGCAAGTCCCCCATTTCTGGCTGCTGCAGCGCCGCCACGCCGAAGACTATCGCCGCGCCGGCTTGCCGGTTTTCCACCAGTCCCACGTAGGCGGCGGGCCCGCGCCGGTCTGCGCGCTCTGGATCGCGGCCATGGTGGCGGGCGCCATGATGCTTCCCGCCTTCGGGCTGATCGGCAGAGGCCCCGCCGTCTGCTGCGCCCTCCTTTGCGCCCCTCTGCTGATCAGCGCCTTGAAGCGCTGGGAGCCTGCGCTTTTTGCCTGCCTCAACCTGTTCCCCGTCCTGGTCACGATGGCCCTTTGCGTCGGCAGGTGAAAGACAGCTTTCTTTTGCCCCCCTTTTTGCCTAGAATGGCCAAAGCGATCAGCAGCGATATTCAACACAAAGCCAAGGAGTAATTGATGGGAGAAAAGCAGAAGAGTGCCCAGCCGGCCGGGCACAAGGTGCGTATGTGCAAATTGAAGAAGGACGGGAAGCTCGACGAGTTGGACCAGCATGGGCTGAACCCGATTGTCTATTGCAGCAAGTGCCAGCTTAAGGCCAACGACCCCTCGTGCATCTGCAACCCGCGTGCTCTAAAGGCGAGCAAAGGGTAAAAGGAGTAAAGGAGGAAGCGTCTTAGCCGATGACGCCAAGCTCCCTGCCTACCCTGGCGAAGACCTCCAGTCCGAGATCGAGATCCTCCCGCGCATGCGCCGCGCTGATCATGACCCGGATGCGCGCCTTCCCCTGCGGCACGGTCGGAAAACCGATGGGCATGGCGAAAACCCCCGGCTGCGAGTCGAAGAGCCTGCGCGAGAACCGCTGGCAAAGCGACGCGTCGCCCAGCATGACCGGCGTGATCGGCGTGACGCTGGCGCCGGTGTCGAAACCCGCCCGCTGCATCCCCTCCTTGAAATAGCGCGTATTCTCCCAGAGTTTTTCCACAAGTTCCGTGCCCGCTTCCAGCAGATCGACCGCGGCCAGGCAGGCGGCGGTGTCGGCCGCGGTAACGGCGCTGGAGAAGAGAAAGGGGCGGGCCTTTTGCCTGATCCAGTCGATCACCGCGCTCCTGCCGGCGATCACGCCCCCCATCACGCCGAAGGCCTTGGAAAGCGTGCCGATTTCCAGATCGAAACTGCCGCTTAGCCGGAAGTGGTCGACGATGCCGCGCCCGCCGCGCCCCAGCACCCCTTCGCCGTGGGCGTCGTCCACCATGGAAACGATCCCGTAACGCTCGCACAGTTGCTGCAGCCGGTCCAGCGGCGCCAGATCGCCGTCCATGGAGAAGACGCCGTCGGTGATCAGCATGGCGCGCCGGTAACCCCCCAGGTTCTCCTTGATCACCCGCTCGCAGTCCTGCGGGTCGCAATGCTCGTAGACCGCCACCTTGGCGGAGGAGAGCCGGCAGCCGTCGATAATGCTGGCGTGGTTCAGCCGGTCGGTGAACACCACGTCTCCCTTGCCGACCAGCGAGGGTATGGCGGCCTGATTGGCGCAGAAGCCGGATTGCAGGTAGAGGGCGTCTTCCACTCCCTTGAAGGCGGCCAGACGCCTCTCCAGCTCGCGGTGCAGTTCCAGCGTGCCGGCGATGCTGCGCACCGCCGCCGGCCCCACACCCCAGAAGTCGATGGCCTCCTTGGCCGCCTTTTTCAGCTCGGGGCGGTTGGCGAGTCCCAGGTAATTGTTGGTGCAGAAATTGAGCACCTCTTTGTCGTCCACCGTCATCCAGGCGCCGCAGGCGGAGCCGATGGTGCGAATGGAGCTCCTGAAACCTTGTTCCTGCAGGGCGTTCATCTCTTCGGCGATCCAGTCGAATTTGTCGGGCATGGCTTCAATCCTCCACCCAGTTTATAATCACCTTGCCTGCGCGGCCGGTGCCCATCACCCTGAAGGCCTCCTCGAACTCGGTGTAAGGCATCCGGTGCGTGATGATGGGGCTTAGATCCAGGCCGATCTTGATCAGGGATTGCATCAGGTACCAGGTTTCGTACATCTCGCGCCCGTAGATCCCCCGGATGGTCAACATGTTGAAAATCACCTTGTTCCAGTCGATGGCCAGTTCCTGCGACGGTATCCCCAACATGGCGATCTTGCCGCCGTGGCACATGTTATCGAGCATCTCCTGGAAGGCGGCGCCGTTTCCCGACATCTCCAGGCCCACGTCGAACCCCTCCTTCATCCCCAGATCCCGCCGCACCTGCGCCAGGCTTCGCTCCTTGACGTTCAGCGCGACCGTCGCCCCCATGCGCTTGGCCAACTCCAGCCGGTAAGGGTTGAGATCGGTGGTCACCACGTAGCGCGCTCCGGCGTGGCGGGCGATGGCGGTCGCCATGATGCCGATAGGGCCGGCGCCGGTGATCAGCACGTCCTCGCCCAGGATCGGAAAGGCCAAGGTGGTGTGGGTGGCGTTGCCGAAGGGATCGAAAATGGCCAGGATCTCCATGGGTATCTTCGGGTCCGCGTGCCAGACGTTGGTGACCGGGATGCAGATGTACTCTGCGAAGGCGCCGGCGCGGTTCACCCCCACGCCGTTGGTGTCCTTACACAGGTGGCGCCTCCCCGCCAGGCAGTTGCGGCATCTGCCGCAGACGATATGCCCCTCGCCGGAGACGATGTCGCCGACGTTCAAGTCGAAGACGTTGCTCCCCATCGCCGCGACGCGTCCCACGTATTCGTGTCCCACCACCATCGGCACCGGGATGGTCTTGCGGGCCCACTCGTTCCAGTCCCAGATGTGCAGATCGGTGCCGCAGATCGCCGTCTTGTGGACCTTGATCAGCACGTCGTTGATCCCCACCTCGGGAACCGGCACCTCGTCCAGCCAGAGGCCCGGTTTCGGATATTTCTTGACCAGCGCCTGCATCGTCTTCCGCATATCCGCCTCCTCGCCGCCGAGCGAAGAGAATCATTAGCTCCCTTCGCTCGGCCTACTCATGAATGTTATCAAGATTGGGCGACAAGTAAATCCAAAAGCACAAGTCAGAACCAACCGTTGGCCACGGAGAAAATCTGAGCAGGTCCGAGAAGGGCCAGTCAAGATGCAGTCGCAAATTCTCGATTCTCATTTTTGAGGAATCTGGTTACTTCTCTCTGGCTCCCGAACCAAAATGCCAATGTAGGGCAAATGGGAGCCGATATTTTTGCTTAAACTGTTCCTTAGCTGACAAATTAGACAAGGCTA
>CAIYDQ010000305.1 GCA_903925075.1 uncultured Geobacter sp.
ACCGCCGCCGCTGACTTCCGGCTGCGCCGGGCATCGGCGCCCCGCGTCGGGACTGTGTCGGCAACCGGGCGGCTCGCCGGCGCCGCAATCGCGGAGGCCGGCGGCAGGAGAGGCACCGGCGCAGGCGCGGCTGTCTGGCTGGGCATGGCGGGCGCGGCGGCGGGCACGGGTGCTGCCTGGAGCGGCGGCACCGCCTGGCTTGCCGCAGTCGCCTGGCTTACCGATGCGGGCGGCGCTTGCGGCGCGACCTGCACGATCGGCGGGGCCGGCGCGCTCGCCGAAGAACTCCCTCCGCCGTTTCCCTTCAGAAAAAGTCCGGCCCCGATGCCTGCCGCCAGTAAAACCAGGCCAATCGCCGCCGCCAGGTATGACTTCCCCTGTTGCGGTCGAATCGCGGCTCGGTAGCGCAGCACTTCGGGACGGATGTCCTGTGCGGCACTGCGTCTGCTCTTGCGGTCTTCTTCCATCTTTCTCAACGCATCCAGTATCAAGCTCATCCGATCCGCCCCGCTTTCGCGCCACGCCCGACAGGGAACTGCGCGCCTTTGTCGCCGCGGCTCGCGCCCTTGTCGCCACTTCCCGTGCCCTTGTCGCCGCTGCCCGCGCCTTTGTCGCCGCTCCCCTCGCGCCCGATGCCGGGCGGGAAAAACCCTCCGGCGCGCCGATACAGCAGCAACA
This sequence comes from uncultured Geobacter sp., assembly GCA_903925075.1. Classification (GTDB taxonomy): domain Bacteria; phylum Desulfobacterota; class Desulfuromonadia; order Geobacterales; family Geobacteraceae; genus Geomonas. The sequence goes on from CAIYDQ010000305.1 coordinate 679, forward strand.
AGGTCTCTCCCGTCGCCTGCCCGTCAACCGCCACGTGCTCCCGAGCCTGAAAGTCTGCGACCGCCGCCTCGGTCTTGCGGGTCTGGGAGGCGTTGATCGCCCCGCTGTAGCAGCCTACCTGCCGTAACAGCCCCTGCAAAAGCCTGATCCCTTCGGCCTTCTCCGACGGCCTCCTGCGGGAGGAGAGCGCATGAAAATCCTTCCAGACCAGGGTGGAGGAGCCGCTCCAGATCAGCGCCAACTCGCCCCGCGTCAGCTTGCTCCGCCCCTGGATCGCCGGCGCCACCGTGACTTCGTCGCCGTTTAGCCCGACGAGCGCCACCAGCCTGACGCCCGCCTCCGGCACCACGATATGCAAAAGGGCGGGGGCGTCGAGTCGCGCCAGGGCGTCGAGGTTTGCGGAGAGAGGGGTGGTCATCAGGCCCCGTTGACGGGCAAGGGTTCGCAGGCTTGCCGGTTGCCCGGCTACCGGAGCGACGGCGGGCACCCGCCAGACGGCGAGAATGACGTTCAGCGCGCTGTAAAGATTGTCCTGTTCGGAGAGCTCGGCGAGTCCCTTCAAGGCAAGTTGGCGCGACAGGGGGGGCGGCGATTGCCGCGGCGCGGCTTGCGCCTCCTGCCGGCCGGGCTCGGTCAAGGCGACGCGCCCGGAGAAATTCAGGTACGCGGCCGCGCAAAGAGCGACGACGACCAGCGCCAGGGAGGCGCCCAGGGCCAGTTGCCCGAACCTACGCCAATCGCGGGGGGAATCCTTGCGCAGATCGGCGATGGCGAGCGCGGCCATGGCCGGCGAAACCTCCCGGCAATCCCGGGTGTAGGCAAGGAGCAAGGCCCGGTCGCAGAGGCCGTTGATCAGGCGCGGCAAGCCGCCGGAATACTTGAAGATCTTATTTACCGCGCCCAGCGAGAAGCTGAGCGGCTCGCGCCCCCCGGCGGCGAACCTGATGCGGTGGCGGATGTAATCGCAGGTATCGGCCAGGTTCATGGGCTTCAGGTGATAGCGGACCGTGATCCGCTGATCGAGCTGGCGCAGCTCCGCCCTCGCCAACAGGCTCTTCAACTCCGGTTGTCCCACCAGCACGATTTGAATCAGTTTCGCGCTGTCGGTCTCCAGATTGGAGATGAGCCGGATATGCTCCAGCACCTCCACCGAGAGATTTTGCGCCTCGTCTATCACCAGCACCACGGTGCGTCCGGCCCGATTCTCCTCCAGCAGAAAGGCGTTCAGCGCCTGGTGCAGATCCCGCATCTCGGTCCCGGCGCAAGCCAGGCCGAATTCGCCGTTGACCTCCTTCAAAAGCCCAAGCGGCGACAGGGTCGGGTTGAAGATCAGGGCGGTGCGGTAGATCTCCGGATCCAGCTGGTTCAGCAGGGTGCGCACGATGGTGGTCTTGCCGGTGCCGACCTCGCCGGAGAGCTCGATGAAGCCGGCGCGGTTCTCGATGGCGAACAGCAGGTGGGCGAACGCCTCCTGGTGCGGGGAGCTTAGAAACAGAAAAGCGGGATTCGGAGTGAGGGCGAAGGGGGGTTCTTTGAAGCCGAAATTTTCCCAGTACATAGCTACCCGTTTGGCCGGCTGAGGGCGAAGAAAGTGATGGAAATTACTCTATAGCTATAGGTTTTTGCGGCCGCAGTGTCAAGGGAATCCGTCCCCGAGCGTCCCATTCAGCGCTTGTCGCCGCTTTGATCCAAAAAAAAGCAGTTGGCCACAAAAATGCACAAAAGAAATCCGGTTATTACGTAAATAGAACGTCCTAGCAAAATGATTCCACATGCACTTATTATAAGATCTCGTTTTTTGTGCCTTTTGTGCCTTTTTGTGGCAATGAACTGCCCTATTTAGGTTGGTAGCCTCCGGCGAAATCCATGACGCACATGTTGCGGTAAACGGCATGGCTCCCGCAGGCGGCGCCCGCCACGGCAAAGCCGCCGGCGAAGATGTTCTTGCGGTGCCCGCGCCCCGGCACGCCGTCATCGATGATCAGTTGCATGACCATCAAGCGCGCCGTGTCCGGCCCGTAGCCGACGTTTTCGGCGATCTGCCTGAGCCATTTTCCGTGTCTCTCGATCCTCTCCCGCATGTCGCCGCTGCGGCTGCCGGTGTGCCCGACCTCTCCGCTGGAACTCTGGTCGCGCACCAGATCGGCCGCCGCCTCGGCCAACCCCTGAGACCAGGCGAGCGGCGGCAAGGGAGCTTGTTTGCCCAGAAAGCGGATCGCTTCGTCCAGAGCCGGCACCCCTTCGCTGGTCATCACCATGGTGTCGGAACCTGGAGCGCCGTAGAGCTTCCCCCGGAACTCGCGCCGCAGGTCCCGGAGAAAACCGGCGTAACGACGGGGTTCGCTGCGGGCCAGGTTGGTCTCCGCCAGCATCTGCCTGGCCAGGGCGTTGGGCTCGGCGGCGGCCAGCGAATTAGCCAGCGCTAGCAGCAACAAACTGCAACAGACGATCTTGATCAAATTGCTCATCGGCGTGACCTCTCTTTGGGCGGGGCTTCCCGGCTCAGCGCGCCGAGCTTGTCTTCAAACACCTTCATGGCGTCGGCGAGCGTCGCCTCGATGTCGTCGCCGTAAACGGTGAAATAGAGATAGGGGCCGGAATAGTGGTGCCAGTTCAGATCCTCTACCAGCAGGGGCGCCAAAAAACGCTCCATTTTTTCATAGGGGTAGAAAGGATCGCCGTTTGGCCAGGTGCGCCTGAGTTTGTCGGTCTGGGCTTCGCTGAGGGGAATCCGATATCTGATGGAAACTATTTCCGCTTTCACAGTGCAACCTCCAACCGCGGGCACGGACGATGCGGTTGCCATCAATCCGTGTCCCATTTGCCATGCGAACCGGCGCATCATACGTCGGCGTCGGCCCGCTCCGAGCATGGATTATAGGACAGCGCCGATCCATTGACAATCACGGAAATGGGGTTAGATTATGCAGTGATCCGGCAGGCTATCATGAGAAAGGCGCCGACAGGGAAGACGCCCGGGAAGCGGGCGCAATGGAATAGAGTTGGAGGATGCGTGACCAGGATAATCGCAGGTTCGGCATTGTTGCTGTTGACGGGTTGCGGGGTTGACTGGTTTCCGGCGGTCCACCCTCCCTTCAAAAATAGTTCCACGGCCTTTACCAACACGACCTCCTCCCTAAAAACACCTAAACTTCCCGCAGAGTTCGGCAACCAGTCGACGGCCGGTCGCTAAAGCCGGGCCAGACGATCCTTCCCGTGGCGATGACGCTTGCATAGTAAAAGTCGACTTCGCTTCAAAAAAGAGTTATAAGAGGCTGGCAAAGCAGCGCCAAATCCGAACAGCAGGTGGTTATATGCAGCTCGCTCTTTATCTGGAACACGGCGAACAATTCTCGCGCGCGGCACAAAAGCTGCCCGTCTACACCCCCGTCAACATCGACTCCATTCTGCTCGACTGTTTTCTCGAAGTGCTGCCGATAGCCGCATCGCGGGATGTCGGCCCGGACCATATGGCGGGCATCGAATTCCCCCATCCGGAGATCAGGGTGGTTTTCAAGCTAAAAGACCGCCCGATGGTGGCCGCTGTCTACTCCATCGACGTTTTCGTGACCGATGCGACCCTGAGCCTGATCAGCCACGCGCAGGGGCATACCCATATCGAGATCAACCGCAGATACGCGCAGATCGAGCGCCTGATTTTGAGTAAGCAAAACGGTTTGCTGGAACTGGTGGGATGCAGCCACAAGACGCTGATCGAGCGTCTGTCGCAGGCGTTCATCCAACTGCGCACCACCTACCTTGGCGCCCTCCATGAAGAAGGTTGCATGCCTTTGCCGCGTCACCCTTAGTACCCAGTTCCGGCATAAACCTCCAGGGCCCCCCGCGCGATTCGCTTACCGTAGGGGCGAACCTTGTGTTCGCCCTGGTCCCCGCGAGGTCGAGGGCGAATACAAGATTCGCCCCTACAACCCCAGTCGCCTGGAGACGTCAGGGTAGGCCCATTCAGCAAGCCGCCAGCTCCCGCTCAACCTGAGCGACGGTCGCCGTCAGCCGGTCTCGAAAGCTCTCGACCAAAGGCTCGATGCCGCCGCTGTTTTTCCTCAGCCCCGTCTCCAGACCCTGAGCGGCGCGCTGAAGCGGCAGAGCCGCCAGCACGCCGGCTATCCCCTTTATTGAATGGGCAAGCAGCAGGGCGCCTTGCAGGTTGCCGCTGTCGACCTCCCGCCCCGCTTCTTCCGCTTTGCCGCCGTACTCCTGGACGAACCGGTTCAAAAGCTCCAGGTACAGGGCTCGATCCCCCCCGATCTGCCGTATTCCCGTCTCGACATCGAGCAGTTCCTGCGCCTCCGGCTCTTGCTCGCCCTCCCCGTCCGGCCTCTCGCCCTCCTTCTCGCGCTCTTCGCCCTCCGTGTCGCGCTTCTCGCCATCCTTCTTACGCTCTTCCCCCTGCGTGTCGCCCTTCTCGCTCCTCCGGTCCGGCTTCTCGTCTTCCTCCCCGCGCTTTTCGCCCTGCGTGTCGCGTTCGTCTTCCTGCGTGTCGCGCTTCACGCTCCACTCCTCCCCGGGTACGGCGCCGCTCGCCGACGATTGACCACCCCCGGCACAGAGCCAGCGGGCGATGGTCCCATAGAGTAAGTCCGGAGTGAACGGCTTGCCGAGATGGGCATTCATGCCGGCAGCCAGACTCTCCTTGACGTCCCGCTCCAGGGCGTTTGCCGAGACCGCCACTATCGGGACGGTGGCGGCGCCGGGGCGCGCCAGCTTCCTGATGCGGCGCGACGCCGTCAACCCGTCCATGTCCGGCATCTGAATGTCCATCAACACCAGGTCGAACTGGCGCTCAGCCATCAGTTGCAGGGCTTGCGCGCCGCCGTCGGCCACCGTCACCTGCAGCCCCACCTTTTCCAACAAGGCGACGGCGACCCGCTGATTGAAGCCGTTGTCCTCGACCAGCAGGATGCGTTGCCCGCCAAAAAGCGGCTGCCAGGCGGGAGGCGCGACGGGAGGGGGAGCGTCGGACGAGCCGGAGCCGACGGCGAAGGGAAGTCTGAAGCAAAAGGCGCTGCCGACGCCGGTGAGGCTTTCGCACCAGATGGTCCCCCCCATCAGGGAAACCAAGCGTTTGCAGATCGCGAGCCCCAGACCGGTGCCGCCCTGGCTGCGCGTCGCGGAGCCGTCGATCTGAGTGAAGGGTTGGAACAACTGCGCCTGGTGTTCCGCCCCGATGCCGATGCCGGAGTCGCGCACGGTGAACGACAGCTCCACGGCGGCCGGGCCGCGCTCGACCACGGCGACGGCCAGGTAGATGTAGCCGTACCGGGTGAATTTCAGGGCGTTGTCGGCCAGGTTGTTCAAAATCTGGGCAAGCCGTTGCGGATCCCCCCAGAGCCTTCCCGGAATGGTCGGATCGAACTCCGCCCGCAGTTCGATCCCCTTTTCCTGCGCCCTGTCTGCGAAAACGGCCATCAATTCGCCGACCACCTCCTCGGCGCAAAATTCGACCCTCCCCATCTCCAGCTTGCCCGCCTCGATGGAGGAGAAATCCAGGATGTCGTTGATGATCCTCAGTAAAGCGTCCGCGGAAATGGTCAGCGTCTGCAGGTAGTCGCGCTGGCTGGAGGTGAGTTGGGTCCCCCTGAGCAGATGGCTCACCCCGACGATGGCGTTCATGGGGGTGCGGATTTCGTGGCTCATGGTGGCCAGGAATTCGCCCTTGGCGGCGTCGGCCCGCTCCGCCCTCAGCGTCTGGTGGTTGGCGCGCTCGATCGCCTCCGTCAGGCGGCGGTTGGCCTCCTCAAGGGCCAGCTGCGCTTCCCTGCGCTCCGAGAGGTCTCGGAAAGTGATCACCGCCCCGTGGAGTTTTCCTCCGCTCCAGACCGAGGCGCAGCTAAAGTCGGCGATGAAGAACGAGCCGTCCTTGCGCCACAGCAGCTCGTTTTCCGAATGCAGGGACGTGCCGCTCACCAGGGCGGGCTGGATCAGGCAGGCGTCGCGGGCACAGTCGGGGCAGGCGGCGCCCCCCTGGTGCAGCGTCTTGCGCGCGTCCCGGCCCAGCAGCTCAGCCGGTGAGTCGTAGCCGAGCATTCGGCAGGCCCAGGCGTTGACGAAGCTGATGCTTCCCTGCTCGCTGATCCCGAGCACCCCTTCCCCCACCGATTCCAGCAGCAGCCCCGCGTGACCCTCCGCCTCGGCGCGCCCGGCCACCTCGCCCCGCATGCGGCTGGCGATCAGGCGCAGCGCCAAACCGGAAAGCAGCAGGGAAATCGTGAAGGCGATCAGCAGATTGCAGCTGGCGCGGGTCAAGGGGGCATAGGCCTCGCTGGCCGGGTAATTGGCCGCCAGTATCCAGGGGGCCGATTTGAGGTTCACGAACGCCGATACGGTGTGCAGCCCCCGCGAATTGACCGTTTCTCCGCTCCCGTCGAAGCCGGTCAGCGCCCGATCGAACAACGAGTTGACTCCGGGAGCGACGTCCTTTTTGAGCATCCGCGACCGCTCCGGATGGACGATCATGGTCCGTTGCTTGTCGAAAAGGTAGAGGTAGCCGCCGCTGCCTACGCGGGCCGTTGCGATGCTGCGGAGAAAATTGTCGCTCAGCAGGCTCACTTCCCCTCCGACCATCCCTCTCACGCTCCCCTCGCCGCCGATGACCGGGGCGATGAACATGACGACCGGATCTCCGCTGACCCTCGACAGGTAGGGCGCGGAAACCAGCGGTTTGCGCCGGGCAAGCAGCTCGCCGACCTCCCCGGGAGCAAGGCGTCCCGCCGCCTCCCCCGCCGCCGGCTGTCGAGGGTAGGCGGCGGCAAGTCCGCCGTCCGCCTTGAACAGGAAAAGCCCCCGGTCAAAGAGCACCGTCAGTTCTCTATGCTCTTGCAAGTAAAGCTGCGCGCGCTTGCCGCCGGCGAAGACGTCCGCGGGAGTCCGCCCGGCAACCTCGTCGATCAGGCGGATATGCCCCTGGATCTTGCGGTCGACCTGTTCGGCCATGGTGCTGACCAGGGAAAATTGTTGTTTTTCCACGTTGCCGCGAACGGCCGAACGGAAGTTGTCGAACACCACATAGGACAGCACTCCTTGCATGAGCAAAAGCGCCAGACTGATGTAGATGGTTATTCTCAGGCTGCGGTTAATGGCGACTGGCATGGGGACGCTCGTTTTCTGGAAGGGAAAGGGGGTGCGCTGCCGCGACGGCAAAGCGAGCGCCGCCTCCCCTGAGGGAGGGCGGCGCTCGCCGCTGGCGTCAGGCCAGTCTGAATCTGCTCACCAGGGTCTGCAGCTCGACGGCTTGCCGGGCCAGTTGCGCGGCCGCGCCGGTGGTCTGCTCGGCGCCGCTGGCCGTTTGCTGCACCACCTCGGTAATCTGCTGGATGTTGCTGGTCACCTCGGCGGTGGTGGCGGTCTGTTGCTCGGCCGCCGTGGCTATCTGGTTCACCTGCATCCCTACTTCGCTGATGCGCGTCAGGATTTCCGCCAGCGCCTCGCCCGATTTTTGGGAGCTCAGCGCGCCCTTCTCGGCCTCCCGGACCCCGTCCTCCATGGAGCGGACCGCGTCCCGCGTGCCGTTTTGCATGGCCTTGATCATCAAGCCGATCTCCTTGGTGGCCTTGGTGGTGCGCTCCGCCAGGGCACGCACCTCGTCGGCCACTACGGCGAAGCCTCGTCCCTGCTCGCCGGCCCGCGCCGCCTCGATGGCCGCGTTCAGCGCCAAGAGGTTGGTCTGGTCGGCGATGTCCTCGATGGTGCCGACGATCTCTCCGATCTCTTCCGAGCGCGAGCCGAGGGCTTCGACGGCGTGCGAGGTCTCGCGCACCCGGTCGGCGATCACCCCCATGCCGGTGATGGTTTCCTGCACCACCAGGGCTCCGGACTGGGCGGAGGCGGTGGACTGCCGGGAGGCCTCGGCGGCCAGCACGCAGTTTTGGGCGATGTCCTGGCTGGTGGCTGCCATCTCCTCGCTGGCGGTGGACACGGTGCCGCTTTGGGCGGCGACTTCTTCGGCGCCGGTGGCGATCTGCTCGGAGGTGGCGTGCAGTTGACTGGATGCGGAGGCTATGCCGCCGGAGATCTCGGCCGTCTGACTCACCAGATCCCGCAGGCTCGCCACCATGTGCCCCATGGCGGCGAGCAGTTGGCCGGTCTCGTCGCCGGAGGTCGCCGCGATTTCAACCGTGAGGTCGCCGTCGGCCAGCCGGTTGGCGACCTCGACCGCCTTGCCGAGCGGCCGGGTGATGGTCCTGGAGATGATCACCCCGAGCGCGATCGCAAGCACCGCGCCGAGCACCACCAGCACGGTCATCAGCAGCGTGGCCGCTTGGGCCACCCGCGTGTTGTTGTCCGAGGTGAGCTTGGCCTGGGCCTCTTTCGACTCGGTCAGCTTGTCCAGCAGCGCCTGCTCGGCTAGCGCCGCCTTCCTGGCGTCTCCCTGCAGCAAGGCTATCGCCGCGGCGTCGTTGCCGGCCTGATCGAGTTGCAGGATCTGGTCGACGTACGCCACATAAACCTTTCGCGCTTCCTTGAATTGATCGAAAAGCTTGCGCCCCTCGTCGGTCAGGATGTTTTTCTCGAACTTGTCGGCCCGCTGGCCGATGTCCCGGCGCAATTTCTCTATGTTGTCGAGGTAATGCTGCCTATCGGCCGGGTTCTTGCTCTCGACCGCGTCGCGCAGATTTATGCGCGTGCGCTGGAAGTCCACCGACATCGCGCCGATGTCGCCCAGCGGAACCGTGATCTTTTCGTAGAGCTTGGTATCCTCGTCGTCGATCAGGTGAATTCTGCTGATGCCGATCACGCCGATGACCGCGGCGATCATGGCGACGGAGATGAATCCAGCTAAAAGTTTGCTGCCCACCTTGAGACCGATGAACCGTTTCATGACATTTCTCCCTTATTTTCCTGGTTGCTCTTGCTATTGGCTTGGCGATTAACCTGGATACGCTCAATCGACTTTCGGTTCCCTTGTCCCCGCCAGCGACAATCAAACATGCGTTACCCTTTGGATAGCAGGAGTAATGCCAAGTTGCCATTTGCCGTAATTTCAGCAGGATACGGACAAGAGTCGGCCGGGGACGCTGTCCCCTTGCGGGACAATGTCCCCGCAAGGGACAGCTGCAGTGAGGAATTGACGGGTGGGGGAAGGATTCGAATTTCTCGGCGTTCTTCGCGTCTTCGCGGTGAGCGTTCGTCTCTTTTCAGCCGCGGTAAAAGGCCTTGCGGTTTATTTTCAGCAATTGCGAGGCCTTGGATTTGTTGCCGCCGCACCGCTCCAGGGTGAGCGCCTCCAGGGAGAGCTGGTCAAGGGGAAGCGTCAGATGATAGCTGCCGAGGTCCGCGGCGTCGGCCGCGCCGAGGTCCGCTCCGTCGCCCGCGCCGGCGAAGGAAGCCGCGTCCCTGCCGGCGACGCTTTCCACGCCAGCGGCGCCGGCGATCCCCAATTGGAATGGCCCGATCTGCCCGCCGTCGGTGAGAATGGCGGCCCGCTCCAGGCAGTTGTGCAGTTCCCGGACGTTGCCCGGCCAACGGTAAGCGAGCATGGCCTCCAGGGCCTTGGGGGAGATGCCGGGAACCGGTTTGCCCAGGTGCTGGCGCAACTGTTCCAAGATGTGGGAGCACAGGATGGGGATGTCGTCTTTGCGCCGGCAAAGCGGCGGGATGGTGAGCGGAAAGACGTTGATCCGGTGATAGAGGTCCTCGCGGAAGCGTCCCGAGGCGACCAGCCCGGCCAGGTCGCGGTTGGTCGCGACGATGATCCTGCATTCGACCGGCAGCGGCGCGTTGCTGCCGATCTTCTCGAAGACCCGCTCCTGGAGCACTCGCAGCAGTTTGGCCTGCAAGGGGAGCGGCATGTCGCCGATTTCGTCCAGAAGGATCGTTCCCCCGCTGGCGGCGCTGAACTTCCCTTCCCGGTCGCGTTCGGCCCCGGTAAAGGAGCCGCGCACGTGGCCAAAGAGCTCGCTCTCCAACAGAGATTCGGGGATGGCGGCGCAGTTCACAGCGACAAAACCGGCGGGAAGCCCCTTGCCGGCGAAGTGGATGGCGCGCGCCAGCACCTCCTTGCCGGTGCCGCTTTCGCCGTAGATGGCAACCGTAGTCTGCCGGGCGGGAACCACCTTGGCGGCCAGCTCCAGCATGCGCTTCATGGCCGGATTGACGGTGATGATGCTCTGAAAGGTGAAGCGGTCCTCCAACAGCCCCTTGATCTGTTCGTTCTCTCTCAGCACGTGCCGATAATCGAGGGCGCGCTGAATGGTGATCTTCAGGTCGCCGGGGTTGTACGGTTTTTCCAGATAATCGTAGGCACCGAGCCGCATCGCCTCCACGGCGCCCTCCACGCTGCCGTGGGCGGTGACGACGATCACCGGCAACCCCGGGTGCCGCTGCTGCACCTGTTCGATCAACCGGATGCCGTCCATGTCGGGCATGACCAGATCCGAGACGATCAGATCGACCCGTCGGCTCTCCAGGACGGCCAGCGCTTCCAGCCCGTTGCAGGCGGTCACCGGCAGGAAACCCGCCTCGCGCAGGTGCGTCTCCAGCAGGAACCGAAAAATGGGCTCATCGTCAACGGCAAGGATGGTTTGAGGTCTCATTGGATGCTCTCCAGGCGATTTGCCGGTGTCGCTACGCGCGGCGAAACGGCGCGCGGCGTATCAATGGTCGGGGAGCTGAAAGCTGCCGACCAGCTTGCCGAACAGCTCGGGAATCTTGGTTTGAAAGCTCAGTCGGGCGCCGCTTACCGGGTGGGTGAAGCAAAGCGAGCGGGCGTGCAACGCCAGGTTGGGGTACGAGGCCTGGTTCTTGCCGTACTTCCGGTCGCCTACCACCGGATGCCCCTTTTCCGAGAAGTGCACCCGGATCTGATGCTTTCTGCCGGTCAACAGTTGGATGCTTACCAGGCTCAGCCCTTTTTGCTCTTTGATCAGCGTGTAGGCCGTGTGCGACAGTTTCCCCTTGGCCGGGTCGGGGGTGGAATAGACGCTGAAAGCGGCGTTCTCGGCAAGATAGCTGCTGATGGTCCCCTGCGGCTCGCTCAGATGACCAAAGACCAGCGCCAGGTAGCTCTTGGAACTCTGCTCCCAGTCCGACTGCAGGAAGAGCTTCGCCTGCTCGCTTTTGGCAAAGAGCAGGATGCCCGAGGTGTCGCGGTCCAGCCGGTGCACGATGTAGGCCCGGTGGCGCGACTTGGGGTTCCCCTTGCGCAGATAATCGTTGAGGATCGCATGCACGGTGCGCGACTTGTCCCGCTCGCTCCCCATGGTCAACAGGCCGCAGGGCTTGTCCACCACCAGAACGTCGGCATCCTCGTACAGCAAGGTGACCCCGCGGGGTCCGTGTTTGGGGGTGGGACGGGCAATCATGAAGGTATCCTTTTTGGCAGTTCTACAACGGAGGCAGTGCGCTTTCCGGCCAATGGCAGTCGCGCGCTGCTTTTTAGCGAGTGGTGATCTTATCAGGAATTGCCGAAGAGGGCCAGCTTAACCCTCTGCCCATACTTGGGGTCATTAAAGATTAATCTCGCCACATGCCGCCAATAGCTCCTTCCCGCCGACGAACTTCTGGTACAAGATTTTTTATCGTGTTTTGGGTTATTTATCAACTTTTGCAGTTCTGTGACGGTCTTTTCGCGGCCGGGCCGGCAATATATCGGGCAGCCAACTATACCGTAAAGTCTTTGCTACGCTATTACAGGCAGTTACGTTATCTGCCCGTTTATTATGCAAGACGCTAAAGTACCGAAACTTGCGTCACAATCGGGAAACATATCCACAGCCAAGGGCAAGTTATCAACAGGCGCGGTGGAAAAATTCCCCGGGCCCATCGACCGATCGAGGGTGGCAGCCAGATGTTTTTTTATTAATCATTCATGACTTATCACAGCGACTCCCGGTGAATCTGCCTTAACCTATCAAAACGTTTCTAATGACGGCGTCGAAGGCCATGGCTGTACATCTGCGGAGTAAATACGATCTAAACAAGGAGGTCACACTACATGACTCGCGCCTGCTGGACTTCCT
>CAIYDQ010000306.1 GCA_903925075.1 uncultured Geobacter sp.
CCGGTAAAATCGTGATATGAAAATGTCGCTACAACAAAGGAAAAAGCTCTGTATACAGAGAGTTAGGCCCGCCAGATTACAATTAATCAAGACCGGTGTCAAGGATTATCCTGACGGAGAGGGAACTCGGCGGGCGGCTTCGCGCTGCGGCTCCCCTTTTAAGCAAGCCTTAGCCGGCGCGCCTCTGCTATTCTGCTGTTTACCCTTATGCAGTCTTCATTGTAAGATGGTGAAGGAGATGAAAATGACCATGAACGACGGCCGGGAGATTATCATTCTAGGTTCGGGCTCCACCGCCTTCGCCGCCGCCTTGCGAGCGCAGGCCAAAGGGGCGCGGCCGGTCATGATAGAGAAAAGCGTCCTCGGCGGCACCTGCATCAACTGGGGGTGCATCCCGAGCAAGACCTTGATCCATGCGGCCCTCTTCCGCCGCCAAGCCGAACTCGGCGAGAGGCTCGGCCTGGGCACCCGCTCGGAACTTCTTCCGGACTTCCCCCTGCTCGACGCCCACAAATTCGCCGTGGTGAACGAACTGCGGCAAAGCAAATATCTGAACGTGCTGAAAACCGTGCCGGACCTGAGGCTTATCAAAGGCAACGCGGTGTTCCTTGCCGCCGACGCCCTCAAGGTCGGCGAACAGATCCTGAAGGGGGACCGCTTCCTGATCGCCACCGGCGGCTATCCGCGCATCCCCGCCATCCCCGGGCTGGAGCGGGTTCCCTATCTGACCAGCAAGAGCGCCCTGCTGCTGAAGGAGCTTCCCGTCTCCCTCACCATCATCGGCGGTGGGGTGATCGCCCTGGAGCTCGGCCAGATGTTCCTGCGGCTGGGCGTGCCGGTCACGGTGCTGGAGCACGGCGACTCGCTGCTGCCGGCCGTGGAGGCGGAACCCGCGCAGGCGCTGCGCGAGACGCTGGAGGCGGAGGGAATGCGCATCGTCACCGGCGTCGCCGTCTGTTCGGTGTCGCCGCACCAAGGCGGGGTTCGGGTGGACGCCCGGGTGGGAGACGAGCCGGCCCATTTCGACTCCAAGCAGCTGCTGCTGGCGGTCGGCACCTCGCCCGCCAGCAACGGCATCGGACTGGAGCAGGCGGGCGTCGAGCTCGACGCCAGAGGCTTCGTCAAGGTCGATCGTGAGCTGCGCACCAGCGCGCCCGGCATCTGGGCCGCGGGGGACGTGACCGGGGGGATGCAGATCGCGACCGTCGGAGCGCGGGAGGGGATCGCCGCCATCGACAACATGCTGGACGAGGGGTGCCGCTGCGCGCTCGACTACCAGAGCATTCCCATGGCCATCTTCACCGATCCCGAGGTCGGCACCGTCGGCTACACCGAGGAGGGGGCGCGGCAGGCCGGCTTCCAGGTGATCAGCCACGCCATCCCCGCCTCCGCCATCCCCAAGTCGCACGTCACCGGAGCGCTGAGCGGCGCGGTGAAGATCGTCGCCGAAGAGGGGAGCGGCAGGATATTGGGCGTGCATCTCTGCCTGCACCGGGGGGCCGACATCATCAACGAAGCAGCGCTCGCCATCCGTTGCGGCATGACCGTCGCCCAGTTGGCCGAGACCATCCACGTCTATCCGTCCATGGGGGAAGGGCTGAGGCTCTGCGCCCAGGGTTTCCGCCGCGACCTGGAGCGGCTCTCCTGCTGCGCTGAGTAGAGGGACACGGGGTGGAGGGGGACAACCGCCGTGATGCAAAAGGGGATGGTCGAACTTAGCTCGATGAGTTGAAAGTAGCGACACAAGCGGATGAGGAGGGTGAGGAGGCGAAAGGTGAAACCGTTCTTCCGGGAAGCGATCAACCTCTTGCTGGTGACGGCGGGCATCCTCTCCGCCGGCTTCGGGCTGAAAGGTTTTCTCCTTTCCAGCCGGTTCATAGACGGCGGCGTAACCGGTATCTCGATGCTGCTCTCGGATGTATCGGGACTCCCTTTATCGGCCCTGATATTGGTCATCAACCTGCCGTTCATCGCGCTGGGCTACCGGCAGTTGGGCGGGAAATTCGCCCTAAAGAGCGCTCTGGCCATTGCCGGCCTCTCCGGCTGCCTGGCCGTCGTCAACTTTCCCGACGTGACCCCGGACAAGCTCTTGACGGCGGTCTTCGGCGGGTTCTTCATCGGCGCGGGAATCGGCATGGCGATGCGCGGCGGCGCGGTGCTCGACGGGACGGAGATCGCGGCGCTGTTGATCAGCAAAGGGAGTCACCTGCTGAAGGTGGGAGACGTAATTCTTATTCTCAACATCTTCATCTTCTGTGCCGCCGCTTTCTTCCTCGGCGTCGAATCGGCGCTCTATTCGATCCTCACCTACCTGGCGGCCTCTCGGACGGTGGATTTTCTGATTCACGGCATCGAGGAGTACACCGCCATCATCATCGTCTCCGAGAAGAGCGACGAGATCAGGGAAAGCATCGTTCGCGTGCTGAACCGGGGCGTGACCATTTACAAGGGGCGCGGCGGCATGACCGGAGCGGATCTCAACATACTCTACTGCGTCGTCACCAGGTTGGAGATCGGCAGGGTCAAGAGCGTGGCCGGTGAAATCGACGAAAGCGCCTTTGTGGTGGTCCATCCCTTGGCCGACGCCAGCGGGGGGATAATCAAGAAGCCGATCCTGCACTGATGCATTTAGAGTATGAGGAGAACTTTCCGTCTCCTGCCTCAGCGCGCAAACCATCTCCGGACCACGAACCCCTTGCCTCCGGCGCCCTTAGCGCCCTTAGCATAATCGTCCAGCGGTTGCCGGTGCTTCATCAGCCGCCGCAGGCCGTCTCGCAGCGGAGTCAGCCGCACCCCGCTCACTCCCCCCTCGCACCCCATCACGCTTTCGATGAAGGAATCCCGGTCCAACACGATCATCACATGCCCACTCCAAACGATCAGGTCGAGCGGCTGCAGCTTTTGCGCAATTCGTTCGGCGGACAGCCCGGCCACCGGCAGCGCCGTCCCGAAACCGGTGAGGGTGGAGGTGTTCCTGGGCGTGAAGCCGTCGGTCGCCTGGTACAAAAGACCGGAACAGTCGACTCCGGCCAGCGGGTCGCCCTGCGGATAAAGCTCCCGCAAAAGCGGCGCTCCGTCCTTGACGTTGCCGCCCCAGACGTAGGGCTTTCCCAACGCCGCCAGCAGTCGCTTTTGCACCTCGGCCAAACCGGGGAGCGCTCGCGGCCGTTCCTGCCGCGCCCCGGCGGAGACCGGTTTCAGGAACCTGGCGTCGACGTAGTAGCCGGTCTTGGATCGATAGGGGTAATCGTTGCTGCTGACCCGGTAGACGTCGATGCCGCCGTCGGTCTCTTCTCCTTCGATCCGAAAGAGCGTTCCGGGAAGGGCGACGAACTCGATCGGCCGCACCTGCCGGCAGGGATCGAGCGTAACCGTGCCGCCGAAGACCTTGCCAAAGGCGGGGGTGTTCAGAACCGGGGCGGCGGTTATGGCGACGGCATAGCGCGCCGGCGCATTGGCCGCGCCGGGTTCCTTGGCAGCATCAGCCGCAGCGGATTGCTCTGCCGCGCCGAGCAGCCAGGGGAGCAGGGAAATGACGAGGGCGAGGACGAACTTTTTCATGATCAATCACCGAAGGCGGCGGGGAGCGGCAAGAGCCGCAGTTGTTTGCTTTTGAGCATCGGCAGCAGCAGCTTGATCCCCTTGGGCTCGTTGCCGTTGCCGTGCACCAGGATGAAGCTCCCCTTGCGGGGCGACTCCCCCTTGGCGAGCCAGGCGTCGGAGCCGATCGGGATCAGGGAGAGCTCGCGCAGGCGCAGCACGGCGGCCTGGTCGGAGACCAACCCCGGAAAGCGGAAAAACGGCGACGGCGCCAGGCCGCGGGCCAGCAGTTGCCGTTCCAGATCGAGCACTTCCGCGGAGAAGTCGGTCCCCGGGGTCAGCAGGAAGTTTTGAGCAAGCGCTACCTTGGGGTCGTAGACGTGATGATAGGAGTGGTTGACCCAGGTGATGGCCAGCCGCCCCGCCGCGCTTTCCGCCTTCAGATAGGCGATCTCGTCCGGATGGCTGACGAGCCACACGCCGGATACCGCCACGGCGACCGGCGTCGGGGCGCCGTGGCCGAGCGCGCAGGCGGCCTCGAACAGCCCGCGCTCGAAGGGACGCTTCGAGGGACAGAGATCGACGGTGAGGAAGACGCCGTCCGCGGCGTTTTCGGCCCGGATGGCGCCGGCGTTCTGCAACCGGTAGGGGGGCGAGCTGTAGCGGGTTAACGCCTTCAGATAGGGAGTGGAACTAAGTGCGGCGTCGGCGGATGCTCCGGAGAGCTTCAGCTGCGAGGCGGGAAGATCGTAGCTTGTCAAGGCAACCGGGTCGACTGCCAAAAGATGCGGCACGCCGTCGGCTGTAAAGCTTCTGATGGCGACCATTTGCCGCCCGGCCGCGTCGCTCGCCGCCTGCCGGATCACCCGGTAATCGGCGATCTCCGCGGCTTGTCCGACCGAGGCCAGCGCCAAGGCCAGCAGCGTAAAAAACAGCAAGGAGAGCAGCGGCGAGGGTGCGGCTCGGGAGAAACCGGGCCCGACTGACGTTGCTGAAGGTTCAGCGAGACTGAGAGACGGACGGTCGGAGGGTGCGGCAGGAAGGCGAGCGGGCCTGCCGGAAAGCTCGGCGTGCATGGCGGCGCTAGAGGAGCACGGAGCGCAGCGCTTCATCGAGCTTCTCCACATCCACCCGCGTATTGAAGCAGGGACCGAAGGGGCGCTCGTTAAGAACGCCGATCACCGGCAGCGGATAGCAGTCCTTGATCCCCGAGGTGAGGTCGCGCTCGCAGGCGACGGCCAGCACCAGCTTGGGCCGCTTCTCGATGATCACCTTGCGCGCCAGGGTGCCGCCGGTGGCGACGGAGATGTCCACCTGGTATTTCTGGGCCAGATCGGCGAGCCCCATGATGTCGCACCTGCCGCAGCGCAGGCACTTGCCGATCTCGCCGGTCACCTTGATCTCGCAATCGGACAACTGCAGGCAGTGCGGGAGCAGGATCAGTATCCGATCGGGCTTGATCTTCAACCGCTGCGAGATGACCAGGCTGTTGTTCATGGCGACGAAAGACTGGCGGATGGTGTCCTTGGAGATGCCGCACAGCCGGCCGATCTGCTCGATGAGCGGCAGCAGGAACTTGATCACCACGCCGCGCATGAACTTGGTGAAAAGGATGTCCTTGCCAAGCGCCGTGGTCAGCACCAAGAGCAGGGTTCCCAACAGGGCCGCTCCGGACAGCACGCCGAAAACCATGCCGGCCAGGCGCGGCAGCTCGGGATGGATGTTGGCAAGCCCCATGGTCGGTATCCACCAGCCGAGGTAGATGAGCCCCACCACCAAAATGCAGGTCACCCCCATGAGAGCGACGAAAAGCCGCTTCTTGGGTTCTTGCTGAGAATCCCCCTTACTCAAGGGCGGCCCCCTTTTTGCCCAGCGTCGCTCCCGGCTCCAGCTTGCAACCGGCCAGAAATTCCGCCGCAGGCAGTCGTTTCTTCCCCTCCAACTGCAACTCGTAAATGACGACGCTCCCCTCCCCGCAGGCGACCTCGATGCCGTCGCGCCCCGCGGCGATGATCTCGCCCGGCCTGCCGGCTCCCGAGCCGACCTGCACGCGGAACACCTTCAGGAGCTTTTCGTCGATGTGGCTGTAGGCGCCCGGCCAGGGGGTCATGCCGCGCACCAGGTTTTTGATGCTGGCCGCGTCCTTACCCCATTCGATCAGGCCGTCCTCCTTCTTCAGCATCGGTGCGTAACAGGTCAGGGCGTCGTCCTGCTTCTCCGGCGCCACCCCGCCCGCTGCCAACCGTTCGATGGTCTCGGCCAACAGTTCCGCGCCCAGTTGCGATAGACGGTCGTGCAGGCTGGAGGTGTCCTCGTCCGGGTCGATCGGCGTCACGGCCTTCAAGAGCATGTCGCCCGTGTCCAGGCCGACGTCCATCATCATGGTGGTGACGCCGGTTTCGGTCTCCCCGTTGATGATGCACCAGTTGAGCGGCGCGGCCCCGCGGTAGCGCGGCAGCAGCGAGGCGTGCACGTTGACGCAACCCGACCTCGGTATCTCCAAGAGCGCCTTGGGAAGGATCTGCCCGAAGGCGACCACCACGATCAGGTCCGGCTTGAGCGCCCTGATCTCCTCGATGGCGTCCGGGTGGCGCACCTTCAAAGGCTGCATGACCGGGATGCCGTGCTTAAGCGCCAGCGTTTTCACCGGCGGGGGGAGCGTCTGCTGCCCCCTTCCCTTGGGCCGGTCCGGCTGGGTCACGACCGCCACCACCTGCTCGCCCCGCTCGATCAGCGTCTTTAGCGTCGGGCAGGCGAACTCGGGGGTCCCCATGAAAATTATGCGCATCCCCGTCACCGGTGCAGTTCCTTGGCTTCTTCCTGGGCGCGCTGGTAGCGTTTGCGGAAGATGCCGCGCTTAAGCGGGGAGAGGTGATCGATGAACAGGATGCCGTCCAGGTGGTCGATCTCGTGCTGGAAAGCGATGGCCAACAGCTCATCGGCCCGGAATACGACCTCTTCGCCGTCCAGGTTGAGCGCCTTCACCACCACCCGGGCATGCCTTCTGACGTTGGCGGAGTACTTGGGGACCGAAAGGCATCCCTCCTCCTCGTACTCCTCCCCTTCGCCATGGACGATCTCCGGGTTGATGGCGACGATCAGTTGCGGCGCCTCGTCCTTGGCCGATACGTCGATGACGATCACCCGCTGGTGCACCCCGATCTGGGGCGCCGCCAGACCGACTCCGGGGGCGTCGTACATCGTCTCGGCCATATCCCGCACCAGTTCGCGCGTTTTGTCGGTAATCACCGTCACCGGGTTGGAGCGCTTCTTCAACTCCGGGTCCGGGTAGGTGAGAATAGTTCGTACCATAGGTCCATCCTTTTTCGGTTTTGGCTATCGGATCACTATATAAAGTTGTTGTGAAAAAATCAACGCATTCCTCATTAGCTGGGCCGGCCAGGGACCAATAAAAAACCCGCCGGGAGCGCCGGCGGGTCTGGTCTACAGGGAATATCTGCTCGCGGCTACTTTCTTTCGTAACCCAGAGGATCGTGGCAGCTGACCGTGCAGTTGCCCCCCTTGTCGGTTGCGGTGTAGGTTATGGTCACCGCCTCTTTGCCGTTGGTCCCCTTGGTACGGAGCAGGTGCAGCTGCGAGCTGGCGTGCTGATCGTGGCAGGTAAGGCAGGGAATGCCGTTTTTGCCGGCGTGGACAAAGTGCAGACTTTGCGTGCCGTCGCGGAAGTTGGTGGCCTTCTGGGTCTCTTTCTCGTCCACCAGACTTTGCTCGTGGCACCTGAAGCAGAGCACCGGAGGCGTGGCCTTGAGCAACTTGCCGAGGGTGGAGCTGTGCGGGGCATGGCAACCCAGGCACCCTTCCTCGGTGATGATCGGGTGAACGCTTTTTTGACCGACCAGACTGTCGTGGCATTCCCAGCAGAGTTTGGCGCTCCTGTCTTTGACGTTGTAGAGCCCAAGTTTCATCTTATGGTCTCCGCCTGTGGTAGCGTGGCACGGTTCGCACTGGTTGTCGGCCAGGGCCGGGTGAATGTTGGGCCCGCTCACCTTGCTGCGGTGGCACTTGTAACAAGGCTTGCCGTTGATAGGGTCGACCGTCCCGGATTCAGCCGCCAGGCAGTTCGCTCCCGCCAGTAAAAATGCCAATACGAATGCGATAAACGTCCGTTCCATGAGAGCCTCCGGGTATGACCACTTTTTAATATTTGCATGCAAGTGCGGAAGTCTAACCAAAACCATCCCAAAATGCAAATTAAAACAGAATATACAGGCCCAGACCGGTCTTGAACTCCCCTAGGTCTTTAGCGACCTTGACCCCGGCGGTGTCTTCCAGGTCGCCGATGAATTTATAGGCGATCCGAGGCAGCAGGTAGGTGTTCTTGGCGATGTTGATGTAGGGCATCAGTTCAAACTCGACGTCGGTGGAGGACTTGAGGCCGGTGCGGGAGCCGTTCACGGTAAGCTTTACCGAGGCGTCCAGGCTGGCGCTGTGGCAGGCCTCGATCTCGGCGCCCAGCAGCAGGTTGTGGTTGGTGTAATCGTCACCGTGGTTGACGACGAAGTCCGGCTGGTACTTGAAGTAGGGAATGGCCATGCCGAGGGACTTGGACACGGCGACATAGGGGGAATACATATTGAGCCCCATGCCGGGCTTGCCGGGGTTGGTGCTGGCGCTGTTCAACTGCCAATCCAAACCGACCGCCAACTCCACCGGCAGGTGCAGATAGCCCTTGGTCGGAGAGAACCGGGCGCCCAGCACGATGTCGTTGAATCCCTGGATTTTGGTGTCTTCCTGATGCTGGACGAAGGTATACGGCACGGTTGCGGAGAGCTTGAGTCCTTTAAAGACGCCGGCGCTCAAAAACGCCGCGGCGGCGCTGCTCTCGTCCTTGATCTTGGCGCCAAATTCATTCTTGCCTTCGGCGTAGCTGTAGACATAGTCGACGCGAGCCTCTATCTGCCCCGGATCCGGCACGTCGGTGACCAGCAGCTTGTGCTCGCTTTCCGCGTGATGATGCTCGGCGGCTTCCTCAGCCATGGCCCCGGTTGCAACAAACAATGTCAGCACTGCCGCCAAAATTCCAATTCGCTTCATTCATAGCTCCTTTGCTATTGTAGTACCCCGAAGGGCAGCCCCGCAACGGTGAGGTCGGGGGAAGATTGGCTACTGGTAACATATCCAAGCGCCAATGTGAAGCGTTTCGTAGCCGGGTTTCGGCAGGGGCGAGCCTCGCGTCCCCCTGCCGCGGCATGCACCCGAGCCCCCGGGAAGCGAACTTTTTCCAAATTACAATGGACACTTCGTTCTAAACATTTCCCGCCTGCCGCAATAAATATTAAAAACAAAACATAAAACGCCACGACCTCAGGCAAAAAGTCGCAGCCTGGGAACGCTGGAGTTTTAGGGAAATACACGTTAAACCCGAGCCTGACCAGAATACAATGGCTTAGTTATCAAGAAGGAATAGAACCTGAGGTTTACCGCGCAAAACTTCCTTGAAACTGAGACGTCGTGCTAGTTTTTTGCAGGTCATTTTTGCCTTGTAATTTAATTCTCAAGGTATTAAGAACCAGCAATAAATTTGACGGATGAATACTTAATTTTACCGGAAGGAGTTTTATGCGCCTGCGCGACCTATCCCTGGCATCCAAACTCATTATCGCTCAGGCGGTTTCCATCTCAGCGCTACTTGCCATCGTCATCTTTCTCTTGACCGGCATGGTCTCGCGTCAGGTGGAGCGGAAAAGTTTCGAGGAGCTTCGCAAGACCAACCTGCTGGTGGTCGACATGATCGACGCCTACAGCAAAAGCCTCCAGCAGAGCGCGCAGCGCCTGGGAAACGTCTTCGTGGCTTCCCTGCCGAGCGAACTCCGCCTGGACGAGGCTCGCACCGTCGCCATCGGCGGCAGCGCCACCCCGACTCTCAGCGCCAACGGCGTCCCGCTCAATCTGAATTTCGAACAGGTGGACCGCTTCAGCGCCATGACCGGTTGCGTGGCCACGGTGTTCGCCCGCCAGGGCGACGATTTCGTCCGCATCACCACCTCGCTGAAAAAGGAAAACGGCGAACGCGCCGTGGGGACCCTGCTCGGCAAGTCCCACCCCGCCTACCCGGCCGTGATCGCCGGCAAGGAATTCCTGGGGAAGGCGCGCCTGTTCGGCAAAGATTACATGACCAGATACCATCCGGTGCTGGGCGACGGCGGCAAGGTCATCGCCCTGCTCTTTATCGGGCTCGATTTCAGCGAAGGGATGCAGAGCCTGAAAGACAAGATCAGCCATGTGAAAATCGGGGGCAACGGCTACGTCTTCGTGCTGGACACGGGCAAGGATCGGGGTACGGCTATCATTCATCCCTCCAGCGAGGGGAAAAATCTGATCGATCTCAAGGGGCGCGACGGCCGCCAGGTGATCAAGGAGATGCTGGACAAGAAAGAAGGCATGACCCGTTTCACCCTGGAGCGCAACTCGGGCCACGCCGACCGGGCGGAGCAGATCGTTTCCTTTGCCGGCTACGGCGAATGGAACTGGCTGATCGCCGCCAGCGGACCGGTGAGCGAGGTCACCCAGATGAGCCGCGACATAAGGAACAGCCTGCTGCTGGTATCGGTCGCCATCCTGCTCATGATCATCGCCGTGCTCTTCGTTTCCACCCGACGCTACGTGTCGCGTCCCCTGCTGCAGGCGATTGAGGTCGCGGACAGACTGGCGCTCGGACGCCTGGATCTGGTGATCGAGGCCCCGGCCGCCGACGAGCCCGGCATGCTGCTGCGGGCCATGGCCAGCGTCATAGATAAATTGTCGGCCATCCTGCGCAGCATCAACGACGCCAGCAGGCAGATAGGGCACTCGTCCCTGCAGATAACGGAGATATCCAGCGAAATAGCAACGGGGAGCCGCGCCGAGCGGGAGCGCGCCGGCGACGTTTCCAACGCGACCGAGGAACTGCGCCGCACCTCGGAATCGGTGCGCGACATCGCCGAATCGGTCCGCGGGAAGACCAAGGAGACCGAGGCCGAGGCGCTGCGGGGAATGCAAGCCGTACAGCAGAACATCGCCCAGATGAAGGAGACGGTGGCCGAGGTGTCGAATGCGGCCAGGGAAACAGCGGAATTAAAGAGCGTCGGGGAAAGCATCCACCAGATCATCGGCAGCATCAGCGAGATAGC
>CAIYDQ010000307.1 GCA_903925075.1 uncultured Geobacter sp.
CCCCTTGGCCCCTTGGTCCCTTGGCCCCTTGGCCCCTTGGTCCCTTGGCCCCTTGGCCCCTTGGCCCCTTGGCCCCTTGGCCCCTTAGCGCTTAGCCCTTAGCCCTTTGCCCTTTGCCCTAAGCATCGGGATCAGGTGCGCCGACAGTTCCGACATGCGTTCCTCCCCCAGCGCGCTCAATTCATCGCTCAAGGCCCCGGCATCCTTGATAAGCCGCGTCACGTCCACCCCCAGACAGACCGGCGGCACGCGATTCAGCAAATCGCTTCCACCCTTGAGCAGGATCTGGGCGCCCCGGTAATTGCCGTTACGCCAGTGATGCAACGCCACTGCGATTTGCAGCGTGCCTTGATAGAAGGCCCTCAATTCCCCTTTCGCACCTACCCAGAGCTCTTCCAGGGTTTCATGGCATGCAAACCAGTCGCCCCGGTTGAATTCAACGATTGCCTGCAGCAACTCCTCGTTTGGCCCTTCTTGACAGCTGTTCATGCTGGATTCCTTAAAAACAAGCATACGAATCATAAGAAAGCGCCCCGACCGGATTGCCCGGAAGGGGCGCTTGCGCTACGGGAGTCACGCCGCTTTTTCTACTCGACCCGCAGTTTCCGGGCAAGATTCGCCACGTACTTCCCTTGGAAACGCGCACCCGCCAGTTCGTTTGCCGTTGGGGTGCGCTCCCCTTTGGTTCCGGCTATGGTGCTGGCTCCGTAGGGGGAACAACCGGTGATCTCCGCATTGTCGGATTGACCGGCAAAGGCATAAGGAAGTCCGGCAATCACCATGCCCTGGTGCAAAAGCGTGGTGTGAAAGCTGAGAATGGTCGATTCCTGGCCGCCGTGCTGGGTCGCGGAGCTGGTAAAGACGCTGCCGACTTTGCCGACCAGCGCACCCTGCGCCCAGAGCCCCCCTGTGGCGTCCAGAAACTGGCGCATCTGACCACACATGTTGCCGAAACGGGTCGGCGTCCCGAAGATGATGGCGTCGGCCGAGACCAGATCCGCCACCGCTGCCACCGGAATATGGGATAACCCCTTTTGCGCCTCCAGGGCGCCCATCAAACCGAGCACCTCCTCGGGCAGCGTCTCCGGCACCCTTTTGATGATGGCCTCGCAACCCGGAACCTCGCGCACGCCTTCCGCCACCGCCTCGGCCATCTTCTGAATGTGGCCGTACATACTGTAAAAAACTATCAATACTTTGCCCATGACTGTCTCCTTTTGGTTACTGTCTTTGGTTACTGTCTTTGGCAGCATTTTTTGACGCACCTGCCGAATTCTATCGAGACGCAACAGGCTTGGCCAGAGGAGTCACAATTGGCCAATTCCGCCGGCGTGCAGTTGCAATCGGCCGGATTGATAACGGTCGGCGACGGAGCAGGAGCAGCGCAGCTGAGGTCGAGCGAAGACCACGAGCCATCGTTGCACCTGAATTGATGCCCGGTCTGGCACGAGACCGCGCCGTCCGAAAAACTCACGCCTTCATAGAGGCAATCAGAGACGGCGAAGCAGTCATCGCTCGCCAGCGTCAATAACAGGCAAGGTGCAACCAGTAACAGCAACAGCAATTTAACTTGCCCTTTCATATTGCCCCCCTTCTCTTAAAAAGAACAGGCAAAGTCTAGCCAGTGTCGCCGAGAATTCAAGAGATCCCGCGAAAACAGCGCCGGCACCCCAGTGCCGACGCCGTTGCTATTCGATTCATTGCTGCGTTGCCACTCGGGTTCTTGCTACTTCCTACTTCCTTGTCAACACGGGTTCCTTGCTACTTCTTGGTCATCTCGACTTCCAGGCTGATCAGCACCTCGTCGGCCACGGCCACTCCGCCCGTTTCCAGGGCGGCATTCCATACCAGGCCGAAATCCTTGCGGCTTATCCGCGTGCTGGCGGAGGCGCCGCGACGCAGGTTACCCCACGGATCCTTGGACGCTCCGGTCAGTCCCTCCACGTCGAGCACAACTTCCTTGCTGACGCCGTGCAGTGTCAGTATGCCGGTAACTTTGAGCTTATCCTTGCCCGACGGCACCACCTTTTTGGACACGAAGGTCATGGCCGGAAATTTGCCGGTGTCGAAGAAGTCCGCGCTCCTGAGATGATCGTCACGCTTGGCGACGCCGGTATTTACCGATGCGGTCTCAATGTTTACCGATACTTTCGACTTGCTGCGGTCCTTGTCGTCGATGTCCACCACGCCGCTGAATTTGCCGAAATCCCCTTTGACGTTGGACACCATCATGTGCCGAACCTTGAAAGCGACGTTGGAATGGTCCTGGTCGATTTGCCAGGCGTCGGCCAAGGCGAAGGCCGGCAGGCCGAGAGTGGTGATCGTTGCGATAAGCGTGACTAATTTCCTCAGGTGATTCTTCATGTCTTTTCTCCTTTGTGATGCCTGTCGTGGTGAGGTTGACGTTCAATGGTTTAAACTTAAACCATAACTGCAAAAATTTTTTCCCTACAAGCTCCCGCCATCTCCCGTTCTCAGGCCGAGTTTGCGGCAGAGGCGCCCCAACTCCTCCTGTTCCTGTTCGGTCAGCGCCTCCATCTCCGCCTGAATTGCCGCCACCTGACGCGGGAAAATGGCGCTGATCAGTTCCCTCCCCGCATCCGTCAGCCGGACCGTGATGAAGCGGCGATCGTCAGTGTCTCGCTCGCGCTGCACCAACCGGCGCTTCTCGAGATTGTCGATCACCATGGTGATGTTGCCGGTACTCTTGAGAATCTTGCGAGCCAGATCGCGCTGGCAGAGAGGACCGCCATGAAAAAGCGCCTCCAGCACGCCGAATTGGCTGATGGAAAGCCCCGCTGCCGCGAAATTCTGGCCGGTGCGCGCGTTCACCGCCTCGGTCGCCCGCACCAGCTTGATGTAGCTGTTCAGTGCCCTGACTTCCCGATCGCTCCCTTTGTATTTGGTTCCCATATCGTTCACCATTAATTGATTTGATATTAAACTATATCCGGGATGCCAATTTGTCAACCTTTTTTCTTACTTCTTCCTTAATGCATCCACAATTGGCCTGTAATGTTGCACCCATACAAGGAGCCATTCCGGGAAATCACAGGGATTGCCTACAAAAAGGAGAAATCGGATGAAAACACAGCTAAGGCAGATCGCACTGTTCACCTGCTTCACCGCAGCCACGGCCTTCGCCAGTCAGATAGCAGCCGCCGACACCGGTTCGGCTGCCGATCAACCAAAGGTGGAGTGCCAGCAGCACCAGGGCCGCTTCGGCCAGGGTGGCCATCGCGGTCGCCATCATTTCTTCAAGAAGATGGCCAGGGAGCTGGGGCTGACCGATCAACAAAAGAGCCAGGCGAAGGAGCTGTTCCAGGCAAACCGAACTCAAAACAAGCCGCTGAGAGAGGCGCTGATGAGCGCCAGACAGCAACTGCGGACCCTGGTGCAGTCGGGCAGCGCCGATGAAACCGCGATTCGCGCGCAATCGGCCAAGGTGGCTGCCGCACAGGCGGACCTGGCAGTCAAGAGAGCGCAGGCGACCAAGCAGTTCCTCGCCCTGCTCACCCCGGACCAGGTAACGAAGCTCAGGGCCATGCAGGCGAAACGCGAGGGCAAGTTCCGGAAATTCGGGCACCACGATCAGGCTCCGGCGCAGTAGCGCTCGGATATTGACCTTGACGCGGCACTGCAATTAAGCGGAATATGGAATATTAATGGAAAATCTTCGTTTGATGGAGGCGAACATGAAAAAGGCCGCTAGTATTGCCTTGGTCATCGTCGTGCTTCTGCTGGCACATTCGGTGCCGGGGGAGGCGCATTTCAGGGGTGGCGTTTGGATCGGGCCGGTATGGGGTCCGGGATGGTGGGGGGCGCCGTATCCGTACGCGTATCCGTACGCGTATCCCTACTCCTACCCGCCGCCGGTGGTGATCCGGCAGGAGCCTCAGGAATACATCCAACAGCCGGCCGCGCAACCGCAGCAGCAGTATTGGTACTACTGCCCGGACCCGCAAGGGTACTACCCGAACGTGAAAAGGTGCCCGAAGGGATGGATGAAGGTGCTGCCCACTGCGCCGGTTCCAGGCCCACCTGAGACAAAGGAGTGAACCATGCGAAATCGAATGCAGAGGATTCCGGCGGCATTAATGCTGCTGGCGCTCGCCGGCTGCGCGACCCTTCCTGCCGGTCCCAGCGTCATGGTGCTGCCGGCGCCGGGTAAGCCGTTCGAGGTGTTCCAGGCTGAAGACGCTGCCTGCAGGCGCTGGGCTCAGCAACAAATCGGCATGAGCGCCCAAGACAACTACAACCAGAATGCGGTTTCCGGCGCAGCCGTCGGCACCGTGGTCGGAGCGGGGATCGGCGCGCTGTTGGGCGCCGCCGCCGGCAATGCCGGCGCCGGAGCGGCGATTGGCGCCGGCAGCGGCCTGTTGGTCGGCACCGCCTCGGGCTCCGACGCCGGCCAGGTTTATGGCCGCGAAGCCCAGCGCCGCTACGACAACAGCTACGTGCAATGCATGTACGCGAGCGGCAACCAGGTCCCTGGCACCGTCAGAAGGAGCTATCGCCAGCGGCGCGTGGCGGCCCCGCCCGTTCCTCCCGACTATCAGGTCGCCCCGTCTGCCGTTCCGCCGGACTACCTGCCGGAGGATTAGCACCCCCGAGCGGAGTTCCGCTGCGGATCGATTTCCATCTCGCCGACAATCTTCCGTGTCACCAAAACCCCCCTCACAGCCTACAGCTGGAGGGGGTTTCTTTTTTCCCCGACACCCCCAAAACCGCCCCTTGACATTGCAAAAATCGTTATTATTTTCCGGCCAGAAGTCAGCACAAAAAAACGGAAAAGGAGGTAATCCAAATGACTAGCTGGGGTATTTTCAATGAGTTGGACAATCTGAGAAGGGAGATGGACGAAGCCTTCCGAGGCGCCGGGGTTGCCCGCCCGCTGGCAACCACCTTTCTTTCCCCTACCTCGACACGGCGCTTCCCGCTGCTGAACATGAGCGAGGACGAAGGGCACCTGTATCTCGATGCCCTGCTCCCCGGTATCGAGCCTGAACACCTGCAGCTCAGCCTGCTGCACCAGACCGTTACCGTCTCCGGAGAAAGGGATCCGCTGGCCGAAACCAGCGGACTGTTGCACAGAAGCGAACTCGGCTTCGGCAAGTTTTCCCGCAGCGTCGACCTCCCTACCGAGATCGATCCCGACAGGACCAGTGCCGACTATCAGGACGGCGTCTTGCGCATCACCATGCCGAAGTCGGAGCGCGCCAAACCCAGGAAGATCGAGATACAGATCGCGTAGAGAGATCGACATAAATTCACAATGCAGAGCAAAGGGAGGATTCCATCATGGCAACGAACGGTTTGACGGCAGCTAATCAGGAAGGCAAGGGACAGGACAGGGAAGAAACGCGGGCTCCGGAGAGGTTTTTGCGACCGGCGGTAAACATAACCGAGGAGGAGTCGGGACTGCTGCTGGCCGCGGAACTCCCGGGGGCCAACAAGCAGACCATCGACATCCGCGTGGAAAAGGGGATCCTGACCATCAACGCGCCGGTCTCCCGAGAAATGCCGGGGCGCCCGATTTATAGCGAATTCGGCTGGGCGCCTTACTACAGGCAGTTTCAGATGCCCGACGTCATCGACCAGTCGTCGGTGAAGGCGGAATTCAAAAACGGCGTGCTTACCCTGCGCCTGCCCAAGGCGGAGGCGGCGAAGCCGAGGCGCATCGAGGTGTCAGTGGCAAGGTGACTCCGGACTCGGGCCGGCTTGCCGCGACGGAAACGGCGGTCCCGAATTCAGCGGCGCCGCCGGCGGAGCCAACTGGTGGCGGCGTTTCGATTTCGTAGCGCCGGTAAGTTGATCGGCGTATCGCAAGCAACAGGAAGTAATAACTGCGGCAGGCATGACAGCAAACAGCGCCGCAGGCAAACGAATAAATATCAGGGGTTGCGGCACGGGTCGCAACCCCTTTTCTTATTGTTGACTCTTCTCCAATTGTAAATCGGCAGTTGCAAGCTACACTTTGGCTCGCGTTGCGGCTATCGCCATTGAAACGGGCCAACGATGACTGGTAAGGAAGCGGTCATAATTGACAAGGCAGCGGCCATTACTGGCAAGGGAACGATCATCACTGACACAGGAAACGATCATCACTGGCAAAGAGAGGCCACAGACCTTCAAAAAAACGGCCTCGCCTGCATTAGCCACGACAAATCTATCCGCATTTCTGACACAGAGCCAGCTGATACTGACATAGCTAAAATGGACAGATAATCCGATGCACGGGAGGAAGAATTATGCTTACCCACAATCTTGGTTATCCGCGCATCGGCGCGCACCGGGAATTGAAAACGGCCTGCGAGAGCTACTGGGCGGGACACTACAGCGGTGAAGAACTTGCCGCCGCCGGCAAAGCCCTGCGACAGAACCATTGGCAGATCCAGCAGCAAGCAGGGATGGATCTGGTTCCCTGCAACGATTTTTCCTATTACGACCAGGTGCTCGATATGACCATCGCCCTGGGAGCGGTTCCACCTCGCTTCGAGCCGCTTGCCGGAGCCCCGGAAATGGATCGCTATTTCGCCATGGCCAGGGGTTATCAGCGGGACGGCTTGGACATCATAGCCCTGGAGATGACCAAGTGGTTCGACACCAATTACCACTATCTGGTGCCTGAGTTCCAGCGGGAGCAGAGCTTCGCCCTGAACCCGGGCAAAGCGGTGGAGGAACTGACCGAGGCACGGGAATTGGGGCTGCGGCCAAAGCCGGTGCTGATCGGGCCGGTCAGCTACCTGCTGCTGGGAAAGGAAAAGGAATCGGGATTCCACAGCCTCCAGTTGCTGGACAACCTGCTGCCGGTATATGTCCAGCTGCTGCAGGAGCTCAGCCGGGCGGGAGCCGAGTTCGTCCAGATCGACGAGCCCTTCCTGACCCTGGACCTGGATCAAACGGCGCGCACCGCCTACCTGAGCGCGTTCACCCGGATAGCCCGCGCCGTGCCGGAGCTGAAGATCATCCTGACGAGCTACTTCGAGGGGCTAAGGGACAACATCAAGTTGGCCGTCAACCTTCCGGTGCACGCGCTGCATCTGGATCTGGCGCGGGCGCCGGATCAGCTCGACGCCGTGCTCGCCGCCGCCCCCCGTGGGCTTAGCCTGTCCCTCGGAGTGGTGGATGGCCGCAACGTCTGGAAGAACGACCTGACCGCTTCGCTGGCGCTGATCGAGCGGGCCGTGCAGGCGGTCGGCGACGAGCGCGTGCTGGTTGCGCCTTCCTGCTCGCTTTTGCACGTGCCCTACGATTGCAGCCTGGAGACCGATGCGGCGATCTTGCCGACCGAGATCGGCGCCTGGCTCTCCTTTGCCCGGCAAAAACTCGATGAAGTAGCGACCTTGGCCTCGCTAGCGGGCGAAGGCGCAGAGGCGGAGAAAAACGAACTGCTGGCGGAAAACAGGGCGACCATGGAAAGCCGCCGCAATTCGCCGCTGATCCACAAAGCGCAGGTCAAGGCGCGGGTCCGGCAGGTGGCGGCGCAGGATCTGCGGCGCGCAAGTCCGTTCGCCGAGCGGCACGTCAAGCAGCAGCAGAGGCTGAAATTGCCGCTTTTCCCCACCACGGCCATCGGCTCCTTCCCGCAGACCGACGAGATACGGAAACTGCGCAACCGGCTGGGGCAGGGAACGATCACTGCAGCGGCCTACGATCAGGCCATGGAGCGGGAAATCGAGCAGGCGATTCGCTTTCAGGAAGAGATCGGCATGGATGTGCTGGTGCACGGCGAGTTCGAGCGCAACGACATGGTGCAGTATTTCGGGGAGCAGTTGGAGGGATGCTGCTTCACCCGCAACGGCTGGGTGCAGAGTTTCGGCTCCCGCTGCGTCCGGCCGCCGCTGCTCTACGGCGACGTGCAGCGAAAAGGGCCCATGACCGTGCGTTGGAGCGCCTTCGCCCAGTCGCTCACCGGCAAGCCGGTGAAAGGGATGCTGACCGGTCCGGTCACCATTTTGCAGTGGTCCTTTGCCAGAGACGATCAGCCCCGGCGCGAAACCGCCATGCAGATCGCCCTCGCCATCAGGGACGAGGCCGGCGATTTGGAACAGGCCGGGCTGTCGGTGATCCAGATCGACGAGCCGGCCTTCCGCGAGGGATTGCCGCTCAGGCGCAGCGATCGGAACGACTATCTGCAGTGGGCGGTCGACTGCTTTCGCCTGGCGACCTCGAGCGTCGGCGACCAGACCCAGATTCACACCCACATGTGCTATTCCGAATTCAACGACATCATGGTCAATATCGCAGCCATGGATGCCGACGTGATCACCATCGAGACTTCCCGCTCGCAGATGGAACTGCTGGAAGCGTTCAAGAATTTCAGCTATCCCAACGACATCGGTCCGGGAGTCTACGACGTCCATTCGCCGCGCATACCCTCCCCTGAAGAGATGCGCGATCTGCTGGAGCGAGCGCTCAAATACGTGCCCAAAGGGAGGCTCTGGGTGAATCCGGATTGCGGGCTGAAAACCCGCGGCTGGCAGGAGACCAAGGCCGCGCTGGTCAATATGATCGCCGCGGCACGAAGGCTGAGAGAGACGCGAGGGTGATGAGAACCGGTCGGTTTGCATCGTTTGTAAACCTTTTCGGAAAATTATATAATGACCGGATGCAACCGTTAACAACGCGCAACAAGGCAGCTTCAAGGCCTTCAGGAGTCGAACGGCCATGATCGATACGGATGACAAAAAGGCGCAACCGCCGCCTGCGGCAGATCGCAATCAGAAACAGACGCAGCAGTTGACCAGCGACGAACAGTTCCGCTTGATGGTTGAACAGGTGAAGGACTACGCGATCTTCATGCTCGGCCCGCAAGGTCACGTCTTGTCGTGGAACTCGGGAGCAGAGCAGATCAAGGGATACCGTCCCGAAGAGATTATCGGCAAGCACTTCTCGATCTTTTACCCGAAGGAGGACGTAAAAGCAGGCTTGCCGCAAAGGGAACTGGAAATCGCCAGCTCGGCCGGCAGCATGGACGTGATGGGGTGGCGCCTGCGCAAGGACGGCAGCCGCTTCTGGGCGGCCATCACCATCACCGCCTTGCACGATCGGGAAGGCAACGTCACCGGTTTCGCAAAGATGACCCGCGACATCACCGAGCGGCGAGACACGGAAGAGGCGCTGCTGAAAAGCCGCAACATGTTCGAACGTCTCTTCGAAAGCTCCCCGGACGCGGTGGTGGTGGTCGACAGCAACGGGCTGATACGCAGGGTGAACCAGCAGGCCGAGGTGCTGTTCGGCTTCATGCGCGAGGAGATGATCGGCCACCGCATCGAACAGTTGATACCGGAGCGCTATCACAAGCGCCACCGCCAACACCGCCGCAACTACTTCTCCGACCCCAGAGCCCGCAAGATGGGGATCGGCCTGGAGCTGTACGGGCGCAATCAGGACGGCCGCGAGATACCGGTAGACATCATGCTCACCCCGATCGAGACCAGCGACGGCACCTGGGCGGTCGCGGCGATCCGCGACATAACCCGGCAAAAGCAAAACGAGGGGAAGATCGCAGAGCTGAATGCGGCGCTCAGAACCCAGGTCGAACAGTTGGCGCTGAGCAACCGCGAGTTGGAAGCCTTCAGCTATTCCGTCTCCCACGATCTGCGCGCCCCACTGCGCCACGTGATCGGTTTCGTCGACCTGTTGAACGCCAGGGAATTGACGGCCTTGGACGACAAGAGCCGCCACTACTTGGAGGTAATCAGCGAGGCCGCCAAGAAGATGGGGAACCTGATCGACGACCTGTTGGCGTTTTCCCGGATGGGGCGCTCCGAGATGATGAAGACCACGGTGGATATGGGCCAGATAGTGGACGACATCGTGCAGGAGCTGTCGGAAGAGGCCAAAGACAGGGAGATAAAGTGGGACATCGCCAAGTTCCCGGCGGTGGTGGGAGATGCCGCCATGCTGCGGCAGGTGATGGTGAATCTGGTAGCCAACGCCGTCAAATTCACCCGGCCGCGCAGTGAGGCCAAGATCGCCATCGGCGCGGTCGACGAAGAGATCGAGACCCGTTTCTTCGTCAGGGACAACGGAGTCGGCTTCGACGAGGCCTATATCAATAAGCTCTTTGGCCTGTTCCAGCGGCTGCACGCCGCCGAAGAGTTCGAAGGGACCGGTGTCGGCTTGGCCATCGTGCAGCGCATCGTCATGCGGCACGGAGGCAAGGTTTGGGCCGAAGGCGCGGTAGACGGCGGCGCGACCTTCTGGTTCTCGCTCCCCAAGACGGAGCAGAGCTAGCCCACCCAAGCCGTTAAGTTAAGCTCGTGCCTGGCATTTCTCCCCCTCCCTCCTTCGCCTGGGCTTCGGCGGACGAGCCCTTTATGGGAGGGGGTTGGGGGGAGGGAGAGCTTCGCGAGCTTTTCACCCTCTCCCCCAGCCCTCTATACACCCATCAAGGGAGAGGGGGCTTTTTGATCCGCGTCGGCCCTCAAGTTAACGGCAGTGGAGGTTGGGAGAGGGAAAGCGCCGCTGCCGACCTAAAGCCCGCCTAGAGCTTGTTCCTCAGCGTCTCCTTGAGTTCCAGGATGGCCAGGGACTGGATGTAGCTTCCCAGAAATTCGATGTTCTTGAAGGCGATACCGTCCCCGAAGTAATCGTCAATTTCGTGCACGGCCTGCTTCATCAATTTTTGTCCCGCACTGAGTTTTGCGATATCAGGATTCATCTATCCGCTCCTCCTTTTTTGGCGTTGCCTGCGGCTCGTTTGCAGCACGGCAGCGAAAGGGCTAACCCTCTTCGAGGCCGGCCAGATCCACCTCATCGCGGTGTCCCAGCCCTTGAGAGTTGTCGATGAAATACAGGCGCCGCGGCACGACCTTGTACCAGCGCACTTTGGCCAGAGCCTTGACGATGGCGGCCGGGGCCTTGGCCAAAAGGCCGACCACCGGGAACTTCTCGCCATAGAGCTTGCGCGCCCTGTCTTCTTCCTGCCCCGCAAGCTCGATCACTTCCCCCTCCAACTGCACCCCCTTGATGTCGAGCCAATCGGCGTAATCTTCCTGGACGGTCAGCGCGACGCGCGGGTTAGCCGCCAGATTCAGAGCATGCCTGCTGGTCACGGAGGAGAGGAAATAAAGCGAGGAACCCTCGCACACGTAGAAGACGGCGGCGGCCCAGAGGTCGTCGCCGTTGCAGGTGGCAAGCGTCGCCACGTTGTGGGCGCGCAGGTAGTGCCGCACCCGCGCGGACAGTTGACGGTCGTTTTCGTTCACTGCGTTGCTCCCTTGCTCCGGGTTTGAAACGTTTTTTGCTTAAAGGATCATCAACTCTTTTCGCGCGTAAATGACGGCGAGTATGGTGGCCGGATCGCTGCCGTGGCAGGAAACGACGTGCGGCAAATTGGAATCGTAGTAGATGGAATCGCCCTGGCAAAGGACGTCGGTGTGGCCGGAAAGCCGGATCTCGACCTCCCCTTCCATGACGAACAGGAATTCCTCCCCGACATGCTGGTTCGGCACGACCTGTTGCGGATCGGGAACCGGCGTCAGAGTCACCAGAAACGGCTCCATTTGCCGGTTCTGCTTCTGGTGGCCAAGCGACTCGTAACCGTAGCCGCCGGAGTTGCCGCCGGCCGGACTGAATCTGGAAACGGTTTTTCTGTCGCCGCTTCTGACGATGCAGAAAGGCGAGTCGGCGCTGTCGCCGAAAAGATCGCCCACCGAGACGTTGAAAGCTTTCGCCAAGCTGATGATCTGGCCCAAAGGAGGCGAGACGGACAGATCCTCGATCCCGGAAATGACCGACCGGGGTATCCCGGACTCCTCGGCCAGCTGATCCAACGACATCAGTTTCCTGGTTCTGAAACCCTTTATTCTTTCGCCAATCTGAACGTTTTCGCTCATCGTTTTCTCCTTTGAAAGATAGCTGTTGGCATCCAAACGACCCGGAAGAGCTTTACCGTATTTTAGTTGTCGCACTATAACATCTTGTCTTGGTTAAGCAATCGAAAACGCAATCGGCTCCCCGCCGGCCCGGCAATTCCGGCACTCCGCGCCCGCCGGGAACCGCTCTAATTAAAAGCTCGCCGCTTCCCCGAAAATGGGTTATATTGCCACTATCATTTCAACGCGCCCGAGGAAAGCATGACCAAAGCTGCACCTGCCAGCGCCATCTGCCAGCTTGCAGACGGTTCCATCGACGACCTCGCGCCACCGGGTCCCGCCTTTACCTGCCGCGGTCGCAGCCTGGCCTCCCGATCAGCCGGCACACGGGGTGCGCCCAAGGGCGCCGCCCGGCCATGATGCGCATCGCCTGGGCGCTGCAGACCGCCGTCATCTACTGCTTAACCCTGGTTGCCGCCCTGCTCCCCGCCGCCCTCACCTATCGCCTCGGCTCGCTGCTGGGACTTTGCATTCCCTTCATTGCCCGCAAACGCCGGGCCGTTGTCGCTGACAACATCGGCCAAGCGCTTCCCTTCATGGAGTCCCATCCGCTCTGGAACCCGCCCTGCCGCGGCGCCGGGCGCCTCGCCCGGGAAACTTTTCAAAACCTGGGAAGGTTGTTGGTGGAGATTTGCCGTTTCTACCACGGCCGCAAGCAAGAGGTGATCGCCAACATCGAATTGCGCGGCTTGGAGAATTATCAGGGGGCCAAGGCCAAGGGGAAGGGAGTGATCTGCTTCAGCGGGCACTGCGGCAATTGGGAACTGATGGCGCTGGCCTTCGGCAGTCTTTTCGGCGACGGCGCGGTGGTGGCCCGACGCCAAAACAACCCCTACCTGAACCGCATGGTGGAGCGGATGCGCATGCGCTACCACAGCCGGGTGATCTACAAGCAGGGGGCTTTACGGGGCATACTGACCACGCTGAAAAAGGGGAACCAGGTGGGCATCCTGGCCGATCAGGCGGTTTTCCCCGAGGAGGGGGCGCTGATCGACTTCCTGGGGCGAAAGGCCTGGGCTTCCAAGGCCCCGGTGATCATCGCCCAAAAGAGCGGCGCGCCGCTGGTTCCGGTCTTCATCCATCGGGAAGGGGAGCGGCAGGTGATCACCTTTTACCCCGAGCACCGCTTCAGCGGCGACATGAGCGAAGAAGGGGTGCGCCTGGAGACCCAGGCCCTGTCGCGCTACGTGGAGGATTTCGTGGTGGCTCATCCGACTCAGTGGTACTGGGTGCACCGTCGCTGGAAGCGGGCAGGAGAGAGCGTGCCGCGCTGAGACGCGCCCGGCTTCAGAGACGCCGGGGCCGACCGGCGGCAAGCCCCGAGATTTCCTGCAGCAGGCAGTCCATATCGACGGGCTTGGAGACGTAACCGGTGAAACCCTGTCCCAGCAGGCGTTCCCGGTCCCCGGTCAGCGCATCGGCGGTCAGCGCGATGATGGGCACCCGGCAATCGGTGGCGCTCTCGCGCTCCCGGATACGGCGGGTGGCCTCGATCCCGTCCATTACCGGCATCTGCACATCCATCAGGATGATGTCCACTCCCCCCTGCTCCCATTTCTCGATCGCCTGTTTGCCGTCCTGGGCGATGCCGACCTGATGACCTCTCCTTTGCAGCATCTTCATAACGAAGCGCCGATTGATCTCTTGATCTTCGACCAGCAGGATGCTGAGCGGCGCCTGCGGGCACTCGGCTACCTCGGGTTTCGGTTCGAGCGACGCCTCCCCCAGTAGCGGACCGAGTCCGGACGGGCTCTGCGCCGAATCCCCAATCCCGCCCGGGTATTCGCGCTGCTCGTCGCCCGTTTCGGTCAGTCCCAATAACTTGCTCGTGTCCATGGTGCCATTGTAACGCTCGGTTTCCATTGATTCCCTTCGATTGCCGTTGATTCAGGTGGTTGCGGCACCTGCTGCGCTCCCCTTTTCGCTGCACGAAGGGGGCTCGCTTGACTAACTTTTGCCGGGCCGGCTGCGGTTGCCGCCGGCTACATACGCCCTGGCGTGCTACAGGATAAAAACGATCATTTCTATCCCATTTAAAGACGTGAAGTCAAGGAAAAAGCCCCCGGACGGCGGCCGATCGCATTATAAAGGCTCTATGTTTACGGCTTGCGCTTCGCCGAGGGGAAGCCAAATCGGAATGCCCCTGCGCCTCGCTGCCAACGCCGGTCCGCCTACCCTTTGGGTGCCAAACGCAGTTGCGCCCCGCAGAGCTGGCAGCTGCGGGGCGCAATGGCGAGACAGGTTTTACCGCGCAGGAGAAGACGGAAAGGCGCCGCCGGCACCCGCTCGCGTCAGGGGACGCAGGTTCCCCGGGCGCTGTCGTAATGGGTAGCCACGCAGTTCTGCCCGTTGCTGTCGCACTTGCTCGAGCATATGACGCCGATCTTGCCGCTGTAGGGGACGGCGGCGCTCCTGGTGCAGACGCCGCTGGTGCACAGCATGTCCTTTTGGCACCAACTGCTGCTCAGGCATTGTTGACCTTCGCCGAGCTGCGGTTTGCACATGCCGCCCATGCAAGCCAGATTGGCGTTGCAGGGGTTTTCCAGATTGGGCCGGCAGGGCCCGCCTTGGGTCCCCGGGTCCGCCGTCACCAGCATGCAATACCACTTCTGATCGGTCCCCTGGAAGTAGGTCATGCCGGCAGGACAGGTGGTGGTCCTTTTGCACTTCCCGTTTCCTTCGTGCGCTCCATACGGCCAGATCTCGCATTGCGACTGCCATTGGTTGACGTACTTCAGGGTCCCAAAGGGGGGAGCGGGCGTGGGCGAAGGAACGGCCGCATTGCCGCTCATGCCCAGCTCCGAGCAGGCGGCGTTGCAATAGGCCGGCTGCACGATGGTCGCCGCCCAGCAGTTGCCGCCGATGGCGACAACGGCCACCAGGGCCGCGCCCAGGAGAGAAGCGACAAAGGCGGTCGATTTTGGAGTGCTGTTTGCCCTTTCGGTCCGGCACCGTACGTTGTCTGCGCTCATAAATTCCTCCTTTTGGTGAGAGAAGCCTCGATCAGCTTTCCGCCGCTGGCGAACGGCATATTAGACTTTGACGGAAAAATTCCGTCCAGCTACCTAAATTTTAATTGCAGATAGGCTTCTAGTTAAAACGATGCCATACAGAGCGGAACTTAGCCCACGTTATCCGCCTTGTCAACATCATTCGCAGTTCGAAAACGGCGCACCAGAAAGGGGAGCGCGAACATCGCGCCAAGAACGACCAGCATGGTGGTTTCAGGGTCCCGGAAATAGGCATTGAGACGCAAGGTGGCCAGCGCGATCACGGCGAAATAGAGCAGGTCACCGGCGATGGCAAAGGCCCAGCCGGCAAGAAATCCGTGACCCGCGGCCAGCGCCGCGGCGCGCCCGGTCATGGGATCTGCGCCAAAGGCGACCATAACCAGCGCCAGCGGTCCGGCGCCGGCGCCGCTGAAAGGGAGGGAACTGCGCGCCATCGCAGCCTTTAAAGCCGCGCTGAAGCGACAGAGCAAAGGAACTCTGCCGACCAAGGCAGCCAGCAGCCTAAGGATCGGTTCAAAGGCGAGGATCAGCACCAGGTCGGAAAGCAGGTAAAGCCCGGCAGTGACGGGCCAGGCCAAACCATTGGTGCGAGCCAGCAAAACGCCGGCAGGAATGCCGCCTCCGACCGGAAGCAGGAAGAGCTTCAGCACGGGAAGCATGAGGGTTGTGGATTGGGCCAAGTCTGTCAAGGGGCTTTGGCGGCGGCCGCCTGCAAGGCCTTGGCGAGCGGTCGCCAATGGATGACGTCGATGCGCTTGCAGGCCCGGGTGATGGCGACATAGAGCAGGTTGCGGTCCAGCTGGGTCTGGCGATAGTCGCTCTCGCTCGGGTCCCAGAGCACGACGTTGGTGAACTCCAGCCCCTTCACCTGGTGGCTGTTGACCACCAGCGTGCCGGGCTCGAAGCTGACGATCCCTTCCCCGTGCAACCCCGCCGCCCCGGCAAGCGCGGCATGGATCGACTTGATGTCGGCCTTTTTCTTACAGATGACGGCGGTGAGCGCCTGGGGATCGGCGGCGGCGAACTCGTTCACCAGCTGTCGCAATCCGTCGGCGGCTTGGGCGAAGTCGCGCACCTTGTGGAACTGAACCACGCCCGGACGAGCCTGCGAACTGTCGGCGGGTTGGCCGCTCACCGCCGCGGCTAGCTCCATGATCTCGCGCGCCGAGCGGTAGGAAAGCGACAGGGTCTCCTTGTCGAGACCCAGCGAGTTGAGCGCCCCCTTGAAGTTGGCGAAGCCGTCGGCCTCGACGAAGCTCAAGATCTTCTGTTTTTCATCGGCGCAGACGGTGAGGCTGCGGCGGGCGGAACTGGCGGCGAGGATGGCCTCCAGTTCGATCTGGCCGAAATCCTGCGCCTCGTCGACCACGATATGATCGTAGAAGTTGAAGGCTCCGGCCACCGTCGCCTGCGGCGGGCGGCGCAGCTGGCAGAGCCTGAGCAGGATGCTCACGTCCGAAAAGGACATGAGGCGATCCTTGGCTTCGAGCTTCCTGCGCACCTCCCTCTCGAAGGGCTCCTGCTCCCTGGTTCCCGCGCACAGGGATTCGACCACGTACGGCTGGCTATAGAACCTCAAAAGGTCCACCACCGGATCCATGGCGCGGCTCTCGCCCACGTAGCGCGTCAACAGCGGCGAAAGGAGGCTGTTCTTCTTGATCGAGGCGAAGGCGTCCTCGAAGGAGGTCTTGACCGTCACACCCAGCGCACTCAAGGCGGTCAGCGCCCAGGCGCTGAAAGTGTCGACGCGGGTGCGGCCCAAAAGCTCGTTGGAGGTCTTCTTCACGTAATCGCGCAGCGTCCGGTTGAACATCAGCACCAGGCAGCGCTCCGGCCGGAAGAGTTCAGGCTGATCGAACTGCAGATAGGAGAGCCGGTGCAGCGCGACCGTGGTCTTGCCGGTGCCGGCCGAACCGGTGAGATAGGTGCAGCCGACCGACTGTTTGGTGATCATGCCGAACTGCGCCGCCGAGATCAGCGAGACGATGTCGACCAGGCGATGGTCGGCCTCGCGCGACTTGGTGTCGCTGGTCGAGGCGACCAGGCTGCCGTTTTTGCCCCAACCATCCTCCGTCAGTTGGTAAACCTCCGAGGGGGTCTCGATCCGGTGCAGCACGCCGCGTTCTATGCCGACCTTGCTCTTGAGGGCGATCAACCCTTCCCTGTCCACCCCCCGGATGGTCGCCTCGTATTCCTCTCCCTCCTCGAAATCGTAGAAAAGCTGGGAGATCTCGGCGCGACGCCAATCGACGATGATCACCTTGTTGCCGTCCATCAGCATCTGCTTGCCGATCAGATAGGCCTTTTTGCCGACCCGCTTGTCGGCGTCTTCAATGCCCAGCACGCCGAAATAGGGCGAAGGTTTCTGAGTGAACTCGATCAGATACTTACGCGGGTTATGGTGCCCGTGATCGACGAGCTTTTCCGTGATGCCGTTTTTTTCCTTCCATCCCAACGCATCCAGACGCTCCCGCTCCAGTTCCTTGGTGCGGGAGTCGTGCTTCTCTATGGAGAGCGCCCGCTCGGCAGCCGCGCGCTCAATGGCGCCGTAGACGAAGCTAAGCCTTGTTTGTTCTTGATTGACGAGGTCCATGAATCTCCGCATCGGCTCCGTCGAGGGGGGAGACCGAGAAAGGTGCCTGCTTTAGCCGGAAGTCGGCGAGGGCGCGCAGTTTATCATCAAACACCTCCAGGCGCCAGTGAAATGGCGCGCCGGCAACTTCTAAAGGGTCGTCGCGGAGTGGCCCAAAAAAACGCCAAATGACCTGATAGTTTTTCGGTAAAGAATTATAGGCGCCGATGGTTTACATATTGCATCCACTCATGACAGAGATCGTCATTTACCATAGAGCGATCCTGCTACCTTGGGAATTAGTGTAATATTTCAACTATTATTTCCGCCGCTGCAAACTTTACCGAACTGCTCATGTTTTGCTTGTCCCCGCGTAAAAACGCGGGAGAGCGACGCCATTTGACGTAAAAGGAACGGGAACCGGGCTCAGGTCCGAAATGAAGCCTGCGCTAAAGCGCGCCGGCAGGGGAGATTATTATGAAGATGCGCGACATGAAAATCGGTGCAAGGCTCGGGCTTGGTTTCGGGTTGATCCTGTTGTTGCTGCTCGCCATCAGCGCCATCGGCACGGGCGGGATGTTACGGATGGACACCAGCCTGAACCGCATCGTCAAGATCAACTACGCCAAGATCCAGCTCACCAACGAATGCGCGAGAAACATCAACTCCATCATCTTCGCCATCCAGGGGCTCATGTTGCAGCCGAACCCGTCGATCAGGCAGGAGGATTTCAAGAAGATCAATCTCTGGCGCCAGCAATACAAGGCCGCCATGGACAAGCTCGATGCCCTGGAAGACAAGGACAAGGGAAAGGAGCTGATCAAACAGGCAAAGCAGACCCTGGAAAACGGCCGCAAGATCAACAACGAGGTGATCGAGTTGGCGTTGGCCGGCAAGACCGCTCAGGCCACCGCCATCTTCAGCAAGGATTCCATGGTCATCATCGCCTCCACGTTCGCCGCCTTCAACGATTTGGTGAAGTACCAGGAATCGAGGATCGACTCGCGCTACGAGGAAGCGGCGAAGATCTCCAGCCAGGCCCGCACCATGGAGCTGCTGGTCGCCGCCCTGGCGCTGCTGATCGGCGCCGTGATCGCGGTGCTGACCACCCGCAGCATCGGCAGGCCGGTGCAAGCCCTGGCCGCCTGCGCCGACAAACTGGCCCTGGGCGACGTCGGGGTGGTGATCGTCACCGAGGGGCGGGACGAAATAGCGCTTTTGGCCCAATCTTTCAAGAACATGACGGACAACATCAAGGAGGCTTCGCAGGCGGCGGAGAAGGTGGCGCAAGGCGACCTTAGCGTCCGGATAGAGCCGAAATCGGATCAGGACGCAATGGGCAAGAATCTGGCCGCCATGATCGCCATGATCAGCGGGCTGACGCAGGAGATGAACCTGCTGACCAAGGGGGTTCAGGACGGCAAGCTCGGGGTGCGCGGCAACGCGGCCGGCTATCAGGGGGCTTGGGGCGAGTTGGTGGCGGGCGTGAATCGGCTGATAGAGGCGTTCGTGCAGCCGATCAACGTCACCGCGACCTACGTCGACTGCATTTCCAAGGGGGACATTCCCGAAAAAATCACCGACGCCTATTACGGCGATTTCAACGAGACCAAGAACAACATCAACGTCTTGATCGACGCCATGAACAACGCTACCAGGGTCGCCAGGGAGATAGCGGGCGGCAACCTGCTGGTCCAGGTGCAGGTGCGCTCGGCGAACGACGGTTTGATGCAGGCGCTGACCGAGATGGTGACGAATTTGACCAAGGTGGTGTCGGACGTGAAATCCGCGGCGGACAACGTCTCCTCCGGGAGCCAGGAACTGAGTTCGACCTCGGAGGAGATGTCGCAGGGCGCAAGCGAGCAGGCGGCCTCCGCCGAGGAGGCCTCCGCCTCCATGGAACAGATGTCTTCCAACATCCGTCAAAACGCCGACAACTCGCTGCAGACCGAGAAAATCGCGGTCAAGTCCGCCACCGATGCCAAGGAAAGCGGCCTGGCGGTGGCGAAGACGGTGAGCGCCATGAAGGAGATTGCCGCCAAGACCACCATCATCGAGGAGATCGCCCGCCAGACCAACCTGCTGGCGCTCAACGCCGCCATCGAAGCTGCGCGCGCCGGCGAGCACGGCAAGGGCTTCGCCGTGGTCGCGGCGGAGGTGCGCAAACTGGCCGAACGCAGCCAGCGGGCGGCCGGGGAGATCGGCTCGCTGTCGCTGAGCAGCGTCGAGGTGGCCGAGCATGCGGGGCAGCTCCTGCAAAAGCTGGTGCCGGACATCGGCAAGACCGCGGAGCTTGTGCAGGAAATTTCCGCCGCCTGCCGGGAGCAGGACACCGGCGCGGAGCAGATCAACCGGGCCATCCAGCAGCTTGACCAGGTAATCCAGCAAAACGCCGGCGCCTCCGAGGAGTTGGCCTCGACGGCCGAGGAACTCGCCTCGCAGGCGGAGCAGTTGCAGGGGACGATCGCCTTTTTCAAGATCGGAGAGAGCGCGTCCACCGGGCAACAGCAGGCGCCCAGGCGTCTGGCCGCCCCGCGGGGTCAGTCGTCGGGGAGCAGACTTGCCACGGCGATCACGCGCGGCAAAAAGATCAACGGGCTGGAAATAAACATGATCAACACGGGAAACAGCCTGCTCGATGGCGGGTATGAGAAGTATTAGTGCGGTTTGAGAAGTATCAGTCCTGTTTTCTCGGGGAGATGGCGACGGTTCCCGGACCGTCGCGCTCCCCGGTCAGCTGCGCCCCGAAATCGAGGAAATAGCCGGTCACCTGCAGGTTGGTCTCCAGATGGGAGCTGAGGCGCGAGGTGGCGAAAACGGACGGGCCCCGCGCCCGGGCGAGGTACGGCACCAACTGGTCCGCCAGGTGCGGGTCGACCGGCAGTCCGCTGCGGTGATGCCCCAGGAATTGGCAGGCTGCCTCCTCGCCGACGCTCTCGGCGGGCTTCCCCCGCGCCCCGAGAGCGGTGAACCCGGCAAGGCCTTGCTGGTACTCGCCCTTCAAGAAGATGAAGCTCCCCTGCCCAAAGACCGTAAGCTCTCCGATTTCCACCTCCATGGGCGTCTCTTCGCCGAGCGCGCAGCGCAGCAAGGCCAGGGCCGAGCGCGCCTGACGCTCGGCGATGTTGCGCGGCAGATTGCCGACCGCCGAGCAGCCGCTCACCCGCAGCAGTTTGCCGCGCTCCCGGGCGCTGAAGGCCGCCAGTTGCCCGACCGGCTCGATCAGGCAGCGGACCTTGCCGCCCCCCTTGGGATAAAAGCCGCACGACTCCAGCGACGGCT
The DNA here is from genome assembly GCA_903925075.1 of uncultured Geobacter sp. GTDB lineage: Bacteria > Desulfobacterota > Desulfuromonadia > Geobacterales > Geobacteraceae > Geomonas. The sequence continues at coordinate 20,751 of CAIYDQ010000307.1, forward strand.
GAATCCTGGCGCCGAGCCTGGCGAGGGTCGGCGCGAAGACCTCCGCCAGATACTGCCAGGAGGGGCTGAAAGGGACATGGGTACCGCCGATCAGAGTGAGCCTGCTGGCGGCGCAGCAGGCCAAAAGCGGCGGGATCAGGGTCTGCAGCACCAGCGGCGCCGAGCCGGCCGTGCCGATGTCGAAGTTGTAGTTTCCCGCGCTGACGGCGCCCGGCCTGAAAATCAGCTCCTGCGAGCCGAGCCGGTCGCCCGTCACCTGCGCCGCCGCAATCCGCGCCGCCGCCTGCGCCGCGACCAGGTGCTGAGGCATGAGTCCCGGCTTGGCCCTCCCCTGCCGGATCTTGACCATCCGAAACCCTTTTCCGGTCAGGCAGGAGAGGCTCAGCGCGCTGCGCAGCATCTGCCCTCCCCCTTCCCCCATGCTCCCGTCGATCTCGATCATGACGCCGCCTCCCGTCGATAGAGAACGCTTTCCCGTTAATAGAGGACGCTTTCCGGCTTTCCCGTCAATAGAGGAACATCGGCTTGCCCAGCACGTGACGCACCTTGGGGCGGTACTCCTCGCAATCGTAGAGTTCGGCCACGTCGACCCGCTTTTGCCCCTGCATGATGGAGCCGATGGGGATGTGCCCGTAAGCGCCCCCTTGCAGCGCGACCATCCGTCCCGACATCCCCTCGGCGACCAGGTCCATGGCCATGTTGGCGTAGTTGAAGGCGACCATCAGGTCCAGCGAATCGGGGGCGCCGCTGCGCATCAGATAGGAGAGCTGCTGGTAGATGATGTGCGACCCGGTCAGCCGCTTGATCGCCTCGCTCACCACCACGCCGATGCCGCCCAGCTTCTTGTGGCCGTAGGCGTCCTCCTGGCCGTACTCGACGATCTGCCCGCCGATCATGGTCGCCCCCTCGGAGATGGTTACCATGGCGTAGTTGCTGTTGTTGGCCCTCTTGTCCTCCTGCAAAAGGAGCGCGAGCCTCTCCACGTCGAAGGGGACCTCGGAGATCAGGGCGCGGTCCACTCCGGCCAAGTAGGCGGAAATCAAGGAGGTTTCGCCCGAGTTGCGACCAAAGAGCTCCACCACGGCGATTCTCTCGTGCGAGCCGGCGCTGGTCCTCAGGCTGTGGATGAAGTTGACGCTGCGAGTCACGGCCGTGGAGAAGCCGATGCAGTAGTCGGTGCCGAAGACGTCGTTGTCCATGGTCTTTGGTATCGCCACCACCGGGAACCCCTCGCGATGCAGGCGTTCGGCGTAGCTCAAGGTGTCGTCGCCGCCGATCGGGATGAGGGCGTCGATGCCGAGGTGCTCAAGGTTGGCGAGCACGTGCGAGGTGAAGTCGCGGGTCCCGGGGGCCGCGGGATCGAAGTCGGCGCCGCGCATGAAGTCGGGGGTTTCGGCGTTGGTCACCTTGCCGGGGTTGGTGCGGCTGGTGTGCAGAAAGGTGCCGCCGAAACGATCCACCGTGCGGCCCGCCTGCCGGTCC
>CAIYDQ010000308.1 GCA_903925075.1 uncultured Geobacter sp.
ACTTTTTTGCAGATTATTGAAGTCAATCTTTTTGAAAAAAAGTCTATTTCTTCACTAGTTACAGAGGCGCTAAAACAAATACCGGATGACCCTAAGTGCAACCAGCTGGATTTATTCAGCTATTAACCGGACACTAGTGATTCACAAAAGTGATATCCCAACACCTGACCCCGACCTCCTTATGACGGCATGAACGTTACAACCCACGCCCCTAACGAAAAGGTGTATACCATGGGTAATAGAGCTTTGAAGCGGCGTATCGCAAGCTTGCGTCAGCGCATCACGGAACATGAAGAAAAATTATTGCAGAACGAAAAAGACACCGTCCAGATGACGGATTGATCAAGCACTGGCAAGTTGAAATTGATGCTTTCAACGGTAGTTTAGAGCGTGCCTTAAAACGGATTGGCTAAGGGAGAAATAAGATGACAAGTCAAAGAATGATGTCGGTTTTGTTTGATGAACTAGAGCAGGAATGTCTGAATACTGTCAAGTATATTGAAGCCTTGAAAGTAGGACGGCTCTCTAAAAATCAAAAAGAAGATATTTTAGGCGAATTATCGGCAGCTATTACACACCTGCGAATTCAAACGGAACAATTCGACAAACATTTTGATGATCTAACGTAACAGATGGAACACAAATAGGTACCAGCCATGAAAGGCAAAACTGGTTGAGACGCTAAGGAAAAACACCGCCCATGAAATATGACCGCCGGGCACCGCGTCGGACTGCATGTTTGGGCAAGGAAGCCGCGCAGCGTCAATCTCAGCAAAGAGAATTTTGCCTTCGCTATGGCGCGCTTATTCCCGCTCGGTCGAAGCGAAACGGTTCTCAAGATTAAAGGACTAGAATCATGAGAATAATTACAACCGTTCGTGCCAACGAGGAATGGACGATTGATGTTTTTTTCACCGATGGAGCTGAGCGCAGATTTGATGTAAAACCATTGCTCGATCTCGAAGCATTTTCTGCCCTTCAAAATTTAGAAATGTTTAAACGGGTTAGCAACGGCGGGTATTTTGTGGAGTGGAGTAATGAGGCAGACCTTAGCGCAGACACCCTATACCTGGAAGGTAAACCACCCAGTCTGAGTTAGCATCAATCAACCCCACAATCAACCACAGCCCGTGCTGTGCTCGTAGCGAATGAGCGGCCAATGAAAAGCATGCGAAGAAGTGACCGAGAAATAACCACGCAAGAAACCGAGCAAATCCTCTATTAGGCGCAGTATGGCATTTTGTCGACCGTAGACAATGAGTACCAGCCCTACGGCGTGCCGTTGAGTTATGTATACAAGAACAACTGCATATATTTCCACTGTGCTCTCGCAGGGCGCAAACTCGATCATATCGAATGCAACAGCAAGGTTTCCTTTTGCGTTGTTGGCAAAACAAAGGTCTTGCCGGATATGTTCGCTACCGAATATGAAAGTGCTGTGGCCTTTGGCGTCGCCTCAGAAATCTTCGGAGCCGAGAGACATGATGCTTTGCTGTGGATCTTAGAAAAGTACTGCCCGGAATTAATCGAAGAGGGCAAACTTTATATTGAGCAAAAACAAAAAGCTATACGAGTCATCAGAGTTGAGATCCACCATATCAGTGGCAAAGCCCGCAGATAAAGACGTCATAAAGCGCAGTGGGAGGCTGGGGGACCAGCGTCCCCTGAAGCCGTACAACTCGCGGCTGGATCGGCCATGCCGGTCCGCCTGACGTTGGGCAGGAGAAATATAATGTCAAAAGCTTTCTTGATGTTCGTGGTTGCCCTGCTCGTCGGCTGTGCCACCTCAATGCCCTCTGGTAACGGAACGCCTGTGGACCAAGTACCAATGTATGGCGGAATGGATCGTAGCGCTATCCCAGAACTCAAGGCTGCGGATGAAAAGCTGATCAAAGATACAATTGAGTATTACGGGAGCCGTGAAATGGCGTGCGCGGCATTTCTCAAAAACGGTTTCACCTATTATCGGAAAGACGATCTCGCTAACGCCATGCGGAGGTTCAATCAAGCCTGGTTTCTAGACGCCCAAAACGCCGAGGTATATTGGGGCTTTGGAACTATTCTTCACGATCTAGGTGAAAATTGCGAAGCGATGCAAATGATCAATAAAGCCTTAAATCTTAAACCGCCAACGACTCAAGGGTTTTATCCTGATGCAGGCCGTATCATTACTCTGTGTGCTGTCAGTGACAAAATAACCTCTGGCGAAGAGAAATCCAGGATGATTGAGCGATCAGAGTCTCTCTATCGTGAAGCAGAAAAGTTTGAACCAGACAAAGCTTATTTGTACTACTCATGGGCTACGACATATTATTGGCAAGGACAGTTTCCCGAGGCATGGGCAATGGTTGCAAAAGCACGCTTAGCCGGCGGCAAGCCCAGTGAACGTTTTCTGTCCTTACTTCAAGCTAAAATGCCTGAGCCTGCAACGCAAGTAGAAGATCCCACCTAGGAGTTAGGAGGAACGAGGCCCCCCCCCGGGACACTCCAGACAATAACGGGAAAGATTGACCAATGATGGACCGCTACTGCACAACCCCCCTGATTGAGGACCAGTATGAGCCCGGCTCCGGCGGTAGAGTGTTGCGTAATCTTGCCGGAATTACCAGCCCGGAAGAGATGGGACTTGCCGAAACTTCTGCATTGTGGCTTGTCCAGGAACAACTCATCGGGGAGGTTTCCGCAGATCAGCCTTTCACAACCGCTGATCTTTGCCGGATTCACCGGCAATGGCTGGGGGGACTGTATGTTTGGGCAGGTAAGCCACGCAACGTCAATATCAGCAAAGGGAATTTTGCCTTCGCTACGGCGCAGGTTATTCCCGCTCTATTGGATGAGTTCAAAGCCAAGCAGTTACAAAAATACACTCCATGCCTCTTTTTGTCTCGCGAAGAAGTCGCTTATGCCCTGGCGGAGGTACATGTGGAGTTGATGCTCATCCGCCCCTTCCGGGAGGGAAATGGCAGGCTCGGGCGGCTGTTGGCAATACTGATGGCTCTTCAAGCAGGTTTGCCGGTTCTTGAATTTAGCGAAATGATCGGCATTCGGAAGGAGGAATACTTTGCGGCGGTCCGGGCAGGACTGGACATGAACTATCAGCCGATGCAGTCGCTTTTCAGTGATGTCATTGAGAGGTCTTTGTTGCTTGAACAGGAGGCGTAACGGATTTCTCCGCGGAGATGAACTTTCCGCTCTTTGCGTCGCGGGTAACCAAGATGCCTTCGATGGCCGACGAGGTTTCGATGCTGCGCGCCAAGGCACGGGTCCTTTTGGCTGGATCCTTTAAATAAGGGTTGGTTTCGAGCAGTGCCTTTTTCATGTGGAAAGTATACAACATGCTTCACAATAACAAAACAACATTTATTGCGGGTCTGCAGGTGATAAGAGACCGGGGGGACGTAGGCCGAGTTGGTTGAGTTGATACTGCCCATCCCAGCAACCCCTCCGAACAGGGGGAGGCTGTGGGGACAGGCGTTCAAAGTCTCAGGTGGGGGCTGGGCGAAGGGATGTTTAAACGGGTTAGTAATGGCAGGTATTTTGTGGAATGGGGTAATGAGGCAGACCTTAGCGCAGATACCCTATACCTGGAAGGTAAACCACCGAAAGTCTGAAGGGTGCGGACGAGACCGGGTGTTGATACATTAACACCCACCGGTTATGTGAAAAGCGAAGCTTTCTGCCGAAAAGCGAAGCTTTCTGTTGAAAAGCGAAGCTTTCTGTTGAAAAGCGAAGCTTTCTGTTGAAAAGCGAAGCTTTCTGTTGGAAAGTGACGCTTTCTGTCGAAGAGTGAAGCTTTCTTGTGAAAAAGTGAAACTTTCTTGTGAAAACGGAGGATTCGAAGGAGGAAACGACCTTTTTGTATTAACTTAGTTATGAGCTAAATAATAGGACCGCCCCCCGTTTGGGAGCTGACCAAACGGGGGGCGGGGGTAAGGGATCAGGTTTGTAAGGCTACGAAATTTGACCAGGGACCGGCGGCGTTACCGCGCATGGCCCTGATCTTCAGCCAGTTGGACTTCGCTCGGCTCAATCCTGTCAACGCTATGCCTTTGCATTTTGGCGACGCTGCCGCCAACCGCCAATTCGATTCAATGTTTGGGTCGCTGTCGCAGGCCCATACCTGATATCCCTTTGCGCCCGGGACTCGCGTGACCGAAGCTGTGATCAGTCCCTTGGGGCTATAAACGACCTTAAAATCGTTGGGCTCCGTCAAGACGACTGCGGGGACTGGCGTTTTTTCAGGGACGCTCCCCAGTCCGAGTGCCTCCTGCACGCTTGGGTCCTTTAGCGCGAGCGCTTTCGCCAAGCCAAAGAGAATGGTAAGATCTCTGTTAACCTCCAGGCGGTCAGCTTCGCACGCTTTGACTTTTGCGGGATCCCCTTTCAAGGATGCCGCATAACTCCCCTCGAAGCGGTTGTGGAGTTCAATGTAACTCTCGGGCGTGGGGAGGAGCGATAGCAGGTACGCGTACCTCTCTGAGGTGAATGCCACGGTCACCGCCGCAGATTTTGCTATCATCTCGGGATCGGGTACATTATTGAACGACATAGGTTGTAGCCTCCTTTTAAAATGATTTAATGGATTTTACTGTCGACCTCGCCAAAGGCAAGCAAATATATTTCAGTGGCCGTCATCACCGATCAATAGTTGGCCGAAGTTGGTGAAAGAGGGACAAGCTGAGGTAAGTCGAGCGTGTTCAGGCCGGAAAGTCTGCCGAAGTTGGAGGAAAGTCGATTGAGTTGGATGAGGCGGGATGAGCGCGAGGCTGTCGGAACTCGGACGGAGAAATCATATGCAAATCAAGCCTATAAAAACCGAAGTTGATTATCAGGCGGCGCTTAAAGAGATTGACCTTCTGTTCGATGCTGCTCTTGACACGCCGGAAGGAGATACCACCCGAAGTCTGAGGGGTGCGGCCGGGCCGGGTTGATGCCCTCCGCAAGTCATTTCAGTTGACTATCTTTGCTGCCTCTTCGATTGTAGGGTGAATCCGCCATCAGCCTTTTTTCGAGCTCGGATTGGCATCTGACGCAATAGCGAACTCCCGGCATCGCCTGGCGACGCGCTTGAGGAATAGCGACCTCGCATTCCTCGCAATGGGTCAGGCTTTCGCCCGTAGGCAATCGGCTCTTGGCTAATTGGACCGCGGATTCCACCGTGGCGTCTATTTGCTCCTGCACCGCCCCATCGCGGGACCAACCACTTGCCATTACTTTTTCCTTTTCACCGGCAGGGCCGTTGCGCATGCCGGCAGCGTTAGGGTCCGGCGCAGACCGGGCCTGGTTGGGCTCACTATACTCTTTTGCCCGACATACTTCAATAAACAGGGAGAACGATCATGGCCAAGGAAAGACTGATAGTTATCGGCGGCGACGCCGCGGGGATGAGCGCCGCCGCCCAGGCAAGACGCCACCGCCCCGAATTGGATATCGTCGTCTTTGAACGGGGACCCCATACCTCCTTCTCCGCCTGAGGCATCCCCTATTTCGTCGGCCGGGTCGTCGACGAGGAAGAAAAACTCATTATCCGCTCTCCGGAAAAATTCCGCGATCGGGACGGCATCGACGTCAGGGTTCGGCACGAGGTGGAGGAAGTCGATGCGGCGGCAAGAAAGGTACGCGTCCGCGACCTGATAACAGGCAGATCGGTGTGGGAGACCTATGATCAACTCCTTTTCGGCACCGGCGCGCTCCCGCTTTGCCCGGAACTCCCCGGCTCCGACGCCGTGGAGATCTGCGGGATAAACACCCTGGAAAGCGGCCTGGAAATACGCAGGCGTCTCGACCAGGGCGGCATCAAGAAGGTGGTGGTTGTCGGCGGAGGCTACATCGGTTTGGAGATGGCGGAAGCCCTGATAAAAAACAACCTGGAGGTTTCCCTGGTCAACAGGCCGTCCCAGGTGATGGAAACCCTCGATGAGGACATGGGCGCACTGGTATCCCAGGCACTGCGTGATGTCGGCGTGGCTCTTTACCTGGAGGAGACGCTCACGGCGTTCGAGACCTCGCTCGGGAAGGTCACCGGGATTGTCACCGACAAGCGCACTCTGCCCGCAGACCTGGTGATCCTCGGCCTTGGCGTTCGCCCCAACACCGAGCTTGCCGCGGCCGCGGGCGTCCCCCTCGGGGAGAAAGGGTCGATCCGGGTGAACGCGCGGATGGAAACGGAAATTGCCGGCATCTGGGCGGCGGGAGATTGCGCCGAGTCGTTCAACCTGGTGAGCCGCAAGCCTTTCTACGTGGCGCTGGGCACGGTCGCCAACCGCCACGGAAGGGTGGCCGGCATCAATCTGGGAGGCGGCTACGCCACCTTTCCCGGGGTCGTGGGAACTGCCGTCACGAAAATATGCCACCTGGAAGTGGCCCGCAGCGGCCTACAGGAAAAGGAGCTCAGGAATCTAGGCCTCCAGTGGGACAGCGCCGTCATCAAGAGCCGCACCAAGGCGGGTTACTACCCCGGCGCGGGGGAGATAACAGTGAAATTGCTGGCCGAAAGAGGCAGCGGCCGCCTGCTGGGTGGGCAGATCGTCGGGGCGGAGGGTTCCGCCAAGCGCATAGACGTAGTGGCGACCGCTCTGCACGCCGGCTTCACGGTGGAGGAGATGATCAATCTTGACCTGGGCTACGCCCCTCCCTTTTCGCCGGTCTGGGATCCGGTCGTCACCGCTGCCCGTGAATTGGCCAAAAAACTGTAAACTACGGTAGCTTTATAATGAAAGGAGTGATCGATGAAACGACTGGTAATCTTGGGCATGGTATTGAGTGTGCTTCTGGCGGGCTGCGCCGGCGGCAACGGACAGGATATCTTCGAAACCGCGCAGTTCGAGGAAAAGCAGAACAACCGGGAACACGCTCGCCAGCTCTACCAGGAAATTCTGACCAAGTATCCCAAAAGCCCCTTGGCGAAACAGGCCGAGGCAAGGCTGGCCGCGCTTGCCGGGAAACCTTGACCAGAGGACGCAAAGACAGCCATGCAATACTTCTGAAACGGCCGTCTGCGCCGACCCTGCCCCGTCTCAATTAACCTAAATACGGCAGTTCATTGCCACAAAAAGGCACAAAAGTCACAAAAAAGATGACCTTATAGTAAGTGCATGGACAACCATCTTGGTTAGTGCGTTATATTGACGTAACAACGGAAATTTTTTCGTGTTTTTTGTGCATTTTTGTGGCCAACTGCTTTTTTTAGGATTAATACCGAGGGAGCTTAACGATGAAAAACCTGCGCCGCTTGTCGCTATTGCTGACTCTCCTGCTCCCCGCAACCGCCTTTTCGGCTGACCTGAAGCGGATGCCGGCCTCCTCCCGCATTTCCGCGGTCACGGTCTATCCCGACCGCGCGCTCACTTCCCGCTCGGCTTCTCTCGACCTCAAGCCCGGCGGCTATCTGGTCGTTTTCGAGGATCTGCCTCCCCTGATTCAGGACGATTCGGTGCGGGTGGAGGGGAAGGGAAGCGCCGGGGTCACCATCGTCGGCCTGGAGGTCAAGCGGGCCTTTCTGGAGCAAAGCGGCGTAAAGCGGGTACAGGAGCTTGACGAGGAGATACGCGCCCTGGAACAACGCGCCGGCGCGCTGGACGCCAAGAAATCGGGGCTCTCTTCGCAAAAGGCCTTCTTCGACTCGATCCGCGTCGCCTGGGGGGAGCGCATTTCCAAGGAACTGGCAATCGGCCGTCCCACGGCGACTGAACTGCAGGAAGCTGCCGGCTTCGTCGGCTCGGGCGTCACCAAGGCCGAGCAGCAAAGCGTGGACCTCGATTTTGAGCTAAAGAGCATCAAGAACAAGATCGACGCCCTGCGCCGCCAACGGGAACAAAGCTCCGGCTCGGCAAGAAAAGAGACCAAAACCGTGGAGGTGACGCTGGACGTGGCCCGCGAGGGGAAATTGACGCTCGACCTTTCCGCCGTCTCTTTCCTGGCAGGCTGGCTCCCCGCCTACGACGTCCGATTGGCGGCCGACTCCAAAAGCGCGGAGTTGACCTTCCGGGCGATGGTGCGCCAGCAGACCGGCGAGGAGTGGAACAACGTCGCCCTCACCCTTTCCACAGCCCGCCCCGCAGCCGGCGGCGCTCCGCCGGAACTCCCGCCCTGGCGCATATCCTTTCCCCGTCCGCAGCCGATGGCTGAGCCGATGTATCTGATGGGATCAGCCGCCCCTCGCCCGAGAATGAAAGCGGGAGCTCCTTCGCGCCAACCCGACTCGGAGGCGGTGGACGGCGCGATGGCGCCGGCGCTGGTTGAGACCGCCCGGGTGGACGAACAGCAATCATCCGTCGCCTTTCACATCCCCCGCGCGCTTGACATACCCTCCGACGGCAGCCAGCACGGCTGCGTCATCGACGTGCAACAACTGCCGGTCGGCATCGAGTACACGGCGGTCCCGAAACTCTCGCCGCTCGTGTATCTCAAATCGGAGATCGTCAACAAGGCTCCCTACGCGCTGCTGCCGGGCAAGGTCAACACCTTTGTCGGCAACACCTTCACGGGGAGCTCCCCTTTGAAGAAGATCGCGGCGGGGGAGAAATTCGACCTGTTCTTCGGCTCGGACGATCAGGTGACGGTCAAGCGTGAAGAGTTGAAACAGCATAAGGAAGCCGGCTTCTTCGGCAGGAACCGGGTCACCTACCGCTATCGCATCGAATTGAGCAATTTTCACAAGGAGCCGATCGTCGTTATCCTGCGAGACCAGTTGCCGCTCCCCGGCGATCAGGAGATCAAGGTCTCCCTGGACGATCCGTCGTTAAAACCGGACGAGTCGGAAGCGGACGGCAAACTGACCTGGAGGGTCGCGCTCAAGGCGGGAGAGAAAAAGGAGATCACCTTCGGCATCCTCATCGAATATCCGAAGGATCGGGAGCTATCGGGGTTATAGCAGATAGAACTGTCCGGATGTGGCAGGCGCAGGGCGAAGTTCACTTCAGCGTGGGAACGACTCCAAAAACAACGGCCTCCCGATTACCACGGGAGGCCGTTTTGATGCTTCGATTTTCTTTCCGACGTCTGCGAGTTTACTGCCCGAGGCTCGCCTGCAAATCCGCGCCCGCGTCGCCGATCTGGGAGATGTTGAAGTTCTCGATCAGGAAGTTGAGCACGTTGGGCGAGAGATAGGCCGGCAGCGCGGGTCCCAGCCTGATGTTCTTGATCCCCAGGTGCAGCAGGGAGAGCAGGATGACGTGGGCCTTTTGCTCGTACCAGGAAAGGATGAAGGAAAGAGGCAGGTCGTTCACCCCGCAGTCGAAGGCGCCGGCGAGCGCCAGGGCGATCTGCACGGCCGAATAGGCGTCGTTGCACTGCCCCACGTCCAACAAGCGCGGGATGCCGCCGATGTCGCCGAACTCCTCCTTGTTGAAGCGGTACTTGCCGCAGGCGAGCGTCAGGATCACGCAGTCCTTGGGGACCTTCTCGGC
>CAIYDQ010000309.1 GCA_903925075.1 uncultured Geobacter sp.
AAACGGTTCAGTTGTCAGAGAACAGGTGTTGCAAAGCTAAACATAAAATAAAATTAACATAATACAGGGCGCGGATCAAAAAAAAACGCTCTCGGCCCTGAGGCAGAGCTATCAACTAAATCTCGTCACGGATTCAGGTTATCTAATAAACGACTGTTCTCTTTACCGGCTTAGCTGCTAGTGTGATCAAATTCTTACAAGATATAGATCGTTGGCCTTCTCCATCCAGTCTGCATCTCTGCCCATGCTGGTTAAAAGTGGAAAATGAATTGATTCAGAGACGGCTAGTTCGGCATTGGGACAGGAATAGGCGCATAAATTGATAAAGTGAACAAGGAATTTGATTGAAGAAAAAATGCGCGCCGTAGCGGTGTAAAAGAAAAGCTCAGTCGAATAACTGGTTATCGCGCCATTTTAGAAAACGCTTTACTTAATCTTTCCGTTAATCTAAGATAAATGATAAATTATAAGGCGTTAGAGGTTTTTATATGAAGATTCTTTTTGTAGCGTCCGAGGTTACCCCTTTTGCCAAGACCGGCGGCCTTGCGGATGTGGCGGGTGCTCTCCCCAAGACGCTCAAGGCGCTCGGCCACGACGTCCGGATCATGATGCCTTTCTACTCGGTGGTGGAGAAGGGGGGGATGGCGGTTCGCAAGGGGCGCAAGAGCGCGTCGGTCATGGTCGACGGCGTGGAGAAAAAAGGCTTCCTGCGACAGGCTTCCCTGGGAGAGATACCGGTCTACCTGATCGAGAACAAGGAATATTTCGCCAGGGAGGAGCTCTACGGCACCCCGAGCGGCGATTACCCCGATAATGCCCAACGCTTCTCCTTTTTCTGCCGATGCGTCCTGGAACTGCTGAAGAAGATGGACTTCCGTCCGGACATCATCCATTGCCACGACTGGCAGACCGCGCTGATACCGCACTACCTGAAGCACGAAAGAAAGAATGATCCCTTCTTCACCAAGACCGGCATCATCTTCACCATCCATAATCTGGCGTACCAGGGGTTGTTCCCGCGCGAGTCGCTGGAGACCATGGGGCTGTCCCGCGACTGCTTCGCCATCGACGGCCTGGAGTATTACGGCAAGGTGAACCTCCTGAAGGGGGGGATCCTATCGGCCGACGTGGTGACCACCGTCTCCGAGGAGTACTGCCGCGAGATCCAGACCCCGGAGATGGGATGCGGCCTGCACGGCGTGCTGCAGACCAGGAAGGACGACCTCTACGGCATCCTGAACGGGCTGGATTACGACGAGTGGAACCCGGCCATGGACAAAGACATCATGAAGAACTACAGCCATGCCTCGCTCTCCGGCAAGATGGTGGACAAGATCGGGCTGCAAAGGCTGATGGGGCTCGCCAGCGCGCCGGAGATACCGGTGTTCGGCATGGTCTCGCGCATGGTGGCGCAAAAAGGTTTCGACCTGATTTGCGAGCTGCTCCCTGAATTCGCCAAGGCTCCGTTGCAATTGGTCCTGCTCGGCAACGGCGAAGAGCGCTACCTGAAGGCGCTCAGCGACATCAAGGCCGCCGGCGCGCGCAACATCGCCTTTACCGGCGGTTTCGACCACACGCTGGCGCCCAAGATCTACGCCGGCAGCGACGTGTTCTTGATGCCTTCCTTTTTCGAGCCCTGCGGGCTGGGGCAGTTGATCGCCATGCGCTACGGCACCGTGCCGGTGGTGCGCCGGACCGGCGGGTTGGCCGACAGCGTGTTCGACTCGGCGGACGCCGACAAGACCCCCAATGGCTTCGTCTTCGATGAGTACACGCCACAGGCGCTGTGGGAGGCCGTCAGCAGGGCGATGGCCGCCTATCAGGACCGGGTGTTGTGGAAGAAGCTGATGCGCCGCGGCATGAGTTGCGACTATTCCTGGCAGAACTCGGTGCAGAAGTACTTGGATCTCTATCGCAAGGCGCTGTCCCGCAAGGGAGGCGAGTGGTGATTCCGGAAAATGACGATCTTGAGGAGCTGACCAAGGAGATCCGCAGGCTTATCGAGAGCAACAAGTCGTTTTTGCAACGGGTGGGGGATGAGGAGTACGAGGACGCCGACGAAGAGGCCGATCAGGCAGACCCGGACGGGGAGCCGCAGTCGGAGGATTACGAGGAACTGTAGGAAACTGAAGGGAAAGAGATATTCGGCGGAGAACGAAAAAGGCCGGCAGCGAGAGGGGCAACTCTCGACTGCCGGCCTTTGTTTTTTTCGCCGCCAAAAAGCGCAGAAGACGCAAAAATATTCAATCCCAAGCAGGTTGAAACAAGGCGGGCGAACACAAGGT
>CAIYDQ010000310.1 GCA_903925075.1 uncultured Geobacter sp.
GCTTTACACGCCCTACGGCCAGGAGCAGATGGACAAGCAAAGTTCGGTCGATGCCGGCAAAGGTTTCGGTTACGGCAGCGAACTCTACAACAACTCGGGGGCGGGCGTGTTAGGCGGTACGGTCAACGGAAACATCAAGAGGGTGTCGCAGGAAGCAGCTGGCGCGTGGTGGAAGTTTTATCGAGGCAAGATGGGGAAGATGCAGGCAGGATTGCAATACTCGCATACGGAGAACAAATACTTTGCCGTCGTCAACGGCGGGGCGCCCACGGCTGCAGACAACATGGTTTTTACCAGCGTGCGCTATTATTGGCCGTAACTTCAGGTCCGACAGGTTTCCGGGCGAGCGGGCGCCGTCAAAAACGCGGCGCATCGCCGTCCCGGTCCCTCAGAATGACCTTCGCGCAATATCGGCAAAAATCGATCAGCGCTCCGCAACAGGAGAACGTCTATGCGTAAAAAGATTCAAGATATGGCTGTTTTAATAGAATTTATTGCCGGATCCGGATTGGCTATTTTCTTCCACCTCGTACTCCACCATGAGGAGGTTGCGTATATTATTTTCGGAGTCGGAAGCCTCTTGTCGCTTGCCACGTATCTCCTACGGGAAGACATTGAGCAAACCAGGGAAAAACTTACTGTTCAGTACGATTACGCCCATGAAATCACCTTTACCATTGCCAAAATAACCGATCCCGAATGCCGAAACAAGGCCCATGAAATCCTTGCCGGGACGCAAAGAACGCTGGCACTCCTCCTGCAGGGTTACGTTCCGCTCGATGAGACTGAGTTCTACATGAAAGGAACAAAATATTTCGAGGAGAGCAAGCGTCGGGTTAAAGCGGTCGATCCGATAACCGTCGGCTGGGATACCCGTGGGTCTCTCCTTAATTATTACCAAGCCAATTTACGAGCAATCGAAAGAGGGGTACAGGTCACTCGCATCTTCGTCCTCAACCGGGAAGAAATGCTGGATACCGAGGTGCAAAAGGTTCTTCTTCTCCAGATCAACGACGGGATAGAGGTGCGTATCACTCATCGTGACGAACTGCCGTCGGCAAGCGAAATCAACGGCCCCGACATTGCCAGTTCCTTCGACTTTGCCATCTACGATGACACGGTGGCAACCGAGGTTTTCAACCTGCCAGGGAAATACTTTGGCCGCAAGACTCGCGACTCGGCGCTGGTGGGCTATTATCAGCACCTCTTCGACTTGATAGAGCATGGATCTCACCCTGTCGCAGTGGAAGGCGATCGCGTCGTCCTCACCGAAGGGCGTAATGCGCAACCCGCTGAATCCACGCCCCTTCTTTCGGGGAAGCGCATACTAAAGGTGTGAAATGGGTTCTCTGAATCCAAAGGTAGGTTCGGCCGACAGCATCGACGTTGCCGCCATATTTTTGAGGAGGTGTCTTTTCAAAATCCCATGACGATGACCTCTTGTGACCTGATTGTAACACTTGCTTTGACCGCATCTGGGGTATAAGGGATAATGAAGTCACCCTTACGCGTTCAAGGTGCGGATCGGCTCGGGCCGTAAGCGCAAGGTGCGAGCCAACCGCTGGCAGGTCCGGCGTCTGGGCTCCCGGCGAAACTGGACGGAGCAAGCGTCGCCGGCGTGCCCGGTCTTTTCACGAGGAAATATGGGAACCTACTCTTTCAATGCCTTTGCCTTCGGAGGCGAGCTCGATCTGAACCGTCTGGCCATCGTGCTCGGCATAGCGCGCAAGTACCGCTGGGAAGAACCGATGAAACTCAATCCGGTGACTTTCGCCACGGTGATGGAAGGCGATCCCGAGCGGGTCTACCTCTTCTATTTCGGCTGCGCCGTGTTCCTCAACTGTTCCGGCGACATCATCGCCCGCTTTCTGGACGGCCTCAAGCAGCACGTCGACGTGGTGAAGATCCCGCCGCAGTTGGCCTTCCGCGAAGAATACCAGTTGGAGATCGACAGCGGCCGGGAAGCGGCCATCACCAACGACTACGCCGTGATGCAGAACTACAACCAGGCCTTTACCGACATCATCTGCTTCGTGATCGCCAAGTCCGTCGCCCTGGAGCGGATCGAAGAGCGGGTCGACGCGGTGTTCGACGAAGTCGAGGTGCTGATCGCCAACCTGGGCAAAGGGACCCTGGAGTTCCCCGACCGCGTCATGGCGAAGCTGGCCTCCTCCATCCTCGGGTTCAAATTCACCTCGATCGCCCACATCATGGTGCTGGACAAGCCGGACATCACCTGGGACGACCCCGAGGCCGACCGCCTCTACCTCACCATGGCGCACCTCTTCGAGCTGGATCCGCGCTACCAGGAAATCAAGCACAAGTCGGAGACGCTGCTCGACATGACCGACGTTTTCTCCACCTTGTCCCATGCCCGGCGCTCCGCCCGCCTGGAGTGGATCATCATCGCCCTGATCGTCATCGAGATCGTCCTTTTCATCCTCGAAATGTACCGGCACCGCTAGTGCGCGTGCAGCGCCGTCGGCCGCCTCGACGATGTTGCAGAACCTTTGCCGTACCGTCACACAACCATAAATTAACCGTGGTATTTTTTAGGCGAATCAATCGATAGACACCCACTTACCAAAAGGAGTCGAAGATGAAAAATTGCCTGACTAAACCCTTGGTGGCGGAATTCTCCGGCTGTCTGGTGGAAAGCCCCGCCTGCGATTTCGCCGTCCGTTTCGGCTTTAGCTACCTGTGCGAGCATCCGCGTCACGCCGATTTTCACCGCGCCGCCCAACAGCGGGTGGATCAAGAGCTCTACAACGACCTGAGGAATTCGCGGCGCAGCGAATACCTGTCCATGGCCAAAAAGGTCATCGAAGACATGGAGCAGCATGAACGCCCCTCCTGCTGAGGGCGCGGCATGCGAAAAGGGCCGATTCGGCATATTCAAAACAAAGGCGGGCGAACACAAGGTTCGCCCCTACGGACTGCGGCGTTTCGCTAAGGGCGAACCTTGTTCGCCCTGCACCCCATCCCCTTTCTGTCTACTCCCGTCTTGCCGCGTCACCCCCTACAAAAACCGTTGAGGTCCCGTCTCGCCACGTCGACGCGAAAAAAATCCGGTTAAGGTCCCGTCTCGCCACGTCAACGCGGAAAAAATCCCGTTATCGTCTCTTTTCGGGATTTGAAGCAGGGGTGGGGGGCTAGCCCTCCCGGCCTGGCCCGGGCGCTACGCGGGCACAGGCACCGCTGCGGCCTCGCCCTTCTTCCCGAAAATCCACGCCACCCAGATGCTGATTTCGTACATGAGATACATGGGGATCATGATCACGAACATGGTGATCAGGTCGGCGTGAAAGGAGGCCACGACGGAACTCGCCAGGAGGGCGTACTTGCGCTTTGGCGCCAGCAGCCGGTAGCTGACCAGGCCGAAGCGGGACAGCAGCAGCGTCAGTATCGGCAGCTCGAAGATCAGGCCGAAGACCAGGATCAGCCGCAGGCAGAAGTTGATGTAGGCGCTGATGTTGAACCAGCTCTGCAACCCTTCGGCCTCGTAGGAGAGGGAGAAGTTGATGATCACCGGCCAGATGACGACCAGGAAGAAGACGGCACCGACGCAAAAGGCGAGCGAGGCGGCGCTGACGAAGGGAACCACCATGCGGCGCTCGCCGCGCGTCAGCCCCGGAGCGATGAACAGCCACAGCTGGAGGAAAACGACCGGCAGCACCAGGATCAACCCGGCCAGCATGGAGATCTTGCACTGGATGAAAAAGGGCTCGAGCGGGGCGCTGTAGTTCAACAGGTGCTGCTTAGGCGCGGCGACGGTCTCCTGTTCCAGCCGGTAATGGTTGTAGAGGGCGGGAGCCTGCCGCTTGAGAGCCGCGTAGGCGCGTTTCTTGACTTCGGTGAGGTAGGTCTTGCCGGTGAGGGGCCTCTCGATAAAGGAGAGCATGCCGTTGGAAAAGTTCCAGGCGACCCCCATGCCGATCACCACGGCGACTACCATGACGATCAGCCGCTTGCGCAGCTCGACCAGGTGCTCCATGAAGGGAAGTAGCTTCGATTCTGCCATAAGCGCTCTAGGTCTCCCGTGGCGTCATTCGTTGTAGGTCAATGCGGCCGAGATGTCAGCGATCTGGGAGTCGGTGAGGGCGATGCCGCACATGGAGCCGACGGTTTGCAGCGCCGACATGATCTGATCGACGCTTTTGTTGGTTGCCGAAGAGTTCGCCAAGCTGCCGTGGCAGCTCGCGCAATTGGCGCCGTAGGGGGCGGAGCCGTCCAATTGGGCGGTGGCCGTAAAGGCCTGCGCCGACGCGGCGCTTTCCCCGGAGCCGTTCAGCGCCGTGACGACGTAGTAGTAGTCGGCGGCGGGAGGCAGCCCCCTGTGGACGTAAACGTTGCCCGACGTGGCGACCCTGGCGCCGGTGGCGGCGGTAACCCCCGAGGAGGGCGACCAGTAGACGTTGTAGGACGTCGCGCCGCCGGCCGCGTTCCAGGAGAGGGTGATCTTGTTGGTGCCGCCGGCTGCCGAAACGCCGGTCGGCGCGTCCGGGACTTTGGCCGCTGCCTGGGCGTCGGCGGGCGGCTCCGCAGGCACGGCTGCAGGCGTCGTCGTCGCAACGGGCGCGGCAGCGGGCGTCGTGGAAAGGACGTTGTTGTCGGTTTGTCCCCCCCCGCATCCGGCCATCAAGAAAACGGCGATAGTGAAGGCCGCCATGGGGAGATTATGCCGGTTTTTCATGTTTTTTTGCCCCGATTAGTGTGTCACTTACACTTTAAACGGACAGCGCCGCCGCCAACCAAGGGCCGCGTCCGCGGTTCGTTTTGCCAGCTTGGCGGGTTACGCCTCTTTCGATTTGATCTCGATCTCGTCCTTTCCCTCCGAAGCCTTCTTGAAGTTGCGGATGGTCTTGCCCATTGCGCCTCCCAGTTCCGGCAGGCGGCCGACGCCGAAAACCAGGGTGACGATGACAAGCACGACGCTCAATTCCGGTAAGCCAAATCCAAACATGCGAACTACCTCTCTTTTGTTTTTTGTGGTTGGACAGCATGAGACCTCCGAGGCGCCAGGCTCCTCGGAGGTCTCTCGGATCAGAATTCTTGCAACCTGCTTACACGCCGGCCACGGCGGCAAAATAGCCGTTGTAATTGAGGACGGCCCACACGGTCTTGCCGGCGGTATCGATGCCGTAGGTGCCCAGGGCGTAGCCCGCTTTCCAGGGACCCGACACGAAGGTCTTGACTCCGCCAAGGTTCTGGTCGGCGGCATTGATCCAGTTCCCGTTGCCGTCCGGGGTGGCGATTACGAAGGAGCTTCCCTTGCTGGAGTCGTAGCTGAGAGAGAGCGTGAAAACGTCGGTCTGGTCGCTTCCCAGCACGTAGCCCATGCCCCACAGGGCGAGGATGTCGCTGGCGGTGCCGCTCGTTTCGGCGTACCAGCCGGTATTGACCGAGTTGTAGTACCTGCGTCCGCTCAGGTCCGTGTTCGGGTTGCTGTTGGTGCCGCTCAGGATCGAGGCCACCGTTTTCGTGGGACCGGTATCCGTGATCGCGGTAAACGAGTCGCCGTTGCCCAGCACGAATTGTTTGCCGATCTGGCTGTAGCCGAACGTCTCCCGCTTGGTGAAGTTGAGCGTCGGGGTAGTGAAGATCTGTTGCTCGGTGCTCTTGCTATAGACGGGGTAGGTCGGAGCGGAATAGTAATCCACCGAAGCGTTCGGCCCGTCGACCGTGACGATGTAAAAGCCGACCGTATAGACTTCCTGGCTCAGCTGGGTCTGGCGCGTGCCGTAAACCGAAGGGGGCGTCGTGGGGCAGTAATAGGCATCGTTCGAGGTGGCGGCGGGGACCGGATAGTTGTCTCCCCTGGCGTTGTTTTCGTTGGGTGTATAGAACTTCGAACTGCAGGACTGGCAGAGGATATGCGTCACCTGACCCGGCTTGGCGGGATCGGTGGATTTCACGATGCTGCGGTTGTGGATGTGGTCGTGGCCGCAGAAATATAATTTCGCTTTGTTGGTCGACAGGGTCTGGATGAAATCGTTCATCCCGACCGCTCCGGGCTTGGTGACCGACTTCGCCACGCCGGTTATGTCGGTGTAGTTGTAGACTTGGCTGGCGACGTCGGACGGGCATTCGCCGAACAGCACGTCCTGGTGCTGCTGAGTGATCAACCCCTTGTGCGAGAAGACGAAGGTGTGCTGCTGGCTGTTCGCCAGCACCGAGTTGAGCCACGGTTTCTGCAGAACGACCGTCGTGTCGATGTTGTAGGCCGCCTTGCCGTCCGGACCCAGGTTGTCGGGCGGAGTGAACTGGTCGATCAACACGAACCGGGCGTTGTTGACGTCGAAGGAGTACGACAGCCCCTTCAGATTGGCCGAGCCGACGTCGGCGGCGCTGGGGCTGCTGAAGTTGGAACCGATGGTAAAGGTGTTCCCGCTCGGGACCGGAAAGGGCTGGACCGCGCTGTCGTTGTTGGGCGTGTTGAACACGTCCGACGGTGTGGCGTTCATCGTGCCGGCCGGTATGCCGGTCGGGCTGGCGCCGGTCTGGGGATAAATGCGAACGAACTCCGTTGCCGAGGTCGTGGCGGAATCGTGGTTGCCGCGGTGGACGAAAAAGCCTATCCCGGCGTTGTACAGGGTCTGGACGAACGCGGCGTGGGTATCCTCTGCTTGCAGGTTCGTATAACTGTAGGTGGTGGGGGCTCCGCCGTTGACTACCTTGGTGGCCGTGGTCGAGCCGTTGCTGCTGGCATTCTCCGTCATGTCCCCGACCTGCACCACGAACTTTACGCCTTGTGCCAGGAACTGCTGGTTGAGCGCGTTGATGATGTCCACCGGAACGGCGTCGGGGTTTTTCCCGTCGTCATTAGTGGCAACCCACTGGGTATCGCCCATGACGGCGAACTTCCAGGCGCTCTTGGATGTCTTGCCCACCGCAGAGGCGACGGGGCCGGTGGGGGCGGCTGTCGTCGAATCGCTGCCGCAGCCTCCGACCACCATGGTTGCCGCGACGGCCCCGGCGCCGACCGCCGTGCGCTTGATAAACTCGCGCCTGTCCATCCCTTTCGCACTGACGCCGTCCATTTCGCTCTTCTTGTCATCGTTCTTCGACATGCTTGCCTTCCTCCATTTCATTAGATTGTGTTGCAAGTTGAGGTTGTGTCGTTGGGCCAAGAGATTCGGGGGCGGGACGTCTCCGCCGGCTACTGGCTGCTGAGGGTCTTAAACAGACGGAATTTGTCTTCAGGATAAATAGCAGATATTTTTGACAACCGTTGTTAAAAGCTGGTTAAGACTAGGACACAATCGTGTTGTGGGAGAGATCGCTTCAGCGGAAGGCAGGGGGCAATCTGAGACTCCCCCTCCGCAAGGGGAGGGGGGACTCTTTGGTGCAAGGGTTTCTTAAGTTGGCGCCACTGCCCCAGCGGGAGGAGCCCGGAAGGGGGGAAGTCGGGAAAGGCCGGCGGCAGCGGCCGTGGGAGGAGGAGGTTGGGCAGACGAAGAAGAACGTTGCGAGACACCCGGCCGGACGACGGGCCGCAAGAAAGAAGCCCCGTGTTAATACGATAGCAATTGGTAGTAACTTTGCTGCCCCAAGGAGCCGGCGTGTCTGGTTTCCCGAGTCTCCTCGAAGGCGGGAAACTTTTTGTGGCAGGCGGCGCAGCAGAGCTGGTTCCTTTCTATCTTGATCCACAACGTCGTGTTCCTGGTGTCGCACCATTCGCAATACCAGAGATAATGATCCCCTTGCGGCATAAGCTGCATACTTCCTCCCCTGTGACTTGGAATGATATTTTACGGAGATGCTAGCAAGGAAATATTGAGATCTCGTTGCCGGCGGGTGAATTCTACGAGAACTCGTGGGCCGCCGCGAAAAAGGCCGCGCTGAAAAACTTTAAAAGCCTGAAGGCCCAAGAGCCTGAAGCATATAAGTATTTGACCTATTTTCGCGCTTTTCGCGCTTTTTTGTGGCTGAATGGTTTTATCGGAAACCGAGATGTTACCCGTTAGTCACCTGATCTTCATAAAAGTAGGCTACATCTGTTGCGACAACAGACAGCATTAATCGCCAACGAGGTCAGCATGCCGCCGCACGCCCATTCCCGCCCGTCAGTTCCGCCGGCAACTCCCCCGGCAAAGAGTGCCGGTTCGCAGCAAACTCCCCCGCATGTCCATGCTCGCTAAGCTAAGCCTCGCCCTCTGCCTGCTGCTGGCGTCGCCGCTTCTTGTCTGCCGCGCCGAGCAGTCCGCGCCGGACGGCCGGCTGTTTCGTTACCGGATCACCAGCCGCGGTTTCGGCGTGGGAGAGCTGAAGACGGCCTTTTCCCCCCTGCAAAAGGGGGGGAGCCGCGCCGTCAGGTTCGAGTCCGACCTGACCGTGAACGCCAATCTGCTTTTTTACCGAGTCAAGAAGACGGGCCATGAGGAGGCAGTGGTAAGCGAGCACGGCACGCTCAGCTATCACCGGCACGGCCAGGAAGACGGCAGGAATTACTCGGTCGACGCCGAGCTGGAAGCCGGGGTATTCCGCTTCAGGCTCAGCGAAAACGGAGTGGGCCGGCAGGTCGCGGTTCCCAGGGGAAGCTACGATTTCACCACCATGGACTGTCCCGAGACCACCATGCGGCGGGAGGGCGAAGTCATGGAGCTCCGTCTGCTGGACATGGAACATGCCAGGGTGGTGACCCGGCGGTTTCATTGGCTAAAAACCGAGGAAGTGGAAGCCGGCGGCAAGCGACTGCGCTGCCGGGTGGTGGACTTCAGCGATCAGAACAACAACTGCCGCCGCTGGATAAGCAGCGATGAGCGCGGGGTGATAATCGTGCGTCAGGACGGCTTGGGCAAGGGCGGGAATTACTCGTTGCGGATGGTTTCGGCGGAAAACGGCTCGGTCTGAGGCGACTGCGCAGTTTGCGAATTCAATTGGAAAACTTCTTGTCAGGCGTGCATAGAGAGCGCCACGATCAAAGGGAGGACGTGCCATGGAATGCCCCAAATGCAAGGCGAAGGTCGGAATGATGCAGCACATGCTGATGGTCAACACCGGAGCGGTCGATTGCGTCAAGTGTTACATCTGCGGTTACTGGGTGCAGGGCGAATACGTTCCGGTTCGCAAACCGACTCCCGGGTGCGGAGCGGGGTTGGGGTGGGGCGGCAAGTCCGCGGCACGCGCCGAGGCACGAAACGCGACTTCTCCCTGACGGCACTGCCGTTTATTTAAGGAAACGCGACGCTAAAACAGTTCCCCCTCCCGCAAGGGGAGGGGGAACTCTCGGCAAAAGCTTAACTTCATGGCATGCCCCCTGACGGGGGGGCGGGGGGGAGGAGAAATTCTCAGCGAGCGCCGCTTGTCCGCGCCCTGGCCCTCTCCGCCACCTGGCGGATCGCCTCCACGACCGACAGCGCATGTTCGCGCCGCGTGATCAGCGTCACATGATCGGCGTCCTTGACCACCAGGTGGACGCTGTCGGAGGAAAGGGCGGCCAGCCTTCTTTGCACTTCCGGCTGGCCGGGCAAAACGTCGCTGCCGGCGGCCACCACCGCCAGCGGCGTGTCTCCCATTCCCTTGGTGCGGCGGACTTCCTCGCAGACCGCTTCCCAGGCAAGCGACTCGTCCCGCGTCGTCTTCAGGTGCGGGTAGCTGCAAAGGAATGCGTTCGCCTCCGCGGCCTGGCGCGCGGGGAGACCCTGCGACCATGACTGGAACAGGTCGGTGAGGCGGACGTACCCGAGCCTCGCCAGCAGAGGAACGGCTTTGAGAAAGGCAAACCCGGTGCGCATGTGGGTCTCGATGGCCGGACTGAGCAGGTGCTGGTCGGGATGGGCGGCGTCGAGCAGCACCATGCCGGCCACCTCCGCGGCGAAGAGATCGGCAAAGACCCGTATGAAAAGTCCGCCCATGGAGTGGCCGACCAGCAGATAGGGGGACGGCACGCCGGCGAGTCGAAGGGCGGCGCGCAACCGCATCGCGGCCTCGGCGGCGGTCTTGGGTCCCGAGGCCGGGGCGCTCCAGCCAAGCCCGGCCCGGTCATAGGAATAAACGCGGCAGAACTTGGCCACTTCCGGCTGGATCCAGCCCCAGGCGGAGGAGCCGCCGCCCAGGCCGGCCTCCAGGACCACCGACGGCGAGCCGCTGCCGGAGATTTGCATGTGCAGCCGGCACCCTTCGATGTCCAGCAGGGTGCCGGGAGCGGTGAGCTCGCGCTGGTCGCGCGCCGAGGCGATGTTCTGGTACAAGTAGCCAAGGCCGGTGACGCAGGGGACGATGGCGGTGAGCAGCCGGTATCTCCTTTTCACTCCCGGAGTAAAGCGGTTACTCTTGCAGTACTGGTAGAGGTCGCCGTCGCTGAGGGGGGCGGCTTCAATCGGCGGATGAACGGGAGCGGTCTTTTCCATCGGAGGCCTCCGGCAGTAGCTTTAAATCGCCAAGTGCAGTAAATAATAGACACCGATATCGGTCATTTGGCAATGCTCGGCAGGAAAAGAGTTTCAGCGGGTCAAGGCACGGCAGCTAACCAAGAGGAGAGAGTATGCAAAAGATGAAAGTGTTGTTCGTCTGCGTTCATAACAGTGCGCGCAGCCAGATGGCCGAGGCCTTCCTTAACGCCCTGGATGCGGAGAGATTCGAAGCGCAAAGCGCGGGGCTGGAGCCGGGAGTGCTGAACCCCTATGTCGTCAAGGCCATGTCGGAAGTCGGCATCGACATATCGGGCAAGCTGACCAAAGACGTCTTCGACATGATCAAGAAAGGCGCCATGTATTCCTATGTGGTGACCGTGTGCGACGGCGCCAGCGCCGAGAGATGTCCGATATTTCCCGGCGTCACCACCAGGCTGCATTGGAGCTTCCCGGACCCGGCCGCTTTGCAGGGGACGGAAGAGGAGAAGATGGCGGGGACCCGGGCGATTCGCGACGCCATCGAGGCGAAGATCAAGGAATGGGCCGAGACGCTCTGAACTCCTCTTTACACAAACAATTATCCCGATCGAAACAGGGCCGTAACGCTCTCCGCGTATAGTACGAAGAAAACAAGGAGAGTGCCATGCATAGATCGGTCCTGCCGTTGGTCGGAAAAACGCTGGTCAGACATCCCGCAATGATCGGCTTCGCTTCCGCAGCCAGCGGGTTGATGCGCCAGATCGCCATCAAGCCTTTCGCCCCGAAGAATCGGCGCCGCGAATTTCTGCTCAAGGACCGGGTCGCCAGCCTGCACGCCTGCCGCTCCCAGATTTTCAAGGAGAAAGGGACGGGAGATATGCCGACCATCGTCATCGGCGGCTTCGTGCCGGACGCCACCGAGCTGGTCGAGTTTCAGCGCTCCCTCTTCAAGGAATACGGCAGCATCTACTATCTAAATTACCCGCGCCACGGCTTTTCCTGCGAGATGTTCTTCGCCCAGTTGGCGGACCTGATCGAGTACCTGAACGGCCGCGACCAAAGGCCGGTCCTTTTCGGAGTCAGTTTCGGCTGCGGCCTGATGGCCAATTTCCTGAAGGACTTCCCGGAGATAACGACCCTCAGGATCCGGGGCGTGGCCCTGGTGAGCCCGGTGCTGTGCAGCCAGGACCTGATTCGCCCCGAGGGGGACAAGGCCGGCGGGGTGAGGATGCTGGAGAGCAACCTGAAGAGGATCATCAACTCCGGCTCGGAAGGGGCGGCGGGGGTGGAACGCCAGATCGAGCGGGCCAGGCGCTGCTTCCAGACGCTGTTCGAGAGCGGCGCCAGCAACCGCATACTGACCGGCAGGCACCTCTCCATCAGAAAGAAGATCATGCAGGTGATCGAAACCACCCCCTCGGACGGCGGTTATCAGCGGGTCCTCGCCCTGCAACGGTTTTTGAGCCCCGAAACGGGCGCTCCCATCTTCACCGGCCCCGCTCTGGCGCTGTTGGCGGAGGACGAAGAGAACCTGTTGGTGCCAAGCTCCCCGACCCTCGCCCTTTTGCGCAACCCCGAACAACGAAAGTCGCTCTTTCCGCGCGGCACGCTCAGGAAGGTGGTCTCCGCCCGCGCCGGCGATTCGGTGGCCCATGCCTCGCTCATCTTCCACCATCATTGCTACAATCCGCTGATCGGAGCCTGGTACGACACGCTGCGCGCGCCCATGCTCTTCGCGGTGGTCGGATGACCGTTGCCTCCTTGCGTCACGCCGCCTTTCCGCTCCTCGACCGGGCGCTGAAGGGAGGAGCCTCGCTGGTCGCCGGCCGTTTTGCCGCCCGGGAACCGTTGTCGGCGCAGCGCGCCATCTTCCTGGAGCTGCTTAGCCGGGGCTCCGCCACGCGCTTCGGCAGGGATCACGGCCTGGCCGAACTGGCGGCGCTTCCTTTCGAGCAAGCCTACCTGCGCTACCGGAGCCGGGTGCCGGTCCGAAGCTACGCCGATTTTTGGAGAGAATATTTCTCCGGAGGGTGTCTGGAGTCCGAACACGGCCGCAGCCTGCTCCTGGAGGACGTCACCTGGCCCGGCAGGATTCCCTTTTTCTGCGAGACCTCCGGCACCACTGCCCCCAGCAAGTTCATACCCTTCTCCGCCGCCATGTTCGCCGCCAATCGGCGCGCCGCCCTCGATCTGGTCTGCTGCTATCTGAGCGCCCGGCGCGACAGCCGCCTCTTGCAGGGAAAGCTCCTCTACATGGCCGGCAACACTCAGCTGAGCGATCTGGGGCAGGGCGTGAAAAGCGGCGACATGAGCGCCATTACCCTTCGCCATCGTCCCCGCTATCTCGACCCTTTCATCGCCCCCGACGCGGCGACGGCGGCGCTCCCCTGGGAGCAAAAGCTCGAGGCCATGGCGCGGCTGTTGTTGAGCGGCGCCGGGGTGCGCGGCATCTCCGGGGTACCCCCCTGGATACTGCTCCTCTTGAAGAGGTGCAGTATCCAGGGGGGGAAGCCGCTCGCGCAGCTCGTGCCGGGGCTGGAGCTGATCATTCACGGCGGCACCTCGCTTGCCCCCTATAAAAACGAATTCGCGGCGCTTTTCCCGGACCGGGGGCCCCAGTTCCTGGAACTGCTCCCCTCGTCCGAGGCGTTCATGGCCTTCCAGACGCCGGGGGAGGAGCGGATGCGGCTGGCGCCCTACTACGGGGTTTTCTTCGAATTCCTGCCGGCGGAAGAGCTGGACGAGCGGGGGGGCGCCGCGTCGGACGCCCGCTGCCTGCCGCTGGCGGAGATCGAGGTCGGCAGGCGTTACGCGGTGATCCTCACCACCTGCGCCGGGCTTTGGCGCTACCACATCGGCGACACCATCCGCTTCCACGCCAGGGAGCCGCTGTTCATCGAGTTCACCGGCCGCGACAAGTTCCTGGACCGGTTCGAGGAGAAGGTAACCCAGGGCGAGGTGGAGGAGGCGGTTGCCCGGGCCAATCGGCTTCCCGGCGTCGACATCCGCGAATTCATGGTCGGTCCGGCGATCGCCGAGCGCCGCCATCTCTGGGTGCTGGCCATGGGAGCGGGAGGAGAAAAGGACCCGGCGCGCCTGGGCGCCGCGTTGGACGGGGCGCTCAGGGCGATGAACGCGGACTACGGGACCTTTCGCGCGCAGGGGAGGATCGGAGCGCCGCTGGTCGTGCCGGTGGGGGAGGAAGAGATCTACCGCTGGTCGAAGGAGGTGCGCGGCAAGCTCGGGGGGCAGAGCAAGATCCCCCACGTCGACCCGACCCTGGAAGGAGAGCTGGTGCAAAGCCTGGCGCGGTTCGCGGGCGGGTCGGAGGCTGGGATATCGTGAGCAGAGCCGTTCAAAGAAGAGCGTAGGGAGGAAATGAGTGAACGATCGGTAGGAGGATGCTTATCGATCTTCTCGCGTATGCCAGAGCCGCAGCACAAAAATGGTCTGCTGACGCCCCAGATCCGACAGTGCCTTGCCGGTCCATTTCAATTCCATCAGCGAGGTACTGGCAACGGCGTGTCCGTATTAAGGCTGTCAGCCCAAGCTTGCACCGCTTGGTGGTCGATGACGGTCCCGGCATCGACCTCAGCCATGCTGCCAACGTCAGACGCCTACGTTCTTCTTCCTGCTCTATCCAGGCATCCAATGCCTGTTTCATGATCCAGCCTCGCGAGCGCTCCATGCGAGCAGCTATTCTGTCGACCTTTTCCGCAAGCGGCAACGGAACCTGCGCGGAGAATATCTTGGCGTTCATAATCGGGCTCCTTTTTAAATCGAATACTATGATAGGGATTGTTCGACGTTTCGACAAGCCGGAATCCCCGGATGTCGGATAGTTCCATACCTTAACCGAAGGTTAACCGGACGGACACACGATCTCCACATGGCCCGCGTAAATAAAGGATGAGCCAAGCCACCGAACGTGTAGGAGGTTTTACTTGTCGCGCCAACAGGCAACATCTCAAGCTCCTCCCCAGGAAAGTCCCCGGGAATATCCCAACGCCACCATCACCGACCTGCACCCGCACTATCTGAAACAGATCATGCAACGGCTTTTGGACGCGCAGCCGGCCGGGCTTTCCCTGCTGGAGCGCCTCCCTTTCGCCCCGGGCGACACCACTGCCGGCACCGAGACCGAACTGCAGGCGGTGGTGCTCGGCGGCAGGGAAGAGGTGGACCTGCCGCTCACCATCGAGCAGTCCGACTATTTCGCCAACATCGCCAAGCGCGCCGCCTCGGGCGACACCCCCAAAAGGAGCATCGCCTTTCTGGAGCGCTACCTGGCCGGCAACAAGGAAAACGCCTGGGAGAACAGCTGGGTCCGCTTCCCCCTGCGCCGGCTTTCCCCGTTCGCCCGCCGGATCTTCGAAGGGGACCTGCTTGCCGATAAGAGCAACCCCGCCGCCGGCAAAAGAGGGGACGCGGCAAAATTCCTGATAAAAGGCCCGGACGGAGAAGCATTGCTGCGCCTCCCCATCAGCTACCTGTTGAAGCTCTCCCTGGCGGACCTGCTCGGCTCCCAACACCTTCCCGCGCAGCTCCAGGCCACCGGCAGGAGGCTCATGGGGCACTTCCTGAACGACAACACCTCGCCCGAAACCTTCTCCTTCCAGGTGGTCCCGCTCACCAGGGAAGGGGGGATGGGGCGGGGCATCGCCCGGGAAACCTCGAAGCGCTTCCTTTTCACCCAGATGCTGGCCCAATACGCCAACGACAATTTCGGCCTGAAGGAGAGCGGACAGACCGCCCTGGTGCACTTCGCGCCGCATCCCCCGCTCCGCCAGAAGGAGCTGAACGACCAGATCGCCGACGCCTTCTATCGGGAACTGTTCATGAGCCCCTGCCTTTCCGGCTGGGACCGGGGCGAGGAGAAGCACCGCTACATGCAGCTCTGCCACCAGGTGCTCTCGCGCAGCCAGATGAACGCGGTGGCCAAGCTGCGCGAGGCGGGGATCATCGTCAACAACCTGGTGGTGCTCCCCAACGTCTCCAACGTGAGCCTGGCCAACAACGGCACCCACGTGAGCCTGGGAAGCCGCAAGCTCGGCCGGCTGCTCGCCGATCCCGCGTCCGGCTTCAACGCCTCTCACGAAAAATACCTGGGGGACCTGACCATCAAGATGGCGGAGCATTTCCTTCCCTTGTTCGTCGGTACCTACAGCGCCGCCCCCTATCGGCTGGCCTACACCGATTTCCATCCCGAGCGGGCGCTGGGCTTCCTGCCGCACGAGCTCGACTTCACCCACCTGAGGATGCTCTGGCGGCGCTGGCAGAAAAAGGCGAGCCTCTCCATCTTCGGCCAGCCGGTCACCCCCTTCGGCCCTCCCTGGATCGACAACATGGTGAGCGGCGTCTTCGGCCTGAAGGGGGATTTCGTCCCGGATTACCGTCTCATCGATTACCTGATCTGCCTCTTGAGCACCCCGCAGAGCCCGGCGCTGGACGGCCGCCCCGGCAACGGCGACAAACTGAAAAGAGACCTCTGCGACCTGGGGGTCTTCGACCGGCAGATGTCGCTCTACCTCCTCTACAAGCAGCGCGAGTTCGCCGCTATGGGTTTTTCGGGCTTCGAGGGGAGGCATTACAGCCAGTTCGACAGCCTGGAGCAGGACCTGGGACGCGCGGCGGACCTGCAGATGCTGGTCAACGCGCTGGCCTTCAAATACCTGGCCGAGGGAAAGTTGAGCCGCGCCGAGATCCCGGACGACCCGTCCCTGGAAAGCGAGCGGCGGCAGATCTTCTTCGCCTCGGCCATCGGCGTGCCCACCTTCTTCGTGCGCAAGAACAGCGACAACCGCTTCCTGATGCGCATCATCGCCCGGACCCGGGAGGTCAGGGGGAGCAGCCGTTATCCGGGCTACGTCCGGGTGAAGGTGAGCGAGTACCGGCTCGCCCTGCTGGAGCTTTTGAAGGAGGAGGCCGGCGATTTGATCGAGATGATGGGGCTTGCCGAAACCATCGCCGACTTGCGGCGGCGGCTGACCGAGCCGGACCACTATTCGGCCGCCGGCAAGCTGACCCGCGGCATCCTGAGCGAGGTGAACGCCAAGTCGCCGATGAAGGTGAAGGCCGACGAATTCAACCGGGGGGCGGAAAGGTATTACCGCGGCAGCTTGCGGCGCCAGCATATGGAAGAGGGACTGGGCTTCCTGCGCCGGGACTTCAAGGAGTTGGACCTGAGCGCCGCCGGGGGCGAGCCGGCCGCGCGCGGCGTCTTGAGTGAGTTGGGGCTCCCCTGGGGGGCCGAGGCGCACCTGAACGCGGTCGGCGCCGATCTGCTGGCGGACCGGCTGGAAGGGGAGGGGCTGAGAAGCCTGATCAGCCTGACGCTGGCGACCATAGCCAGGGACAGCGAGGCGGCGGAGCGGGACGCCAAGGGGGTTGAAGGGAATGCAGACCATGCAGCACCAGTATGTCGAGCGCGCTAGCGGCCGGGCTTGCAGCGAGCGGCTCTTCGCGGACCGGCTGATCGGGCTTTTGTACCACAACGTGCGGGAGCACGCGCCCAGCCTGTTTCGGATGGCGACCAGCTCGCGCATGAGCGCCGTCCTTGGCTTTGTCAACTACGACCTCCCTTTCGGCGGCTGCGGCTCCGCCTGCAGCCGGTTTCTCAAGGAGCTGCAGGTCGATCTGGGGGAGTGCCTGGATGAGCCGGCCCAGCTCGATACCCCGAGAAAGGTGTTCGAGCGGCGGATACGCTATCGACACTGCCGTCCCATGCCCGAAGACGAGGCGGCGGTGGTCTCTCCCGCCGACGCCCGGGTGCTGCTCGGCTCCTGCCGGGAGACCTCGCAGCTCTTCATCAAGGACAAGTTTTTCTCCTTTTCCGAGCTTTTGGGCGAGAGCATGTGGCAGGAGGCCTTCAAAAACGGCGACTTCGCCCTGTTCCGGCTGACGCCCGACAAATACCACTACAACCACGCCCCGGTGTCGGGACAGGTGCTGGAAATCTATCAGATCGACGGCGCCTTCAACTCCTGCAACCCCGGAGCCATCGTCGCCGTGGCGACCCCCTACTCGAAGAACCGGCGGATGGTGACCATCATCGACACCGATGTGGAGGGGGGGACCGCAGTTGGGCTGGTGGCGATGGTCGAAGTGGTTGCCTTGATGATCGGCGAGATCGTCCAGTGTTACAGCGAGCGGGACTACGACGATCCGCAGGCGGTTGCGCCGGGGATGTTCCTGGAGAAGGGGCAGCCCAAGTCGCTGTACCGTCCGGGGAGCAGCACCGACATCCTGATTTTTCAGCAGGGCCGGGTCGAGTTTGCCGAGGACCTGCGGATAAACCAGCGGCGCGTCGACGTATCGAGCCGTTTCACGAAGGGATTTCAGACCAGTCTGGTCGAGACGGATATCCAGGTGCGCTCGCTCCTGGCGAAGAGGAAATAGCCCGGACGCGGGCGGGCGCGCATCCTGAAAACAAACCCGAGGTGCAGGCAATGGAGCAGACCATTTTCATCGTAGTACTGGGCGCATTATCCGCCGGTTATCTCTACTGGGGGATGCGCGTCCTTCCCAAGGAAAAGTGGCAGATCGCTGCGGCGGTCCCGGTTCGCAAAGGGGCCGACGGCCGCTGGCAGGGGGTCAACCTTACCTGGTACGGCATTCTCACCGCCAACGCCTATGCGGCGGCCGTGTTCCTGGCGCTGGTGCTGTTGGCGGCGGCGAGCGTCTCGCTGCCGGCCACCTGCGCGTTGATCGGCCTGCTGTTGGCCTGTTGCGTCCCCGCCTCCCGGTTGGTGGCGCAGATCGTGGAAAAGAAGGCGAACACCTTTACCGTCGGCGGTGCCGTGTTCGTGGGCACCCTGGTTTCGCCCTGGGCGGTGGAGTTGGTGAACCGTCTTCCTTTCGCAGGGGGGGGCGCGGTGCCGGTGCTGCCGGCCCTGGCCGTTTTCGGCATCGCCTACGCCTTCGGGGAGGGGCTGGGGAGGCTCGCCTGCGTGAGCTTTGGTTGCTGCTACGGCAAACCGCTTTCCTCCTGCCACCCGCGCCTGGCCCGGCTGGCTGCGCCGGTCGCCGTCGTCTTCACCGGCAAGACCAAGAAGATCGCCTACGCTTCGGGACTGGACGGCGTCAAGGTGCTGCCGGTGCAGGCAGTGACCTACCTGCTGTACACGGCAACCGGCATCGTGGCCAGCGTGCTCTTTCTGAAAGGAGCCTACGGCGCCGCCTTTCTCACCTCCCTCGGCGTGACCCAGGGGTGGCGGGTCTGCTCCGAATTCCTGCGCGACGATTACCGCGGCGCCGGGCGTTTCTCCGCCTATCAGGCGATGGGAGTGCTGGCCATAGTCTACGGGGTCTGGGTCGTCAACCACTTTGGCGCTGCGGCGCCCATCCCCGATCTCTCCCGCGGGCTGGCAGGGATCTGGCGGCCGGCGCCGCTGCTGGTCATGCAGGGGGTCTGGCTGATCATCTTCCTCTATACCGGAGTCAGCAGGGTCACCGCCGCAATCATGAGTTTCCACGTCAACGCGGAAAAAGTCTAAGGACAAATCTCACGACAAACTCCCAACTTAATCACTCCAAGGGTTGAACACGCCCACGCGGCAACGCTCCATATCCCGAACATTACGCGTCACCACAACCAGTGAACGGGCATGCGCCGTGGCCGCAATCAACGAATCCATCACGGGGAGCTTTTCGCCGCTTCTTTCCGCGCGTGCCTGCAATTCGCCCCAATGCAAAGCCATATCGAGGCTGAACTCCAGCAAGCGCCCCTCAAAGCGCGATGTCAAGTCATGCTCTATCCACGACTGGAGCGCGGCCTTGCGGTCGTCGTCTTCCAGCCTGCTGACTCCTTTTTGCAACTCGGCAATGGTCAATACGCTCAAGTAAAGGCTTTGTTCGGAACAACCATCCAGCCATTCCACGACGCGAGGATTCGGTCCCTTTTTAACAAGTTCCGAGATCAGACAGGTATCGAGTAGATATTTCATAGCTCGACATCCCTTGGGAGGTCACCGCTGCGGGAAAGATCAATCTCAACATCAAGCAATGGCGACCGGCGAAAAAACTCCGCCAGGGAGGTACGCGGCTGCGACAAGCGCGTGAATTGTTCAAAAGAGACCACGACCGCCGTAGGCTTTCCGCGCAGCGTTATCGTCTGTGGGCCGTCGCGCAGCGCCGATTCGACGACCTTGCTCAGCCGGTTCTTTGCCTCTTGAAGCTGCCACTCGCCGCCGTTGGACGGATTTCTCGTAGAGGTCGATTTCATTCAGGTTCTCCTGTTCTCCTAGATAGCCAGTCTAGCTAGCTGCAGCATATCACTCTTTATTTGATAAAGCCAGCGCAGCAGCTCGGTAGCGCCTTTTGTCCAAGTCGTCGTCCCCGAGTTCTGGTCGTTCACTTTAAAGCAGCGCCCCCCAACCTCATTTCGGCACCAGGCGGCGACGGTCAACCCGCTACGCTGAGGCGGTGATGTTATCAGTCCATTCGAGGTTGGCGTCCAACGCTAAAGCCTGCAAGCCTACCTCTAAACAGCTCTCCCCCCTTTGACATCCACTCAAAGCTGCTAAACTCGGTTGGTCGTACTTAATCGCGGAGGTAATGATGATGGCTTTGCCAAAAACGCTTCTGCTTTGCGCGATAGCGTTCATGCTCGTTGGAGTTGGTTGTCCTGCATCGGCACATGACAGGCATGCCTTGAATGCCTTCATGGCAGATCGCTACGGCGAATGGAATCCAGCCGAAAAATACTGGGAAAGGGGCGCTAAGGAACCTCGCTATGCGGTGTGTGCTGCTAAGGACATCGAAGTCGACGGAGAACCTCGCCAGATGCTGGCTATATGCGGAGAACTTCCGGATGCGCGGAAGTCTCATGCCGCTTCAGGATATGTAGATCTCTACGTCATGAAAAGAACCGATACAGGCCTTGCCCCGGTTGCCGAATTGACGGGAATAGAAAGCGGCAGTTTTGGAGCACCAGGCAGTGTCACTGTCATCCGGCTCGGCAAGGACTTTTATGGCTTCGAGGAGAAGAGCGGCTGGTCCGGACAAGGATATACGAATGGATTCACCTCCATCTATGTTCCATTTGGCGATACTTTCCATCTCGCGCTGAGATTCAGCAGCGCCGCAGAAGATTCAAGAGAAACGTGTATCGAGCGGTCGATAGAGTTTATTCCCTCCCCAAATTCGCCTACCTACGTCGCCCGCATTACCAGTAGCGGGCGCGATCAAGGAAAACCTGTCTCGCGCGTTTACACCCTGCACTACAACCCGAAAAAGCATGAGTACATCATGCCCAAAGATTTCAAAGCCGATATCGGGTACTGATCGGCGTGCCGGATCTAAGCGTTACAACTTTTCCGCACTCGATCCGTTGATGGTACTCCTCAGCACCGCGCTCGGTTTGAACGTCAGTACTCTCCGAGCTTCGATGTTGATCTCTTCCCCAGTCTGCGGGTTTTTTCCTCGACGGTCGTTCTTCTCTTTTACGATGAAGTTACCGAAACCGGTGATCTCCAGCGTCTCTCCGTCTGCCAGCGTATCCTTGATGATCGAGAGGACGGACTCGACGAGGTAATATTTATTGTATTTTAGGTGGTTAGATAATTAATAATCTACATCCGTATAATTGATAATATTTACTGTAGCTTTTATTGCTAAAATCCGTCTAATTCGGTTACCGATAACGCGTCCCAAGACGGCGGTGAATTGACCCGAAGGGATTAAAGTGGCGTCGATTGTTATAATAACGTATGCGAATGCAGCAGATGAGATAATATGGAAATGGGGATAGCATGCCTATAATTATGTGGGAAAAAGAGTACAATACTGGCATAGAGCATTTCGATAATCATAATAAACAATTGATATTACTTTTGAATAATATTTATGATGATTTTGTTGCAGGATGTAAACATGATATTCTTGCATCAATTATGGCACATTTAGCAGACTACAATGGATATTTTTTCTGCATGGAAGAATATTCAATGCACACCACCGGCTATCATGGTGCGAATGATCATATTGCCGAACATAATAAATTTAGAAAAAAGATTAGAGAATTGCAAAAAAATTATAATCTCTGCAACAATGAAATCGTATTGGGAGTTATCGATTTTATTTCAAATTGGTTTTTTCATCACATTTTACTAGAAGATGCTATTTATGGAAAATTTGTATGTGAAAGTATTAGGACATAACTATCCTGCCGACTCCTGATAGGACTAATAATCCCACTCCCCATGCGCCAACGACGACCTATTCAACTCCTCACAATACTGTCGCCATAATGGCATGCATTGGCCCATCAACGCGGTAAACCTGTCGGTATGGTTGCGTTCTCGCAGGTGCACGAGTTCGTGGACGATGATGTACTCCAAGCAGTGGATGGGCTTCTTGACCAACTCCAGATTCAACCAGATGCGTCGGTCTTGGGTGTTGCAGGTTCCCCATTTGGTTTTCATCCACTTCACGCCCTCGGCGGCCGGAGCCGATTGCTCGAGGCATTTTGGCGACATCCACTGGCTGCTGCAACTCGATGACAACGACGGCAGTTGTTGGATGGAAAAAGCGCCACTGGATGGGGAGTACCCGCCGGACTCGATTCCTTTCAATCTCCGCAATGGCCGCGAACTTTGTACCAGGCGAGGCAGTGACGCGGATCCCGAGTACCAATGGAGACAGGGAAAGCGCGTCTCCGGGATATTTTACGGCTCACGTGACGTCACCCGGGACTCCGATGCCATCATAAAGCTGGATTTCCGCGACTCTTCGGTTCCTGCCGGTCCCGCCAAGGTTTTTCTCGACGACAGGCTCTTGTGTGAGTTTCCGGTCACCGCCAGCGGGAAGGTGACTGGGATAGTCAAGGAGTATGGCACCAACGGGAAGGTCGTGTGGCAGGCTCGCCTGCAAGACGGGAAAGAGGCTGGCGGTTCGGTGAAGTACGACGAACGGGGCCAGCTCGTATCTTTTTCCTGCGAGGAAAAGCCGGTTTTCGACGGCGACCGGGATCGCTGCGGCTTCAACGGACGGCCTGCAACGGTCGAAGTGACCGGCGGCGGCCGGGCACGGCGAATCCTTACCCATTTGAACGGGAGGCTCACGGCGGAGGAGACCTTCAGCCGCCATGGCGAGCGGGAGGTGAAACGCTATCACGATGGCGGCAGGCAGTCGCTTCAGGTGGAGAAATACTACAAAAACGGGAAGATCCGCCAGCGCTACACCGAGAAGAAAGACAAACTGCACGGAAAGTACGAAGAGTATTTTGAAAACGGCGGCCGCGCCGAGGAGGGACCTGTCGAAGAAGGCAGGATCGTCGAGATCAAGCGGTATTACATGGACGGGGCCCAAAAAGTCGTTGCCGAGGTCGCTCCGGATTTCTCCCTTTGCGCGGTCCTGATGTTCGATTCGGACGGGAAGGTGCAGGTCGAGGGGACCTTCAAGAGCAAGCGCGGCGGGGTTGCCTGGGATATTCCGCAGGGGCGGGTCCGCAACTATGACGAGGATGGAGCTGTCGCCCGGGAAAAAAGCAGAGGTCCTTTTCGAGGAGGGTAAACCGGTACGACTGCGGGAATACGACTCGAAAGGCGTCCGGACCAGCGAGTACCAGATTTATGACGACGGGTCACTCCAGAAACTGCTGCGGGGATCGGGGAAGTATCTATAGCATGCGGAAAACGAGCCCCTTGACCATCCTTCATCAGGCCATGACAAGCACAAAAGGAGGACCCGATGTCATCGACAAAAGTAGCAATGGCTACCTCCACCCCCATGGCGTCACATCGTACAGCTTCGCTGGATACCAAGCTGGCGGAACAGGTATCCAATCTGACGCCGGCTCAGAAGCGCGAATTGCTTGACTTTGCGACTTTTCTGGCAAGTCGCCGGCATATACGAAATCCGCAAAGACGCCGACTCTGGCCGATTTCGCCAGCATTGTGGGCATTGCCGCCGGCGGCGCCGGCGAAACCGACATCTCCGAGAACCACGACAAATACCTGTATGGCGAAGAACCGGCATGAGGGCGCATCGACCATGTTTTCACTTTTGACGAACATTTCAAGATGTTCCGTTTCAATCATCCCGTTACGATCCTCAACGCAGCTTGACCTTCAGCCTCACCCCGACCTCAACCCTCCATCATCCCATTAGACATATACCCGTAGATGCGGTGGTCCAGTTTCGCACTCAACTGCCGATTTGCTCCAGATAGCTGGTCCCCCAGTTATGCATCGCGTCGAAAACGGGTTTCAGGGTTTGGCCGAATTCCGTGAGCGAATATTCAACGCGAGGGGGAATTTCGGGATAAATCTTCCTGCCGATCAGCCCGTCCGTTTCCAGTTGGCGGAGCTGCTGTGTCAACATCTTCTGGCTCACGCCATTGATCCCCCTGCTGAGTTCGCCAAATCTCTGCGTTCCCCTCAGTAACAGGTTCCTCATAATCAGTACCTTCCACTTGTCTCCAAGCAGATTGACCACTACCTCAATTGGGCATTCCATAGCTATAACTCCCTGTTATTACTAATTGGTTACTTTTTGGTAAGTATATAACTTTATAGTGCTTACTTGCAATAAGTTAGTGACCGCCTTATTGTGGCTTCAGAAGGCGGGGATTAGAAGACCCGTCTAAACGAAGGAAGATTTATTTATGGAACAGCAGGTTTGTAAAAACACTCACTTATCAGATGGAGGAGGAGACGAGACATGGTAGATAGCAAAGTAATCGATGCGTTCCACATGATGTGGGGAAGTTTCCCGGAGCCGGTACGGTTGATTCACAAGGATCGCAATGTGCTGGCGGTCAACGAAATCGCTGCAAGCAAGGGGATGGAGGTTGGTGTCTCCTGTTTTTCGGTCGGCAATCCCGAACTTCACAAGGTCTGCAGTGCCAATGAGGCGCTCGCCTCGAATAAGGGGCAGCGAATCAATGCGCCCGACGGGAGAATCAGATTCTGGAGTCCTGTCAGGAACTGTCCGGATGTCTTTATCCACTTCATCATTTTCAGAGATCCGCCACAATAACAGTGCGCCCTCGGTCGTACACTCGTAGCGAGGTGCCCGCCACCTTAATAACAATACTGCAGTCAGTTCCAACTCGGCCTGGGCAGCTGTCGGGGAGCTGTAGATCACCTTCAGGTCCCCTGCGATTTCATTTTTACGGCGATCTCCTTTGGAGGTTTTATGCCGTGAATCGTAACATCCACCTGCGACAGAATATGTCGCTACTCAGGTCGCCTGCCTCCATTGCGGAAGATTAGCGCCAATTATGTATATTCATGTCATTATCAGCGCCCGACCGGGAGGTCAGCAGGGACGATACGTTTATGCCGCCACCTCCCCGAAGCTTGCCGCGGGATGCAGACATGCCTCGCCTTCCAAGGAGATTGCCGGAACCGGCAGCGGAACCGGTAGCGGAACCGGCAGCGGAACCGGCACGTGCGGTATCCCTTTCTCCAAGAGCCTCAGGATGCTTGTCCGTGATGTGGAACCAAAGGACACCAGTGGAGGGTGTGACCGTGAGGTTACTGACAAATGAAAAGGAGGTGAACTTTCGTGTGGGGGAGAGGCCGTCGGTTTCAGCGGAAATCAGGGGGAGGGAGGAAGGGTGAATGCCGGCACGCCTGGCGTGGTACGGACATCCGCATTTCGGGGGCCGACCTTTCATATTATGAAATATTGACATCTCTGTAACGCAATCTAAACACTTTTCCTCTATTGTTCCCAGATAAAAACCGGAGAGCTGACGACTTCGGCCAGCTTTCCCAAGGGAGATACCGCATGGAACGAGATCGAGCTATCGTTGATGTTCCGCACGACCTGTTCAGCATGGAAGGGGTCATCGACGCCCAGTCCGAACGCCTGCTGAAGGAATTGACCGCGAAAGTCGCTCACCCGCTGGTGAGGATCGACTTCAGCCGCGTCAGCCGGATCAACTCCATGGGGATCGCCTTGCTGCTGCGCTCTTTCAAGGAGATCCGCGAGACCAAGAAGGCCGAGATCCGGCTGGAAGGGCTTACCCAGATGCACACCATGCTCTTCAAGATGACCGGAGTATTCCTGCTGGCGACCCCCTCGCGCTAGGGCGCGCCGAAGCCAAACCTCATATTGCGGCGACGCGCCGGGAACGAGGGCGGCACGCCCGGACAAGGGACTACATGCAAACCATACCGGTAATCGAAGAGAATGGGACATGGCCGAACTGGTAGCCTTCAATCTGGAGAAGGAAGGGTACAAGAGTTTCATCGCCAGCGATGGGATGGAAGGTCTGGAGATGGTCCGACAGTACAACCCGGACCTCGTGCTGCTCGACCTGATGCTGCCGCGAATCCACCACCGAATTCCAGCTGCTGCACAACCTGATGAAGGGGCTCGGCATGGTGTAGCGCCGGGATTACCTGCTGCGCGAGGTCTGGGGATACGATTGCGAGGCGACACCAGAACCGTCGACACCCATATCACCGGGCTGCGCACCAAGCTCGGAGCGGCCGGGAAGATGATCAGGACGGTGCGCGGTTTCGGCCACATTGATGGAGCAGCGCTCATGGACGAGCAAGGTCCAACTGGAGGGGGGCAACATTCACTTCGGCAGCACCCTGGCCGTGAAGGAGATCGGCATGGCCTTGCCCGAACACAGCGTCACCGCCATCATCGGTCCTTCAGGGTGCGGCAAGTCCACCCAGCTGCGCTCCATCAACAGGATGCACGACCTGTTCCCCGCGGCCAGGGTCAGCGGCAGGATATAATACTTTTGGACGACACCGACATCTATGACAAGGGGGTCGATCCGGTCTCCATCCGTTGCCGGGTGGGGATGGTCAAAAACCGTACCCCTTCCCCGCCATGGGCGAATACGTTCCGGTTCGCAAACCGACCCCCGGGTACCGAGCAGGGTTGGGGTGGGGCGGCAAGTCTGTAGCACGCGCCGAGGCGCGAAACGCGGCTTCCCCCTGACTGGGCGGGGGGCGAGAGGATTTTCAGCAGGCGCCGCCGCGTCGCGCGTTCGCCCTCTCCGCGACCTGGCGGATCGCCTCCACGACCGTCAGCGCATGTTCGCGCCGTGTGATCAGCGTCACATTATCGGTGTCCTTGACCACCAGGTGGACGCTGTCGGAGGAAAGAGCGGCCAGCCTTCTTCGCACTTCCGGCCGGCCGGGCAAAACGTCGCTGCCGGCGGCCACCACCGTCAGCGGCGTGTCTCCCATTCCCTTGGTGCGGCGGACTTCCTCGCCGATCGCTTCTCAGACAAGCGACTCGTCCCGCGTCGTCTTCAGGTGCGGGTAGCTGCAAAGGAAAGCGTTCGCCTCCACGGCCTGGTGCGCGGGGAGACCCTGCCCAGGACCTGACCCGGCCCTCTTGCCCGTCCGCTATGAGCGGGGGAGGGACGACCAGCAGCGGAGTTCCCATGTCAGCAACTTTGTGCGAAACCCATTCTTGAAGCGCCAGTTCCCGCCCATGCCGCAACAACTCTCCCCACCCGCAGGCTCTACCACCACAAAGTCTCGGAATGTGCGAAACAGATTTATCAACTAAAAGTAGCGTTGCTGTAACACGATCATAAGATTTGGGGAGTATGCTGCCGGGCGTAACAGCGGAGGTTACGCACATGGCATTACAGCAATCCATCACCTCGGTTTCCGACATTTGCAAAAATGCGGCGATCGTCACGGCAGAGCGGCCGGTGCAGGCTCTGCTCAATCTCTTTCAAGAAGACAGCCAATTGTCACTGGTGGCGGTGAACGGAGTAGAGGGGTACCTCGACTGTGTGAGCCGCAAGGGGCTCATGAGCCTCATGAGCCGCCCCTTCGCCCTCGATCTCTACACCAAGAAACCCATCCAAGGTCTGCTCGACGATCTGCATGGTCCCGGTGTGGTCATGGGACCCGAGACCGACATCAGCGCCGCCGTCATCCACCTCCTCTCCATCGACCCGACCTTGCAAACCGATGCCTTCCCCCTGGTGGAAGACGACGCCTGTGTCGGCGTCGTTGCGGTCTCCGACCTGATGCTGGCGGTGGCCGAACAGCAGAAAAGGCTACTCGTCGAACTGGACCGCTTGAGTTCGCGCCTGCAGGAAGAAGTGGCCAGAGGGGTGAAGATACAGCAGGACCTGCTGCCGCCTGCCAACCACAGCTTCAACGGCATAACCGTCGCGGCCGGAATCAACACCAGTTCCGAGATCTGCGGCGATTTCTTCGACTACTTCGTCATCGGACCGGAAAAGGTGGGACTGGTGATCGCCGACGTGAGCGGGCACGGCGTACAGTCCGGCATGGTCACCACCGCAGCAAAGGCGAGCCTCCATACCCTGCTTTCCATGGGGGTGACCACACCTGCGGGCCTTCTCTCCGGCATGAACGACGCCATCCTGGCGACGGCGCGCCAAACCCTGCTGATGACCTGCCTGATCGCCTGCATCGACACGCACAACGATACCATGACCATCGCCAACGCCGGGCACAATTTCCCCTACCTCTCTCGCCAGGGAGAAGGGGGACCGGTGCTTTTGGAGACGCCGGCCGGCTTTCCGCTCGGTTTCGAAAGGGGCTACCAGTATGAGGAGAGCAGCATCTCTTTTGCCCGGGGCGACGCGCTTTTCATGTACACCGACGGCATCGTCGAGTGCGTCAATGCCGCAGACGAGGAGCTTGGCTATGAGCGTTTTTGCGCCATCCTGCAAGAAAATCTGGAGTCCCGCCCGGCGGACCAACTCCATGCCTCACTGTTTGCGGCGGCCTCGATTTTCACCGGGACGACTCTTTTTGAGGATGATGTGACCACGCTATTTGCGGCACGCCGGTAAAAAGGCGGTGCGGCAACCTGTAAGGCAGGGGGAGTTCTTCGTGCAGAAAATGCAATTGACAGTGGCGATATTCAAAGACGAATCCGATGCGGGACTGTGGGCCGCCTACCTTGACGGTATCTCGGCGTTACTGAGGATCACGGCGCACAACGACCTGAGAGCAACCTTTCAACGAATGATCGGCCTCGGAATTGAGCCGGGACTGGTGATACTCTCCTCACGGCTTTACCCCCGGGAAAATCC
The DNA here is from genome assembly GCA_903925075.1 of uncultured Geobacter sp. Classification (GTDB taxonomy): domain Bacteria; phylum Desulfobacterota; class Desulfuromonadia; order Geobacterales; family Geobacteraceae; genus Geomonas. The sequence continues at coordinate 28,336 of CAIYDQ010000310.1, forward strand.
GCACGTGGCGGCGCTGGTCAGGGATTATTTTCCGGCAGCCGAACTGCTGCTGGTGTCCTCCTCGGAAGAGCCGTCTCCTCCGCTTTCACCGCTGCACGCCGACAATGTGCGTCATCTGGTGGTCAATCCGCCCAATGGGGGTGACGTCGATAAGGGGTATTTTGACTGCGTGCTAAGCAAACTGGTTGCCGGACGTCCGCTTGCCATCGGTGATCGTCTGAAAGAGCAAACCGAGGTGCGTGTCTTAGAACTGGGTGCCTCGGATGAGAAAGAGACGCTGCTAAGAGCAGTGGACGCTGCCATTGCCGGGGAAGGCGAGGAGTCCGACATGTTCAGGCAGAGGGTGGCGCTGCTGGCCGACGAACTGGTGGAGAACGCGTTGTATGGGGCGCCGCGTCACAGCGATGGCGGCACCGTCTTCAAAAAAGGGGAGGCGCGTGCGGTGCTTCCCGGCGAGCGGCTGATCTTCAGTTTCGGTTTCGACGGCGAAACGCTGGCCATGGAGATGACCGACAATTGGGGAACCCTCGACCCAGACCTGGTAGTGGAACATCTTGCAAGAAACCAGGAGCAGTTGGAAAGCTCGGACAGCATGGGGGGGCGCGGGCTGTTTCTCATCTGGCGCTTTTTCGACCACTTCCATATCGCCATCGAGCCGGGGAAGAAGACCACCGTAGGGGGAGACCTACAGCTGTCGCGCAAGCTGGATCCCGAAGCACCGCGGGGATTTCACATCATTTCATCGAAAAATCAGAAGTAGTTTTTTAAGTAAGCCTTTATAACCCACGTCCTCTGGACGTGGTCAGAGACAGATGGCTCTGCCTGAATTTTGTTTTTTGCAGATAAACACCTGTTCTTTTGAAATCAGGAAAGGCCTAACGCATGGGTTCTACCAATGCCAAGAATTAAAGCAGCTACAGAATTGCGCTACAGGTGCGTAGCCCCCTTCTAGGGGCAGATTTTAAAGCCACGTCCTTCGGGCGTGGACATTTACTTTAGGGCAGGCTAGTGCTGGAAGAAACCGGGTAGCTGACGCCGCACGATGGTCAGGGTAATGGAGTCAGACATGAGTTTTTTACGGAACCTTTTCGCGCGGCGCGCCTTTGGCGAACTGGACCAATCCATCGGCAAGCTCAGGAAGATCCGTGATTCCTACCGTGCGCTAAACGTAGAGATATACGGGGAGGAGATAGCAAAGCTGCTGAACGATTGGTAGTGATGTCATAGTCTCATAAACTGGTCATTCGGATTTTGATGTGGAAAACTCAAGTCGAATCCCTTTAGGCCAAATGTTCTAGTAAGCCGCTGACGCGGCAGTAAAACCCGACCTCTCCCCCTCCACCTCTCCCTCCTGCAGATAACCTTTCGCACCAACAGGTCATTGGCGTATTCCTTCTTTCGTTGCTACCACACATCGAAAGGAGAATCACAATGATTACCGACTGGTAAGAAAGATCTACGAAGGCGCTACAACTTGCAGGATTAGCAAAAAACTCAGTGCAGTCCTACACCCGCATCGGAAACCGGGACAGATCTATTCGCATCGGAAAGCGGGACAGATCTATTTGTTTCCAATGAACTTTGATTCTGCTCTGACCCATTAGCATAAAATAGATCCCTTTTTCGAACGCGCCGCGGCCATCACCCCGGTTCCGGGCGGGGTCGGGCCGATGACCATCACCATGCGTTTGCAAAATACGGTGGAATCCGCCAAGAGAAGGTGACGAAAGGGTAATGCCATGCGCATTTATTCAAATATAGTCGATGCTATTGTCCGAGAGCCTCTTGACACCGGCGGATGTCGGGTTAGCATCGTTTAAGCTGCCGTGGCTGGCTTGGCATTGCCCCATAAGGAGGTACCGATGCTCCCGCTTAAACTTTCCCTTTCAGGGAAGGACTCTGCTTTAATCAGTGACCTGTACCGTTACCATAGCGGGTTGTCCACCCTTTCCCTCTACCGTAACCCTCCCGGACAGTTACCCGGATTGGACCTGGTAAAAGGGAAAATCGACATCTACCAACAAGGGTACGAAGGCGGCAAAACCGGCAACCACTCGCAAGTAGCTTTGCGTAAGAAGGCCCGCCAAGAGGTGGTCGGCATATTCAAGGCGATTCTCCTCTACCTGCAATCCATAGCCACCGAGGACGACATTCCGGCACTGATTCAAGCCGGGTTCTCTATCCGGAACGCAATGGGGCGAAAAAGAAACGTGATCGCACCTGCAGCAACCTAACAACGTTCATGCGTCAATGCCGGCCAGCCAAAGCAGTGTCTCATAGTAGAACCCTTCGCATTCCGGGGACCGGACTCCGCCAAACGTACATCCGGCCCTCGGAGGCGCCCTTCTCATTTCCTCCACCCTGCACCAAGATCGTTTCGCCTGCCCGTGTCCGCTCCCATAATTGCCATGTCGCCACTGTCAGGTCGTCAAAACCCGATGCGGACGTGCCTTCCAACGTACGACGCGTTTTTCACGAAACGATGAGTAGTTCCCGGTAGTGAAGGAGAAAAAAACCGATTTTGGAGGCTTTGAAATTAAAAAAAAGGCTAGAAAATAGACATCACGGGCATGTAAATAGATAACACGGGCTCGAAAAAGATTTCACGGACGTGTCTTCTATTTTCATGCCCATGTTTTTCTTAATAACCGCAACCAAGTACCCACAGCTATCGTTTTTAAGCCATAGCTGCGGTCAAATGGCACAAAAATGGGGTGCCGATCGACCGGGAAGCCCATGACTGCATAAAAAATAGGCGCCGTCGGAGCTGGGCTAGCCATGAAAAGTATAAACGCGATTGTCTTTATACTTTTCATGCCTATGTGTTGCTTATGAAATGGGCATCATTGGAGTTTTGCTTATCGTCTCAAGCATGATGCGCTCGCAAATGCTTCATACTTATCTAA
>CAIYDQ010000311.1 GCA_903925075.1 uncultured Geobacter sp.
CTACCAGACGGAGGCCTACTGCGTGCGCACCCTGGAAACGACCGAGGGGAACGCCTTCAGCCTGCTCGATTTCCCGGAGTACTGCGTGATCAGCACCGACATAAGTCCCATCGGCAGTTCCACCATCCAGCCCTGGATGGACGAACGCTATCCCTGGCTGGTGGCGAGCTATATGTCGGAATGGATCACCTCCCTGATAGAGGAACGGGTGGACGTATACGACGAAGTAATTGAGTTCTTCGAGGAAGAGCTGAGATCCTTGAAAGGGACCGACGAAAAAGTGGTGCCCCTCAAACCTCCCGCAGAGCTGCGAGCGAACATAGAACTCATTGAAGCATCCCTGGACATCGCGCGGCTTTTAAAGGAAGTCGACTAGCGACGGGTTTCGGCAAAAAGATCTCCGGGAGGCGGAGGGGACGCGCAAGGGGGATTTGACGGGAGCGCGGCGGGGCCGGGGACGCACAGTGATGCCGTCCGCGGTCCCGCCGTCGTTTTCACCGGGGGTATTTCTCTACAGCTCCGCTTCGATCCGCTCGCAAAGCGTCTTCAGCACCTTGATGCGGGCAAAGTACTTGTCGTTGGCCTCCACCAAGGTCCAGGGCGCGATCTCGGTGCTGGTCCGATCGATCATCTCGCAAACCGCCAGTTCGTATTCCTTCCATTTATCCCGGTTGCGCCAGTCATCGTCGGTGATCTTGAAGCGCTTGAAACCGATCTTCTCCCGATCCTGAAAGCGTTTCAGCTGTTCCTCCTGGCTGATGGAGAGCCAGAACTTGACCACCACCGTCCGGTTGCGGACCATCTGTTCCTCGAAGTCGTTGATCTCGCCATACGAGCGCATCCAGTCGGCGCGGGCGCAAAAACCCTCCACCCGTTCCACCAGCACTCGTCCGTACCATGATCGGTCGAAGATGGCGAAACGGGACTTTCGGGGGATATGGCGCCAAAAACGCCAGAGATAGGGCTGGACCTGCTCTTCCTGGGTAGGTGCGGCAATCGGGATGACCCGGTATTGGCGCGCATCCAGGGCCTGGGTGATGCGGCGGATGCTGCCTCCCTTGCCTGCCGCGTCGTTTCCCTCGAAGACCACCACTACCGAGAGCTTTTTGAAGTCTTCGTGGCGGGTCAGCAGGTTTAGTTTGCCCTGGTACTTTTCCAACTGCTCTTGGTAGTCGATTTTCCCGGTCTTTTTCGACAAGTCCAGCGTGCCGAGGATCAGTAGATTGTCGATGGCGGGGACCTGCGGAGGCATCGGGTCCACCTTGCACGGCTGCTCCGGAGCGTTCAGGCGCTGGCGCAGCGCGCCAAGCAGGGTCTTGCCGATGGTCAAGTAGCGGTAGCGCGGATCGGTTCCCTCCACGACAACCCAGGGTGATTCGGGCGTGCTGGTGGAGCGAAGCATCCGCTCCGAAACCTTGCGGAACTTGTCGTAAAGCTTGTAGTGTTGCCAATCGGTCTCGGTCACCCGCCAGCGAGTCTTGGGGGCCTTTTCCAGGAGCTTGAGCCGCTTTTTTTGTTCCTCCCGGGAGAGATGCAGCCAGAACTTCAGAATCAACGCCCCCTCGTCGCAGAGCATCTTCTCGAAGCGGCTGATCCGTTGCAGGCGCTGGTCCAGTTCGGCATTTTTGATGGCGCCGTAGACGTTGTCGACCAAGGGGCTGGAATACCAGGTGCCGATGAAGATGCCGATCTTACCCTGCGGCGGCAGGACCCGCCAGTAGCGCCACATCTGGGGCCGCTCAAGTTCCTCGTCGGTCAGGTCGCGCAGGGCGTGGGTCTCGATGTGGCGCGGATCCATCCATTCATTGAGGATGTTGACCGTCTCCCCCTTGCCGGCGCAGTCTACGCCGGCCACCAGAATGATGACCGGGAATCCCTTGGCTGCTCGCTGCAGGTCGACCTGAGCGTCCAGCAGAGCCTCGCGCAGGACGGGGACCTCTTTATTCCAGCTCTCCTTGCTGATCTTGTGTCCAAGTTCCGCGGATTCGAACATGATGGAAACCCTCCGACTAACGTTTGGCAAGGAAAAAGCAAACCCCTCAGGTGCCCCACATGCAAAAAAGCGTTAGGCCGTGGACAGAGAGGTTCGCAGAAGACATGTCTCAAGTCGTCAGTGATGCATCTGAAAGCCCGCGTACTTCCAAGCCGCGCTCCGGGGCGCCATCCGCCGTCAGGAGACGGCGCGCCGTTATTGGGGGTGCACGACCTGCACGACCCCTTCGAGAGCCTTTATCAACTCCTGCTCGCTCTTGACCGACAAGGAAGAGCGCAACAGCTTGCCATCGAATTTCTTCAACTCGTTGACGATGTCTTCGGATACGGATTTGTGCGCCCGGAAAAAGATGGCCGAACTGCCCGGCTCCATTACCCCGGCAACCTCCTTGACAAAGTCGTCGCTGATGCCGATATGCGATAAGAGCTTGACAGTCTCTCCGACTGCGGCGCCGATCACCCCACCGACCAGCAGTCCAACCGGGCCGAGCACCATGCCGACCGCGCTCCCTATGGCCGCGTCGCTGGCCACCAGCAAGTTGCTATGTTTGATTTTGATCGGGCCGTCGCCTTTTCTGACCACCACCACTGCGTCGTCGAGATTGATCTTGTGGATCTGCTGCAATTTTTCCAGATCCAGCAGCACTTCGTCCGCGGAAAGTTCCCCTTTGAAACCGGCGATAATCAGTTCGCTCATGGTTCATCCCCCTTGACAATGCATGTCCGCTCGTTGTTGTTTCTCTTTGCCTCTGTGGCCTTGGGTGCCATTGCCGTTGCTGCGATTGCCGCGACGATTACTTTGCCTAGTCGATTTTGCAGGTGCCTTTGCATTCCGGGTAACCGGAACACCCTAGAAACTGTGTGCCGGCATTTTTCCCCTGCTTTGCCGTGCGCAGCACCAGCGGCTTTCCGCAGAGCCGGCAGGGTGGCAATGCCGGGTTCGTCCGATGGGTCTTATCGGACCGGTCCGACCGATCCGACCGATCCGACCGATCGGTCGGATAAGATTGTTTTCTTGCCTGCAGGCGCGCGGCAGCCAGGGTTTCGCTGTACCCGCCGTCGCTGACAAAGCTGCGCTCCAGGCCGGTAATTTGCTGGTCAAGCAGGTAATTGGCCTGGTGAATCAGGCAGATGACCGCATTAGCGACGACCGCGGGGTCGTTCTGGTTCAGCCATCCAGCGTAGGCCTCGGCATCCGAGACATCGGCGCCATCGGCATATCCCCCCAGCTTCTTTGCCACCTCTCGCACCGCCCGTGCCTCGGCGTCGTCTTTCAGCCACTGGCGCTTCCCTCGTTGCCGCAGGAAGTCCTTGTAATCGAGCAGCAGTTCATCCAGGCTGGCGCGGGCGACATTTACCAGACGCAGTTCCGTTTGGCTGGAGGTCGCCGAGGCCCGGCTCCCTTCGGCGATATTCTGCCTGCCGCTGCGCGCCGCCTGCACCATTTGGTCGACCATGCGTGACCGTTTATCGACGAAGCGCTCGCAGAATGAGACCGTGGCATCGTAGACGACGGTCGTCGTACGGAAAGAACGTAAGGAGCGGTAGCCGCCGCTCGGTCGCAGTTTCTGGTAAGGGTCATGCTCGCTCATACGCTGACCTCTCCGGTCATCGGCTTCGGCGCTACAAGTCGCGAGCGGAGCGGACTTAGCGGCTTGCAGAGGTTCGATCGGTTGGGTTGATGCTTGACAGCTAATTTGCAGTAACTTAGCCAATGCTCAGAGGACAATGGCAAATGGGACCAAGCTGAGTGCCTCCGCTTTATAGCATTGCCTGTTCATAACATCAATTGTTCTAACAAAAATAAGCGCCAGGTGAAATGCGTAGCTCTGTGCAGTGACTCGCTTCTGCCAACATCATCTTTTAAAGCAGTCACTTGTAGTGATAAGATCCCGGCAAAAGATTCTGTTTGCTCTTTTTTGGAGGTAAGGCCGCGACAGATGCTTGTGGATCGGAAGCAGCGATTATCGCCATATTTACGAGAGAGAATTATTAATTTATTCTTTTAAAATTTTTATTGTTCTGCAAGAGAGGCTACACGGATGGAAAGCGGGAGTCGGCTGCCAGAGAAAAAGTTTTGTCAGTTCACCCCCTTTCGGAAAAGCCGGAAGCCTTGATCAAAACTTCGCCCGCGGATTTGATGGATGTAACGGATAGAGGCAGATGTTTAGTGGCGGGGGAGTTGCCAGCCTTTCATGATGGCGGCGCACCTGATGGCGATGACGGTGAGGGCGGAGACCGTCAGGTTGACGGAGCTGGGGACTGACGCATGGTGCAGGAAATAGAAGAGGGCGCCGCCGACGACGCAGGCGGAGGCGTAAATCTCGCGCTGCAGGATGAGCGGGATCTCGTTGCTCAGCAGGTCGCGAACCAGTCCGCCGCAGGTGGCGGTCATCACCCCCATGATGACGGAGCCCATGAAACCGAGATGGAAGGCGAGCGCCTTGGAGGTGCCGATCACCAGGAAGGTCCCGAGCCCCAGGGCGTCCAGGAGCAGCATGGCGCTGCGCATGCGCTCGAATCGGCGCGGGGTGAGGAAGACGACGACGGAGGCGGCAAGCGCCAGGTAGAGGTAGATCTCGTTCTTGAAGCAGAAGGGGGGCGCGTCGTTCAGCAGCACGTCGCGCATCACCCCGCCTCCGGTCGCGGTCACGATGCCCAGAACGACGACCCCGAAGAGGTCCATTCCCCGGCGCACGCCGGCAAGGGCGCCCGACGCGGCAAAGGCGACGGTGCCCAGCAGGTCGAGCGCGTAGATGATTGCGGATGGATCGCTCAGGGGAAAACCTGTTCTTTGCCACAAAAAAGCACAAAAGTCACAAAAAAACCTCAGAAAACCTGTTCTCTGCCACAAAAAAGCACAAAAGTCACAAAAAAAATCTCAGTCAAAACCGTTTGCCACTGAGAAAATATAAAAAAGTCCGAACTGCGAAACCAATGCCTTAACCTTGGTTGAGGCAAGTCAAAATCTGTCGAAAGCATGAAGGGTTGCAACCAAAAAGCTTTTGACCTTGAGGTAACCTAAAAAAGCCTTTGATCTTTTTTGTGCCTTTTGTGCCTTTTTGTGGCGAAAAGCCTGAAGGGTTTTGACCCCTTGCGGCTAAAGATCGAGGTCGGCGTCGCTTTCCTGGATCAGGTGGTAGTCGACCACGTCGTGCCAGAAGCGCTGCTGCAGCTCCATCATGAGCGGCTCCAGACTCTTGCGGTTGGAGGCGCTGATGGTTATGGCGGAAAACTTCCGGGTCAACTGCCGCACCTTCATGAAAGCCAGCGGGTCGCTCTTCTTCATCGCCGGCAACAGGTCGGCCTTGTTGAACACCAAAAGCCGCGGCTTGTCGGCGAGCTCCAATTCGGCGAGGATGGCGTCCACTTCCCTGATCTGTTCCTCGAAGCGCAGGTTGGAGCAGTCCACCAGGTGAACCAGCAGGTCGGCGTCCTTCAATTCCTCCAGCGTCGCCTTGAAGGCCCCCATCAGCGACTTGGGAAGGCTGCGGATGAAGCCGACCGTGTCGGTGATGATCACTTCGCGGTCCATCGGGAAGCGCAACCGCCGGGAGGAGGTGTCGAGGGTGGCGAAGAGCAGGTTCTCGGTGAAGACTTCGCTCTTGGTGAGCGTGTTCAACAGGGTCGATTTGCCGGCGTTGGTGTAGCCGACGATGGAGATGATGGGAATGCCGGCCTTGACCCGCTTCTGGCGCCGCTGGTAGCGGCCGTTGGAAAGCTCCTTCAACTCCCGCTCCAGGTGAACGATCCGGTCCCTGACGCGCCTGCGGTCCACCTCCAGCTTGGTCTCGCCCGGTCCCCGCCCGCCGATGCCTCCCATCAGGCGCGACATCTGCACGCCGCGCCCCGAGAGCCTGGGGAGCAGGTACTTCAATTGGGCCAGTTCCACCTGCACCTTGCCGTCCTGGGTGGTGGCGCGCCGGGCGAAGATGTCCAGGATCAACTGGCTGCGGTCGATCACCTTCAGCTCGGTCAGTTCCGAGATGGAGCGCACCTGCGTCGGGGAAAGCTCCTGGTCGAAAACCAGCATGGTCGCCCCGAACTGCAGCGCCTTGATCAGCACCTCGCGGATCTTCCCCTCTCCCAAAAGGTAGCGCGGGTTGAATTCCTTGGGACGCTGGATCACCGTGTCCAGCACGCCGACCCCGGCGGTCCTCGCCAACTCCTTCAACTCCTCCATCGAGTCGACCGCTTCCTCCAGCGGGCTCTTGGTCACCGAGATCAGGATGCCGCGCTCCTGGCCGGTCGCGACCACCGTTCCCTCTTTCAGCCCGCGCTCCAGCGTGTACTCGAGGGTCTCCACGAAGGTCTTGAAGTTGAGTTCGAAGCGGGCGAAGGGGAGGGTGGGCTCGACCTGGTAGGGGAGGGCGTGCGCATCGGGCGCAATCAGGCTGGCGGTCTGGATGGAGAAGCGGTCGGGATTCTGGGTGAGCTGCAGCGCCGCGATCAGGTCCAGGCGCAAAAGCGAGAGGTCGGTCAGGTCGTCGTCGGAAAGCGGCTCGCCCTTCAGATGGGTATGCACGAGGCGCACCCCGCGCAAAAGCCTCTTGCCCAGCGGGTACTCCTCCAAGGGCGGGATCAGGAGGCCCCGCTCGTCCCCCACCACCACGTAGGCCACCTCGCCGATGCGGTTCACCAGCACGCCCAGCTGGCGCCTGATCTCCAGGGAGATGTCGGCCAGCTCCCGGGCCAGTTCCATGGAGATCACTTCGCCCGGGGCGACCCGGCGGCGGTAGAGCCTTTCCAGCCTCTTCACCTGGTTCGGTTTCAGTCCTGTCAGATTGCCGTGTGGCTGTTTGATGTGGTTCCTCCGGTTGTTTTACAGGCCTATGATGTTGAAGCCGCTGTCTACGAAGTGGATCTCGCCGGTGACCCCGCTGGCAAGCGGGCTCGCCAGGTAGAGAGCGGCGTTGGCGACTTCCTGTTGGTTGATGTTGCGCCGCAGCGGCGCCCTTTCGGCGACCTGGCCGGCGGTCTGGCTGAAGCCTCCCACGGCGGCCGACGCCAGCGTCCTCAAGGGGCCCGCGGATATGGCGTTCACCCTGACCCCCTGCGGCCCCATGGCCTCCGCCAGTTGGCGCACGCTCGCTTCCAGCGCCGCCTTGGCCACTCCCATCACGTTGTAGTTGGGGAACACCTTCTGCGCGCCGTAGTAGCTCATGGCGATGATGCTCGCTTTTCGGTCCTGCATCAGCGGGGCCGCTTCCTTGGCCATGGCTATCAGCGAATAGGCGCTGATGTCGAGCGCCGTGGCGAACCCTTCCCTGGTGGTGTTCAGGAACGACCCTTTCAACTCCTCCCGGTTGGCGAAGGCCACCGAGTGCACCAGGATGTCGAGCCCTCCCCAGGCCCTGCCGACCTGTTCGAAGAGCAGGGCCAGGTCGGCGTCGCTTCTCACGTCGCACGGCAGGATCATGCTGGCGCCGATGCTCTCGCCCAGCGGATGCACGCGCTTGGCCACCGCTTCGCCTGCGTAGGCGAGCGCCACCTCGGCTCCTTCGCGTCGATAGGCCTCGGCAACCGCCCAGGCGATGCTCTTCTCGTTGGCGACTCCGAAAATGAGCGCCTTTTTCCCTTCCAGTAAACCCATGCAAGACCTCCTCGACGACAGCTGCGGATTAACGCTCTGTAGTTTGTCGGGCCGACGCTGGCTGGCAATCATAATGAAAAAAGCGCCGCTTGGCAAGAGGATATGAAATCCGAGTGCCGACGGTCAATCGGAGCCAAGGGGAAACAGCTGGTTTCCGCCCATGGTGGCGCTTGGACGGGAGACTGAGTTAAGCGCGAATTCATGCCTCCCTCTGGCGGCAGCTATGTTGCGGCAGCCGGACAGTGAAAAGAGATCCCTCCCCCTCCGTGCTCTCGACTACAATGTCGCCGCCATGCAGTTCGAATATTTTGCCGGCAAGATGAAGACCTATCCCGGTTCCTTTGATGCCTGCAGCATTGCTGGCTCTATAGAAGCGTTCGAACAGGCGCTGACGATCTTTTAAGGGTATGCCTATTCCCCAATCTTGTATGCGGATCTGAACGAAGCCCGATTCAACGTTTGCGTTGACTGTGATTAGATCCACACCTTTCGAGTATTTGATCCCATTGGAAATGAGATTGCTGAACGCCAGGTGGAGCAGAGCCGGGTCACCGGAGAGAAACACGGGACTCTCGCCCAGATCCGACAGGATCTGGAACCCTTGCACAGCTTCTCGGTAGGAATTGCAGACATCGCGCACCAGCAAGGTCAAGTCGATGCGACTGGGGTTGACCGCGCCTTCAATGCCGCCGTCGCTCAACCGGGAAGAGTTCAGCAAATTTTCAATAAGGTCGTTGATGCGCGTCACCTCGCTGCGAATTTTACCTACTCGCTGCGCGATGTCATCGGAGGTCGCACAGTCCCTGGTTTTGACGATGCGCTGAGCGTGGCCGTCGATAATTGTCAGTGGTGTTCGGAATGAGGTAACCTGGTGACAATGGACACTCCCACTTGCTACACTGCCGAGAGGGAGGGGACACATGCCGAAACAGAAACAGCAGCGCTACAGTCATGAATTCCGAGCCGAGGCGGTTAAA
>CAIYDQ010000312.1 GCA_903925075.1 uncultured Geobacter sp.
ACAAAAACTGGCTGAACAAAAACTGGCTGAACAAAAACTGGCTGAACAAAAACTGGCTGAACAAAAACTGGCTGAACAAAGACTGATTGAGCAAAGGGTGGCTGAGCGACGGCTGGCTGAGCAAAGGCTGGCGAAGCTTAAATTACCGGTAAAGCCGCCGAAAAAATCGGTGGAGCCGCCGCCGTTGAAGCCAGACAAAGACGGCATGATCGTTTTCGGCAACATGCGTTTCCCTGCCACTCTGAGTCTTTACACCAATAGCGGCGACCGCGGAGAGGCGTCTTTAGAGCAGGAGACGGCAGAGTATGCCACCTCCAGCAGCGTTTATGCCCAGGCCTTTATCCTCGACCGGTCGCTGCGCATTGAGAAGGTGTCGCTGGCCACCAAGAAGTTTGGCGGCGACGGCACCGTCTATCTCGATATCGTCGCCGATGAGAACGGCAAACCGGGTCTGACTAACGGCGTCCGCTCGCAGCCGGTTTATCTGGAAAACGTCAGGCGTACCCCCGGCTACGGCTGGCTTGATTTCAACATCCCGGCGGACACCGAGCCGTTCAAACCTGGAAAGTACTGGGTGGTTTTGCGTCGCTCCGGCGAGGCGATCTTGAACTGGTACTACACGCCGGGCAAATCCTACGGAGGCTCGGACGACACCCGTTCGACGGCGCGGGGCTGGCAGTGGGAAGACATCCTCACCTACGACTTCGTGTTCAAGGTGGCCGGGCGCGAAGCGCGCGAACGATAAACAAAGCAAATCGCCACAAAAATGCACAAAAAGCACAAAAAGCACAAAAAGGACCAAGGACTTAGATTGTGCAACCGAGTCATCGGAATGGTGTGAAAGTCTTGATTGATAACTGGTTTATTTTTGTGAATTTTGTGCTTTTTTGTGGCAATCGACTGCTGTGGGGAAAATGGCTAGAACCTTCTGGTTGACAATCCTTTGCTGGGCGCTTTTGACGCCTTGTCTCCAGATCGCTGCGGCGGCCGGTCCGCCCGGCGACCCCATGCTGCGGATCGAGACCGGCATGCACACGGCGATGATCAAGGGGATCGCCGTCGATGCGGCCGGTCGCTGGCTGGTCACCGCCTCGGACGACAAGACGGTGCGGGTGTGGGAGGTGCTGAGGCGGGGGGAGGCGGGGAGGGGGGAAGCAGCAAGCGGCAAACCGGCCGGCAGCGGCGCTGAGCCGAACATGCACCCCGGCGGCGCTGAGCTGAACGCGAATGCCGCCGGCGGAGCAGCGGTTTCGACACCCGTCAGCGGCCTTGCCTTGCAGCGGGTGCTGCGCCCACCCATCGGCGCCGATAACGAGGGCAAGCTTTTCGCCGTGGCGATCTCCCCGGACGGCGCCACTATCGCCTGCGGCGGCTGGACCGGCTGGGACTGGAACGGCAATTCGTCCGTCTACTTTTTCGATCGCGCCAGCGGCAGGCTCCTCAAGCGACTGGACGGGTTCCCCGACGTCATCAAGTCCCTTGCCTTTTCGCGCGACGGCAACAGAGTCGCCGTGGCGCTCGGCGCGGGGCGCGGAGTCTTCCTGATCCGGGTCTCCGACTGGCAGCTTGCCGGCATCGACGGCGACTACGACGGCGATTGCTACGGGCTCGACTTCGACCGCGCCGGCCGGCTCGCCACCGTCTCCTGGGACGGTCTGGTCCGTCTCTACGACGCCGATTTCAAACTTCTCGCCAAACAGAGGGCGCCCAACGGCGAGCGTCCCTATTCGCTGGCTTTTTCGAGCGACGGCGGCAAGATCGCGGTCGGCTGCGACGATTCCCGCAAGGTTGCCGTGCTCTCGGGGATGGACCTGGCGCCGCTCTACGCGCCGCCGGGGGGGGCCGACGCCGGCAGCCTGTTTTCCGTGGCCTGGTCCCCGGACGGCTCCGCCCTCTACGCGGCCGGCAGCTACTTGAGCGGCGGCAGATACCAGTTGCGTCGCTGGGATGACGGCGGGAAGGGGAGCTATGCCGACCTCCCCGCCTCCGACGGCAACATCATGGGACTGGTCGCGCTGGCTGACGGGGCCGTTGCCTTTGCGGCGGCCGGCCCCCGAATCGGGTTGATCGCTCCCGATGGGACGCTGCTCGCCTCCCGCGGACAAAGCGTCGCCGATTACCGCGACGGCAGGCTGCTTCTCTCCGCCGACGGCGGCAGCGTCGGTTTTGGCTACGGTCCCGCCGGCCAGGCGCGCGCCCTGTTCGCCGTCGCCGATCGCTCTCTGAAAATGGAGGCCCGGGAGACCGGCCTGGCCGCGCCGCTCCTGGAGGCGCCCGGCCTGCGGGTCACCGGTTGGCGCAACGGCGCCCAGCCGCGACTCGAGGGGAGTCCGCTGCCGTTGGAGCCGCACGAGACGGCGCGCAGCTTGGCGCTGGCGGCCGACGGCTCCCTCTTCCTTTTGGGGACCGACTGGTACCTGCGCTGCTATGACCGGCAGGGGCGTCTGCGCTGGCGGATCGCCGCGCCGGGGATCGCCTGGGGAGTGAACGTCGCGGCCAACGGCAAGGTCGCCGTGGCCAGTTTCGCCGACGGCGGCATTCGTTGGCTGCGCCTGAGCGACGGCAAGGAACTCCTCTGCTTCTACCCGCATGCCGACCGCAAGCGCTGGGTGCTGAGGACCGCCTCCGGTTTCTACGACGCCTCGGTGGGGGGGGAGGACCTGGCCGGGTGGCACCTGAACCACGGTCCCGATCAGCCGGCGGACTTCTTCCCGGTCTCCCGTTTCCGCGCCGTTTATCATCGGCCGGACGTGATCGATCGGCTGCTGCCGGCGGGGGACGAGGGGGAGGCGCTGAGGCTTGCCGACGCCGCGGCGGGGAGAACGCGCCAGGTTACCTCCATCGTCGCGCTGCTGCCGCCGGTGGTAACCATCGTCGCCCCGAGCGACCAAAGCTCGCTGGACGGCAGCGAACTGGACGTCACCTTCAGCGTTCGCTCCCCCTCCGATCAGCCGGTGACCGGGGTGCGGCTGTTGGTGAACGGCCGGCCGGTCCCTTTCCGGGAGAAGGAACCGGCAGCCGGCGGCCTCAGCCGCACGCTGACGCTGCAACTCCCCGTAGGTGAGAGCGAGATCTCGGTGATCGCCGAGAACCGCTACGCGGCCAGCGTGCCGGCGACCGTCAGGGTTTCGCGCGACGCGGGGGCGGGAGAGGGCGAGCAGATCTTCATGCAGCCTCGACTCTTCATCCTTGCCGTCGGTGTCGGCGCCTATCCCGATAAGGAGCTGATCCTCAAGTACGCGGCCAAGGACGCCAGGGATTTCGCCGCGCTGATGCAGCGCCAGAAGGGGGGACTCTACGGCGAGGTGACGGTCAAGGTGCTGACCGACGACCAAGCCACCGGCCAGGCGGTGCTGGAAGGCCTCGCCTGGCTGCGGCGCTTAGCCGGCGAGCGCGACACGGCGCTGGTCTTTCTCTCCGGTCACGGCGTCACCGAGTCCAACGGCACCTATTACTTTTTGCCGGTAAACGGCGACAGCAAGAAATTGGCCGGCAGCGCGGTGATCTTTTCCGAGATCAGGAACACCCTGATGTCGCTCCCCGGCAAGGCGGTGCTGTTCGTGGACACCTGCCACGCAGGCGACGTCATGGGCGCGGCCAAGGGGGGCGGCAAGGGCGCCAGCGACGTCAGCGCCGTGGTCAACGAGCTTGCCAGCGCCGAGAACGGCGTGGTAGTGTTCGCCTCGTCCACCGGCCGGCAGTCCTCCCTGGAAGACGATTCCTGGCAAAACGGCGCCTTCACCAAGGCGCTGGTCGAGGGGGTTTCCGGCAAGGCCGACTACACCGGCAAGGGGCGGATCACCGTCGCCAGCCTGGACCTGTGGCTTTCCGAGCGGGTGCAGGAGCTGACCGACGGCAAGCAGACGCCGACCACCGCCAAGCCCCGGACCATACCGGATTTTCCGCTGGCGTTGAAAAAATGAAATCTTATTCGCCGCGAAGACGCGGAGAACGCGAAGAAATTCAAATGCTTAAAAAGGGTGAAAATCCAAATCTGTTTTCTTCGCGTTCTTTGCGTCTTCGCGGTTCAAATGCTTTTAACTTCAGGGGGAATCCTATGCGCAGATTTTTGATGGTCTTTTTGTTATGCCTGGTCATTCCCGGGGCCGCCTTCGCCGCCACCGCCGGCACGGTGACCAAAGCCCGGGGGGAGGTCTCCATCAGGACCGCCTCTCAGGCTCCCTATAAGGCGCTGGCCGCCGGGCAGGCGGTGCAGGAGGGGAACTGGCTGAAGACCGGCAAGGACGGTTGGCTGGAGCTGACCCTGGCCGACAACAGCCGCTTCACCATCGCCAACAATTCGGAACTGGAGATCCAGAACTACCTGGTCACCAAGAGCAGCAAGACCGGCTCCTTCGCCCTTACCCAGGGGAAACTGCGGGCCACGGTGATGAAGCTCGCCGGACAGCAGACCGACATCAAGGTGAAAAGCGGCACCGCCGTCGCCGGGGTCAAGGGGACGGAATTCCTGATGCTGACCCGCGGACCGGCAAACGTCTTCTTCGGCAACGAGGGAACGGTCAGCGTCACCGGCGCCTCCGGAGAGGGGGAAAAGCTCCCACCCGATGCCATGACCCAAAACACCAGGGGATACCGCCCGGTGGCCGCGGTGCAGGTGGCTCCGGGAACGCCGCTGGCCAAGGCCAAGGCGGAATTCGAGGCGCTGACCGGCGCGGCACCTCCCGCCGAGTGGGCCGATTCGGACGACATCCCCAACATCATCGCCCGCTGGGACATCAACCACGGCCACTACCTGGCCGACTCCGGCCGGCACGAGGAGGCGCTGCAGGTGTTCCAGATCGCCCTCGACTTGACCACCCTGGCGGACATCCGCGCCGATGCGCGCCTGGAGCGGGGCGGCGTCTACGCCAGGTTTCTGAACCACCCGGAGGCGGCGCTGGCCGAATACCTGCTGGTGCTGGAAGAGTACCAGGCGACCCCCAAGAAGGAGATCGCCCTCTACAACGTCGGACAGACCCTCTACGAGATGGGGAGCAAGGATCTCGCCAAGGCGCGCTTCCTGCAATACCTGAAGGAATATCCCCACGGCAGGTACAAAGGGAGCGTGGAGACGCTGCTGAAGGTGCTGGATAGGCCATGAAAAGGGGATTCATCTTCCTAGCCATTGCCCTGGTCGCCTCGGCGATCGCCTTTTTGCTCTACCGCGGACAGTTCGCCTTCGTGGAACAGGTGGATTTGAGGCTCAAGGACGCCCGCTTCAGGCTGAGAGGCCCGGTGAAGCCGGGGCCGCAGGTGGCCGTGGTGGCCATCGACAACCGCAGCGTCAAGGAGATCGGCCGCTGGCCCTGGTCCCGGGAGGTCACCGCCCGGCTGATCAAGAACCTCTCCGACTACGGGGCCAAGACCGTGGCCCTCGATATGGTCTTTTCCGAGCCCCAGGGAGAGCCCCAGGACCGGGCGCTGGCGCAGGCGGTGGCTGCCTCGCCCAACCTGGTCATGGGGTACTTTTTCCGCAACGACCCGCAGCAAAGCGACCCGCTGGCCATAGCCCAGACCGCGGCCGCCAAGGTGAAGTTCCTGCGGCTTGAGGAGGGGGTCTCCTCGGTGCCGCTCACCCAGTTCTCCAATCTGGACGCCAACATCGCCGCGGTCGGGGCCGGCGCCCGCGACTTCGGTTTTTTCAATCAGATTCCCGACGACGACGGGCTGTTCCGCAAGGCGCCGCTTTTGCTTTTGTACGACGGCGACATCTACGCCTCCCTGGCCCTGAAGGCGCTCAGCCGCTTCCAGGGGCGCGAGATCATGGTGGACGTGGCGAGCTTCGGGGTGCGCTCGGTGGCGCTCGGCCCGCAGGCGCTCCCGGTCAACGAACAGGGACGGCTGTCCCTGAACTACTACGGCCCCACCGGCACCTTCACCACCATCTCCGCCGCCGACGTGCTCAAAGGCAGACTCCCCAAGGATGCGCTCAAGGACAAGCTGATCTTCGTGGGCGCAACAGAGATCGGCATCTACGACATGCGCGCCATGCCCTTCGACGCGGCGCTTCCCGGGGTGGAGATCCATGCCACGGTCGCCGCCAACGCCCTCGACCATCGTTTTTTGCTGCGGGACAGCAGGACGCTCGGGCTGGAGTTGGCCTGCATGTTCCTGTTGCCGATCCTGCTCGCCCTGCTGCTCAACACCACCCCCCGCACCGTGGTCGGTCTCGGCTACTTCACGCTTAGCGTCGGCGGCTATTTCCTGGCCAACTATCTCTTTTTCAGCTTCTCGAACCTGGACCTGAGCATGGTCTTCCCGGTGGTGTCGGTGGTGCTGACCTATGCCGGCGCCGAGGCCTACCGCAACCTGGTGATCGAAAAACGGGGGAGGTACCTGAAGAAGGCCTTTTCCAGCTACGTCTCGGCCGAACTGGTGGAGGAGATCGTCAAGAACCCGGATCGCTTGAAGCTCGGGGGGGAGAAGCGCGAGGTGAGCATCCTCTTCTCCGACATCCGCGGCTTCACCACGCTCTCCGAGTCGCTGTCGCCGGAAGAGTTGGTGCGGCTCTTGAACGAGTACCTGGCCCCCATGACCAGGATCGTCATGGAGGAGCGGGGAACCCTGGACAAGTTCATCGGCGACGCCGTCATGGCCATCTACAACGCCCCGCTCACCGTCGCCGGCCACGCCGGCCACGCCTGCCGCAGCGCCCTGAAGATGCTGGAGCGGTTGGGCGAATTGAACGAGGAGTTCTCCAAGCGAGGCGTGCCGCGCCTGGAGATCGGCATCGGCATCAACACGGGCGAGGCGGTCGTCGGCAACATGGGAGCCGACATGCGCTTCGACTACACCGCCATCGGCGACAACGTCAACCTCTCCTCGCGGCTGGAGGGGTTGAATAAGTACTACGGCACTCACGTGCTGGTGAGCGAATCGACCAGGTCTCAGGCCGACGGCTTCCTGTTCCGAGAGGTGGATCTGGTGCGGGTCAAGGGAAAGAACGAGCCGGTCGCGGTCTACGAATTGCTGAGCGAGCGCCCCGCTTTCGAGCCTCGCTTCGTGCAGGCCCTCGCGCACTACCGCGAACAGGAGTTTTCCCTGGCCCTGCCGCTTTTCGACGAAATAGCCGCGGAGAGCGGCGATCCGGTTTCGCGGCTTTACCTGGAACGCTGCCGGCAATTCGTCGCCGCCCCTCCCGGCGCCGGCTGGGACGGCGTCTACGTGGCCAAGTCGAAATAATGCTGGGCATATCCGGCCGCGATGTGTTAGAAACTGTGACGGCCGGCAGAGCCGACAGGGAGGAAGAATAGTGAAACTGCGCGTACTTGGTTGTTCCGGCGCCGAACTTCCCGGACACAACCCCTCGGCCTTCCTGCTGGACGATACGCTCCTTTTGGACGCGGGGACCATCGGTTCCGTGCTCAACGAGGACGAGCAGTGGCGGCTGACCGACATCCTGATCACCCACCCCCATCTCGACCATATCCGGGGCATCCCGACCCTGGCGGACAACATCGTGGTCACCGGGCAGGCCAAGAACGTGCGGGTGTTCAGCATCGCCCAAGTGATCGCCGCCTTGAGCGACCATCTGATGAACGGGCTGATCTGGCCCGATTTCACCAAGATCCCTTCCGCCGCCGCTCCCGTCATCTCCTATAGCGAGATCGTCCCGGAGCAGGAGTTCACGGTGGGGGAATTCGCGGTCACCGCCTGCCTGGTGAACCATACGGTGCCGGCGGTCGGCTACCGGGTGAGCAGGGGGGGGCGCACGCTGCTCTACACCGGCGATACCGGCCCCACGACGCGGCTTTGGGAGCTGGCGGGAGAGCTGTCCGCCTTGATCGTCGAGGTCTCCTTCCCCAGCGAAATGGAGGAGTTGGCCCTGTTGACCGGGCATCTCACGCCGACGCTGCTGAAAAAAGAACTCGCCAAACTGGAACGGCTTCCTCCCCGCATCCTGATCACCCACCTGAAACCGCAGTACTCGGCCGCCATTAAAGCGGAGCTTGACGACTTGCAACTGCCGCAGATCGAGCTTTTGCGCGAAGGTGAGGTCTATGAGCTGTAACGAGGCATGCTGACCGCGTGGCTGGAAAAAATGGTCGCGGCCATCGTCTACCTGTACGACCTGGTGGATATGCTGGCCGCCGCCTTCGGCAACTGTTTGGCCGCCTTCCGGCACGGCGCCCGCCCGGCGTTCAACGTCTACCTGCGCCAGGTTTATTTCACCGGCCTGGAAGCGTTCAAGATCATCCTGATCACGGCCCTTTTGATCGGCACCGTGGTCATCACCCAGATCGTGAGCATCGCCGGTTCGGGGAGCGAAGCCCTGACCGGCAAGGTGATCGTCTGGATCGTGGTCCGGGAACTCGGCCCGCTTCTGACCGCCATCCTGGTGGTGGCGCGCAGCGGCACGGCCATCGCCGCCGAACTGAGCCAGATGAAGATCGGCGGCGAGATCGATTACCTGGAGTCGCTGGGCATTCCGGCCGCCAACTATTTGATCATGCCGAGGATCTTCGGCGTCGCCACCGCCGTGGTGGTGCTCACCGTCTATTTCGAGATCGCCGCCGTCTTGGGCGGGTTCCTGGTGGCCTCGCTCGGCTGGCATGTGCCGTGGGAGGAGTATTCGCACGGTGTGTTTTCCGTGCTCACCCTCTCGGTGCTGGGCGCCTCGCTTTTGAAGAGCCTGCTCTTCGGGCTGTTCGTCGCCGCCATCTGCTGCCTGCAGGGGTTGAGCGTGGGCAAGAGCGTCACCCAGATCCCGCAGGCCGCCACCCGCGCCGTCATGCAGAGCCTTTTTCTGCTGTTCGTGGTCGACGGCGTCTTTTCGCTCTTTTTCCTTCTGTAGAGGTTCGGGTCCATGCCAGAGGCGCTTACATTCGAGCAGGTGACGGCCGGCGATTTGCTGAAGGATTTCAGCTACGCGCTCCCCGACGGCTCGCTGGCCGCGGTGGTCAGCTCCCGGCAGGAGGAGAACGACCTGAAGGTACGGCTGCTGCTGGGGCTGTCCGCCCCCGACGCCGGCAGCGTCTGCGTGCTGGGGCAGGAGCTTGCCGGCGCCTCGGAGAAGACGCTGATCGCCCTCAGAAGGCGGGTCGCGGTGCTGTTTCCGACCGGCGGCCTTATCTCCAACCTGAAGGTCTGGGAAAACCTGGTGCTGCCGCTGGAGTACCATTTCGGCTACAGCCAGGCGGAGATAGAGCAAAGGGGGATGGCGGCCCTGGCCCGGGTGGGGTACGCCGGCTCGCTGACGGAGCTTCCCTGGAGCCTGTCGCTCTACCAGAGAAGGCAGGTGGGGCTGGCGCGCGCCATGCTGATCGAGCCGGAGCTTATCGTCTACAACGCGACGCTCGACGGCTTGAGCCAGGGCGAGCAGGCCGCCATGATCGCCGCCGCCGTGGAGTTCCATCGGCAAAGCGGCCAAAGGAGTTCGCTGT
This sequence comes from uncultured Geobacter sp., assembly GCA_903925075.1. Taxonomy (GTDB): domain Bacteria; phylum Desulfobacterota; class Desulfuromonadia; order Geobacterales; family Geobacteraceae; genus Geomonas. The sequence goes on from CAIYDQ010000312.1 coordinate 9,384, forward strand.
TCATGACCCCCAACCAGGAAACCGTCAAGGATTTGCCTCTGGACCGCCGCACCCCGGTCAAAGGGAGTTTCACCGCTCATGATTAACAACGAAGACACCCGCTTCAGGCATCTGAAAAAGAAGATCGCCGCCTTCGCCGTGGTCGCCCTGGCGGTGATCGCCGGCGTGGTCCTGTTCATCGGCCTGGAAAACGACCTGTTTTCCAAGAAGTACGAGCTGCTGTTCACCGTCGACAAGGGGACCGGTTTTACCCGCGGCATGTCGGTGAAGCTCTCCGGTTTCCGGATCGGCCGCATCACCTCCATCTCGCTCAACGAGACGGCCAAGGTCGACATCGTGCTGCAGATCGACAAGAAATACCAGAAGTGGATCCGCAAGGATTCCAGCGCCAAGCTGGTCAAGGAAGGGCTGGTGGGGGACTCGATCATCGAGGTTTCCGTCGGCACCCCGTCCCTGCCGGTTTTGAACGACAAGGATCGCCTCGCCTACCTGAAGACCAAGGCGCTGGACGAGTTGGCCGAGGAAATAGCCGACAAGGTGAAGCCGGTGTTAAGCGACGTGAGCGACATCATCCGCTACCTGAACGATCCCGAGGGGGACATCAAGCAGTCGATGAAGCATTTCAACGTGCTCTCCCGGAACCTGGAGCTGACCAGGCAGAACGTGGACGGCGTGCTGG
>CAIYDQ010000313.1 GCA_903925075.1 uncultured Geobacter sp.
GAAAGGAATTCGTGAGATAAGCCGCGACTTGAACCTTTCCCGCAATACCGTCAGAAATATCATCCGGAGTGGTATAACCGACCAGAAGTACGAACGTACCGCCCAACCTCATCCCAAGCTTGGCACCTTTATCGAACGCTTGTCTGGACTTTTGCAGGAGGATAGCGATAAACCGATCCGTCACCGCCGGAGTGCTCAGCTCTTGTTTGAGCAACTGCAGCGAGAAGGATATGAAGGTGGCTACGATGCCGTCCGTCGTTATGTGGGTATCAGGAAAAGAGCGCTCGGTACGGCTTCAGTCAAAGCCTACGTCCCTCTTGAATATGCCCCCGGTGACGCTTTCCAGTTCGACTGGAGTTATGAGCAGGTAGAATTGGGTGGGGTTCAGATGGTGGTTAAAGTCGCCCAGTTCCGCCTTTGTCACAGCCGCAAGCCATTCTGTATTGCCTATACTCGTGAGACCTTGGAGATGGTGCTTGATGCCCATATTCGTGCCTTCGAGTTTTTTGGCGGTGTCTGCTGCCGGGGTATTTACGACAACCTGAAAACGGTGGTCAACAAGGTGCTACTGGGCAAGGATAGGGTATACAACCGCCGGTTCCAGAATCTGGCCTCCCACTATCTGTTTGATCTGGTGGCCTGTACACCCGCTGCCGGTTGGGAGAAAGGCCAGGTGGAGAATCAGGTCGGTGTGGTCAGAAAGCGCTTCTTTGCCAAGTGCCGTCGTTTTGCCTCCCTGGAAGAACTCAATGAATGGTTGGCGCAGGAATGCCGTAATCATGCTGCCACCGCAAAACATCCCGAGCGCAAGGACCAAACCGTCGCCCAGGTCTTTGCCGAGGAGAAGGACAAACTGCTGGCCCTTCCGGCCTCACCGTTCGACGGCTACCATGAAAACGTCAGCCGTGTGTCACCGCAACTGTTGATCAGCTTTGATCGCAACCGCTACAGCGTAGATGCCATGGCGGTCGGCAAGACGGTGTCGGTACGGGCATATGCAGACCGGATCGTCATGGTGATGGACGGCACTGTGGTTGGCAGCCACCGTCGTCATCTCGGTCGTGATAAGGTCATCTACGATCCATGGCATTATCTGGCCGTTCTGGAAAAGAAACCGGGGGCCTTGCGAGACGGCGCCCCTTTCAAGCAATGGGCTCTGCCGGAAGCAATGGTCAAAGTCAGGAGAATACTGGAAGATCGCACTGGTGGCGACCGCCAGTTCGTCAGTATCCTGTCTGTGGTAAGCCGCTATGGTTTGGAGTCGGTGGCCGCTGCCTGCGCCCAAGTTATAGATGACAAAACTGTCAGCAGTGACGTCATCCTCAATATTTTGTCCCGGGCACACGACATGGAACCGTCGCCGGAACCGTTACAGCTATCATCACAACTGCCACGGCTTAGGATAATTCCAGTGGTGGATTGTTGCCGCTATGACCGACTGCTCTCAGGAGATTCTTATGGTACTGCGTGAGCGAATGATGGAAGCAATCGGCAGCCTTGGACTGTATGGGATGAAGGCTTCTTTTGACGAGATTCTGGCCTCAGGCATCAAAAGCCGATCGACACCCGATAAGATTCTCTGTGATCTGCTGGAGGCGGAAGTAGCAGAGCGGCAGGTCAGAAGCATCCGCTATCGAATGGGTTTGGCGAAGTTCCCGGCAGACAAGGACTTGGACCGATTTGACTTCACGGCTACGCCGGTCAGCGAGATGCAGGTACGCACCCTCTATGGGGGCAACTTTCTCGCTGATCACACCAACGTCATTATGGTTGGCGGCACCGGTACCGGCAAAACGCATCTAGCTATTGCCATCGCCAGACAAAGCATCAGAAATGGCAGGAAAGCCAGGTTTTACAACGTGCTCGACCTGGTGAACCAACTGGAACAGGAGAAGCTCAATAACCGGAGCGGACGATTGGTGGAACACTTGGGCAGACATGATCTGGTCGTGCTCGATGAACTGGGCTACTTACCGTTCTCCAAGAGTGGCGGACAACTCCTGTTCCACCTTATCTCGAAGCTCTACGAGCGAACATCGCTGATCATCACGACTAACCTGACCTTTGGGGAATGGCCGCAGGTGTTCGGCGACGGCAAAATGACCACTGCCCTTCTGGACAGGGTTACACATCACTGCGAAATAATTGAAACAGGCAACGAAAGTTGGAGAATTAGATCAAGAATCAATAACTGAAAAACACTGACTGAGGTGGGTCAACTTTGGACGCCGATGGTGGGTCAAATTTCAATGCCGATTGACAAGTATCTCAGTTATTACCGATCATTAGATCAAACAACAACAATGATAACCCTATAACCCTCTCCAACAGTAACCAGTGGTC
>CAIYDQ010000314.1 GCA_903925075.1 uncultured Geobacter sp.
GAAATGAATCTCGCAGAACTCCTTGAAGGTCAGACCGGTGTGGGTGCGTCTGGGCTGCTGCATCTCAGGCATCGGGCTGACTTGCGGCTCGTTGGCCGCCACGACCGTCGCGGCTTTCCTCTCCAACTGAGGCATCAGATTCAGTTCGCGCACCGGTTCGCGCTGCGCCGTTTGTTCCAGCGCCGGCGGCGCGTTCACGACGAGCGCCAGTTCCTGCGCGCCTGCGGCAGCGGGACAAAACGAGATCAGGCAGACAAAAATCGTTAGCTTTCGTAACATAATCTTCCTCCTGTTCGCGGTTGAGAGACGATGACAGCAAATCCATCGGGAAACTATCAGGGAAACTGGTGACAAACAGCCGAAAGTTGGTGTAGAGTATATCATTTTCATAGTAGAATAGTTCGGACCACCAAACTTATTACAACGATCAAAGGAGTAGCATATGGAAAAGTACAACACCACCAATTATCGAACTATCTCAGTGGCACAAAGCGGCGTGATGAGGGGAGTCTATGGCTGGATGGGAGGCGGGCTGGCCCTGACAGCGTTCGTATCCTTAGTGACAGTTTCATCGCCGGCGCTGCTGCAAGCGATCCTTGGCAACCGGATACTTTTCTACGCCCTGATACTCGGCGAATTCGGTCTGGTTATCGGCATAAGCAGCGCCATCAACAGGATCAGCGCCTCGACCGCAAGCATGCTGTTCCTGGCCTACGCCGCCCTGAACGGCCTCACCATGTCAACCATCTTCGTTGCCTACACCTCGTCGTCGGTAGCCTCGACCTTCGTAGTCACAGCCGGCATGTTCGGCGCCATGAGCCTTTACGGCTATGCGACCAAGAGCGATCTGACCTCCTGGGGAAGCTTTTTGTTCATGGGTTTGGTCGGCGTGATCATCGCCTCGGTGGTCAACATCTTCCTGCAGAGTTCCATGATCTACTGGGTGATGAGCTTTTGCGGCGTAATCGTCTTCACCGGGCTTACCGCCTACGACACCCAGAAAATCAAGAACCAGGGAAACGCAGGCACCAAAGGCGCCATCCTCGGCGCGCTGACGCTCTACCTCGACTTCATCAACATGTTCCTCATGTTGCTCAGGATCTTGGGCAACCGCAGGTAGGGTAGGTCAAGCTTGAGCTTAAGGTTCAGGGCGTTTCCTGACCTTAAGCTCAACTTAAACCTGAAAAGAGGGTAGGGGGGCGACGAAGAGAAGGGGGGTCAGCGAAGTTTTATGCCTTCCTGTGTGATCTCGATGATCCCGTCTTTGTACAGGTTGCCGATCACCGTTTTGAAACTCTTTTTGCTCATCCTGAACATCTCCGAAATCAGCTCGGGCGGCGTCTTGTCTCCGACCGGGAGGAAGCCGCCCCTCTCGCTCAGCACCCGCAGAAAGCTCTCTTTGCCGCCGACCAGATCCTGAGTGCCCCCCTTTCTCAGGGAGACGTCGATCTTGCCGTCGGGGCGGATCTTGCTGATGAAGCCCTTGGTGGTGGCGCCGATCTCGAACTTGCCGAACAGCTCGTTCTTGAACAACAACCCGCCGTAACGGCCGTTGATGATCACTTTGGCGCCGAGATCGCCGAACTCGTAGAAAGTCAGCTGCACCTCTTCTCCCACCTTCAGATTGATGTTCCGAGTCTCCAGAAATTTGCCTATCTTGGCCGATGCGGCGATCCTTTCGGAGCGGTCCAGATAGACCCGGACCAGATATTTTTCCCCCTTTTGCATGGGGCGTGGCTGTTCGCTGAAGGGGACCAACAAGTCCTTTTCCAAGCCCCAGTCGAGAAAGGCGCCGACGCTGCCGGTGTCCTTCACCTCCAGCAGCGCGAAGTCCCCGACCTGAGCTTTGGGAGTGAGCGTCGTGGCGAGGAGTCGGTCTTCCGAGTCGAGATAAATGAACACCTTGACGTGCTCGCCGGGCTTCAACCCCTCCGGGACGTACTTGGTTGGCATAAGGATCTCGCCGAGTTCCGAGACCAGGTAGACGCCGATAGCGCTGAGTTTTTTTACTTCCAGCCGGTTATACTTGCCAATTTCGAGCATTTATTAGTCACTCCGTTTTCATGTATATCTCTATCATCCTATATACAGGTGCTCTTTTTAGCAACTTATATTTGGGGAAACCCAATTCAAAGGCATCGCGCACGGATTAGACGGATTGCAC
>CAIYDQ010000315.1 GCA_903925075.1 uncultured Geobacter sp.
AAAGACGTCCCCCCGAGACCTTGAGGGATAAACAAGATGGTACTGAAAACATTAAGTGTGATCGCATTGTTACTCATCGTTTTAGGACTGTGCGGTTGCAGCCTTTCCCGTCAAGCTATTGCGAACCTTCAATCAACATCGCATTTCTTGGTTCTCGATTCCGATAAGCGTATTCTCTATGAGTCTGGCGCAGAAGACCTGAGCAGGGAAATTGCCGAATATCTGCCCGATTCTGTAGCTAAAGTTGAAAAAGAACAGTACAGACCTTTTGCAAAACAAGTAGAGGTGTATATTTGCGCCACAAAAGAAAGTTTTAACACGTTTACCGGGGTGTCACCTGCAATAAAGGGAGTCACTACAATTAAACATGTATTTCTTTCAGCGGAACGACTCAGGGCACTGCCCATCAATATCAGACGGGCTGTGCTTACCCACGAGTTATCCCATTTCCATCTTCAACAGTATCTCGGCGCATATAATTACGGGGCAAACTTGCCTGCATGGTTTCAGGAGGGATTGGCTGAATATGTGTCTGGCGGCGCTGCCATGGAAGAGGTCGGCGAAGCAGAGGCTATAAAGGCAATTCTGGAAGGAAAGCATTTTGCTCCTGACACATCAGGCAGCTTCTTTTTCCCAAAACGGTGGAGCGCATATGGCTTAAAACCGCACATGTTTTATCGGCAGAGCTTTATGTATGTCGCTTATCTGAAACGTGTTGATGAATCCAAGTTTCGCGAATTTTTAATGCTACTTGAGAATAATCAACGCTTTGAAGATTCCTTTATTTCAATCTTCGGCCTGACTATGGATTCAACTTGGCGGCAGTTTGTTTTGCAAATAAAGAACCATGAGTACAACCAGACCCTTGAGGGGCTGAGTGGACGCCTTGATTAGTTGACTTGAGGGGGCGACGTACGGAGGTAATTACTTAGTTTTGAGCAGTTATGCCGCTTAATCAACTAATCAAGAATTTCCCCGAGACCTCAAGTCGCGACTGGCGGGGACGCTGGTTACTTTTGTGACTTATTCGAGAAAGTAACAAAAGTAACCAAGCCCATGGACGCCGACCGCCCGAAAAACCCGGCGGCGGGTCACGTGCTTTTGCCGCCTTCTTCCTTTGTTCGCTCAGCGGCTCGCGCAGCTTCGGCGGCAAGAAACTGTTTTATCGCAGCGATAAAAGCTCGTCCTTCTTCTATTTTAGTCGAGGCAACCGGCTCGATTATTTCTTCATCAATGTCGTAATCGGCGATTTCCCTGATTTTACGAGCAGTCATCAACATTTTATGATACATGGGGTCAATTCGGCCCGGCTTCGCAAAATAGTAGCCAAACGCGGATTCCACAGCCGAATGCTTGACTACATCAATCCCTTCAGCAGCCAATAGGGCCTTGCTTGCATAAAACATGGCGTAATAAATCTTGCTGGCCGCGTCCGGCGCATGGCCCCGCGCCATTAGATCCTCTGCCACGATGAGGGCGTGATCAGCCTTATCCAGATAGCGACTGACTTCCTCGTTCATATCGCAATCCCTTCACGCTCAATAGTTCGGTAATAGGAGTATCCTTTGGCGGCGGCACTACGGAATCGCCCCTCGGTAAAAACCTTGAGCGATATTATCGGCTTGAAATCGTGATCCCACATCAGTCCGTAGGCTATTTCGTCAAGCTTCAGTTCCAGTTCAGCGGTATTTTCATCGACAAGCGCAACCAAGTCGAGGTCTGAATCCTGTTCCGCGTCGCCCCGTGCGCGCGAACCATAAATAATCACTTTCCGGATATGTGAAACGATATCTGCCGGTAAGCGCCGTTTGAATTCTTCGATGAGGGCTCTGTCCTGTATGCCCATTGTCAGCTCCTATCTGTATGCTCAGTGTCCCGCTCGATCGTTGCAATCGCCACAAGGACGGGTCCCAGACGTGCCTCAACGGTATTTCTTTCATCCTTTACTTGTCAGATTGTGTGCGGGACGTTGTTAGGGCTGGATACTTTCGGTATTTGGTCGATTTATCGCACTTCCCCCTTTTAAAGTCAATCAGTCTAATGGATTTACCGCTACTTGATGAATTTCCTGCCGGCATCGTTGCCGTTGCCCAGGGCAGCATCCACACCGTCAGGGCCGAGGGGGACGTGGCGAGGAGGACGTTGTTAAGCATGTTAAGTTGCAGAGCGATTTGAATGAAAAAGGTCGTGGAGCAGCGGTTGTGGTAAAAACTTGCCTCGTTGCTGTAGCTGTGCTAATGTAATGCGCCTAACTATCGCCGGGAAACGGAGGGGCTCGCATGAGTGGATCAAACATCAAGATCGGCGTCAGGCTCGGAGGCGGCTTTGCCAGCGTGCTTTTTTTGCTGGGATTGATGCTGGTTTCTAACCTCTATTTGATAAGCAAGATTGACGATGGGCTCGATCAGATCATCACCAACAACCAGGTGAGGACCGAAATGGCCTACGAAGCGTTTCTGGGGGTAACCGGCGCGGCCAACGCCATACGCACCTACGTCCTCTCCGATAACCAGGCGGTGCGGGAACTGGCGCTAAACGAAGTCGCCGTCGAGAGAAAGCACTACAAGGAATCGGTCGCCAAAATTCTCGAACTGGACAAGTCGGACAAAGGCAAGGAGATCGTCGACAAATTGAAAGCGGCGGTGGCTCCTGCCGGAGCGGCGAACAACCGGGCGCTTGAGCTTTCCCAAAAAGGGGAGCGCGATCAGGGCATCGCCGTGCTGGTCAACGAGGGCCTCCCCTTGACCCGCAAGGCGGTCGACCAGTTCACGGAACTGCTTGGCTACGAGAAAGGAACGTCCCGGGAGCAGTACGCCAAAGCCGCCGAGTATGGCAAAAACGCGCGGCTTATCTCCATTGGCCTCGGCATCGTCTCGCTTGTGATAGGCATCATCGCGGCGATGATGATTACGCGCAGCATCACCAAACCGATCGCGGAGCTTGTGGTTCATAACCGGCGGCTTGCCGAAGGAGATTTGACCGTAGACATCTCGGATCTAGGCGTCGATGAGATCGGACAACTGGCGAAATCGTCGCGCCACGTCGTCGACAGCATAAAGCAGATGTTGAGCATGGTGGCGGACACCTCCAGCCAGGTCGCCTCGGCGTCGCATCAACTGGAAACGTCATCGAGGCACATCGCCGCGGGCGCGGAAGAAGTAGCCTCTCAAACCGGCACCATAGCGACCTCCAGCGAGGAAATGGCCGCTACCAGCAACGACATCGCCCGCAATTGCGGCATGGCGGCGGAAAGGTCGCGGCAATCGAGCGCCTCGGCCACCAGGGGCGGGGTGGTGGTTCAGGAGACCATTGCTGGCATGGTCAGAATCGCCGAACGGGTAAAGCAGTCAGCCCAGACGGTCGAAAGTCTGGGGACTAGGTCCGAGCAGATTGGGCAAATCGTCGGCACCATCGAAGACATCGCCGATCAGACCAACCTGCTGGCACTCAACGCCGCCATAGAGGCGGCTCGCGCCGGCGAGCAGGGACGCGGCTTCGCAGTCGTTGCCGACGAAGTAAGGGCCCTTGCCGAAAGGACGACGAAAGCGACCAGGGAGATCTCGGAGATGATCGCCGCCATACAGAAAGAGACCATGGCGGCGGTGCACGCGATGAACGAAGGCGTTGTCGAGGTGGAAAAAGGAGCCGCGACCTCGGAAAAATCCAGCGAGGCTCTTGAGGAAATACTGCAGTTGATCGATGAAGTCACCATGCAGATCAGCCAGATCGCGGCTGCCGCCGAAGAACAGACCGCGACCACCAACGAGATCACCAAAAATGTGCAGCAAGTAACCGATATCGTCGAAGAAACGGCGCGCGGCGCACACGACACGGCGTCCGCCTCGTCGCAGTTGGCGTCCAACGCCAAAATTCTTCAGGACCTGGTAGGCAGGTTCAAGCTGTCATAGCCGCCGGCGCCGGTTTTCGACCACCCAGTTTCTGACACGTTTCCGACGTATTACGGACTACCCGTGATTTTGTTGACCAGGCTCGTTAATTCGTACGGGAACAAAATGGTGGAGTTTTTCTCCGTGGCGATTTCCGCCATTGTCTGCAGCGTCCTGAGATGGAGGGCGCCCGGCGTCTTTGACAAGGTATCCGCGGCCTCTGCCAGCTTCACCGAGGCTTGCAGTTCGCCCTCGGCATGAATGACCTTGGCGCGCCGTTCTCGTTCGGCTTCCGCCTGCTTGGCCATTGCCCGCTGCATTTCGACGGGCAGGTCGATGTTTTTCATCTCGACATGATCGATTTGCAGGCCCCAGGCCGTGGAGGCCTTGGCCAGGGCGGCGCTCAACGCTTCCTGCAACTTGGCCTGCTCGCCGAGAACCTCGTCCAGGGGATGTTGACCGATTACGGCGCGCAGGGCGGTTTGGGCTATCTGGGCCAGGGCATAGCGGTAATTCTCCACCTCGATGATGACTTTGACGGCATCGACCACCTTCGAGTAAATTACCGCGGTAACCTTGACCGTCACGTTGTCCTTGGTGACCACGTCCTGCGAAGGGATTTCGAAGGCGACGGTCCGCATCGAGACGATGGTCATAAGCTCGATGCCCGGGATGAGCAGGATCAAGCCGGGTCCGCGAATGCCGACGCAACGGCCGAGACGAAACACGACGCCTCGCTCGTATTCCTTGAGGATACGCACGGACGACGCGATGAGAACGACAAAAGCTGCCAATCCGACCAAGAGAAAAATTCCCATTTTTCATGCCCCTTTTGTAGTTATCACCATCTGGCGAAATTAGTTGCCGAGTGCGGCGTCCTGAAGGACCAACTTGTATCTGCTCTCGGGATTGAAGACCGCCGTGCCGGTGACGGTAACGACCGCGCCCACCTGACCCATGACGACGCGAGAAATACAGATCAAGTCGTTGTTCCCCTTACTGCCGTCGCCGGTGCCATCCTGGATATGTGTCCAGGCTTTTCCCATGATGCCGTCGGTCATCTTGACGACCTGCCCGCGAACGACGACCTTTTTCCCGTTGAGCGATGCGGCGTTTTTGTAGAGTTCCTCGATGGTGTAGGTGTTGGCAGCTGGCGCCCTGCCAGTCGATGGAGGTTGAAGGGGCGATCCGGGTGTTTCGGCGGCTATGGCAACCGCCGCGATGAGGCAATTGAGTGCTACGGTGAGTAACAGAAGCCTTCTCATGCAATGTTCTCCTTCGGGTTTTTAGCTAATATTGAAAAATAACACGGTCATCTTCTTTGGTTTGTCTCTCTCTCTAGTGCCCGGCCAGATCGAGCCCGGCGGTGTCGATCCTGGCCAGCCGCTTTCCCAGCAACTTCTCAATCGTCTTGAAATGCGGCATTTCTTCAGGGCAGAGCAGGGTGACGGCGACCCCGGCGGCCTCCGCGCGGCCGGTTCTCCCGATGCGGTGAACGAAGTCGGCCGGAGAGCGGGGCAGTTCGTAGTTGACTACGTGCGGCAGGAGCTTGATGTCGATGCCGCGAGCGGCCAGGTCGGTGGCCACCAGCACCCGCACGCCCCCGGATTTGAAGGCGGCCAGGGCGGCGGTCCGTCCCCCTTGGCTCATGCCGCCGTGAAAGGCGGCGGCGTCGATGCCGTTGGCGAGCAGTTTCTTGACCACGATGTCGGCGCGCCTTTGCGACGCGGTGAAGACCAGCACCTGCCGCCAGTCGTTGGTCTTGATCAGATATCTGAGCAAAGGGCCTTTGCGGGAATCATCGACCGCATAAATCTGCTGGACGATCGGATCCGGCACCGCCGTCTCTTCCTCGATCACGATCTGCAGCGGGTCGCGCATGAGTTCGGCCGCCAACCGCCGCACCTCCTCGCCGAAGGTGGCGGAAAACAGGAGATTTTGCCGTTTTTTCGGCAGCAGCGCGAGGATGCGCTCAAGCTCATCCCGAAAACCTTGCTCCAGCAGTTTGTCCGCCTCGTCCAGCACCAGCACGGCGACCGACGACAACTGCACGCTATGCTTGTCGATCAGATCGAGCAAACGGCCCGGAGTGGCGATCAGCAACGCGACGCCGTGCACGTCCACCATCTGCGGGTTCACCGCCACTCCGCCGAACACCGCAGCCGTTTTAACCCTCGGAGTCAAGTGGCTGCCCAACTGTCGCACGACCTCGCCGATCTGGGCCGCCAGTTCCCGGGTCGGCACGAGAATCAAGGCCGTGAGTTTTCGCCGCTGGCCGGTTTCCGCGCCATGGGCGAGTTGCAGCAGCGGCAGAGCGAAGCCGGCCGTTTTGCCGGAGCCGCTCTTGGCGACGGCCAACAGATCTCTCCCCTGCAAAATGGCGGGAATGGCCTGGAGTTGGATGGGATAAGGCCGCTGATACTGCAACTTGGCGACCGCTTTTAAAAGCCCCTCGGACAAACCAAGGGAAGAAAACGTCATGGGCGCTCCTTTGGCGATCCGACATGTTTGCCGGGATGCGCGCCGATCGAAAACAGCGCGCATGCATGGGGACGAACATCGCGTCCAAGACGACCATTTTCGGCGCGAGGGGACATTTATGCAATTATCCTAACTACGGCAGTTCATTGCCACAAAAGGCACAAAAGTCACAAAAACATGATCTTATAGATACGTGCATTTGGAACCATTTTGGTTAGTGCGTTCTATTGACGTAGCAACCGGAATTTATTTATGTTTCTTGTGCATTTTTGCGGCCGATTGCTTTTGTTAGTATTACACGTTGCGTGCTCTTCCCCACTTTCTTCGCCGTCATCTTTGGCGGCTCATTTATCCCCGCTGCTTTGCAGCACCACTTTGCTTTCCTCAATGATCTTCCGGAATGGCGCACTCGTCGTTGCCCAATCCACGAAGTCCACTTTGATGGTAAGGTCTGAATCATCGAAGGATTGTCGAAGGTCCGCCATGGTGGCAATCGGCAATGGTTGCCGGGATATCACCGCCAGATCCAAATCGGAATACGGCTTTGCCGTCCATTTAGCCCGCGACCCGAACGCCCAGACTTCAAATCCAGGTACGCATTTCTTCAGAACTCGTCTCACTTCTGCCCAATCATGCGGATTGAAGTCGATATCGGGCTTAATTTCACGTTCGATCATGCCTAATTGCTTCTTTCTATCAGTCGCTTGTACAAATATTTCGCCTCTTCCAAAACCTCGGGGACAATTGAATAAACGACCTCAGCCTTATCCGCGTCATAGGTATGACTGCTGTCGGTGCGGGCCTGACGGTAAACCCGCCAACGCAACCAATCGGAGCGCAAAAGTCCTTTCTGGTTTCCTGTTCGAATCAAATTTTGAAAAGTGCCGAGATCCTGCTCTTCCGGGCTTGCAGCGGTTTCTTCGAGATACCTTTTGAGCATTTTATGGCTCAGTTCATAGGTGAACTCGAAGCACTGGATTACAGAATTCCGGAGTTGCTCGAACAAGTCGGGATCGCCTTTCGCCAGCGGAGAATTCGCGTATTTGATGCTTTTCTCAAGCTGGCTAATCGCGCTATGCAACGAGCTGAAATCGAGACTCATGTCGTTACCTCTCTGACACTTATTGCGCTGAAACGGCCCGTTACTTACACCGATTGCAGGCCCTTTTGCCGGTCTCCGGCAGAGTAGAGGAACCGAAAGCCAAAGTCAAAGGCATTTTTAATTTTCATCCCGTCGGTTGAATAGCGACGCACCATTTCGAAGTGGGAGGGTGGCGACCGGTCTCCTCGAAATCCCCCACAGCCTTCTCATTGCAAAGGCGAGAAAGATCGGGACGGCATGGCAAAACACTTGATGCCGTCCTTGACTTGGTTCGTCTCGGTTCGCATAGCGAAATCGGGCTGTGATTTGACGGAGGGTAGTGTTAGCCGTAGTGAGACAAGTAGGCTACTGGGTCATGTAGAGGCAGATTCGCCAGGGCGGCGACCTGGGGTGCTCGCGGTAGCAACGTCTTCGTGAAAGTTAAGGGCTTAGCAAGGCTTTCAAGTCCTTCAGCAGGAGAAAGAGATGGTATGGGTCGGTCGGGCTGGGTTCGAATCCCCACCCCTCGTACCACGACCGGGCGCCGTCATCCTTGGCATGCACCAGCAGGGTCCGAATGCCGGCGATGTCCGCGGCCTGTAGCGTACGCAAAAGCGCATCTTTCAACAGGGCCGCGCCAAGTCCAACTCCTTGATGGGCAACATCGGCAGCCAATCGGGCCAGGACCATTACCGGAACCGAATGACGAGCCAATCCCTTGCTTATCCGCTCGGGCGCTTCCTGCGGCTCGACGCTCCCCACCGCCAGGCTGTAAAACCCGACAACCTCACCCGACTTGCAGCAGGCATAGGTCTGAGCACTGTTCGCCTTCTGATTCACCAGGGCATAGCGCTGCAGAAACTGGTTCAGAGCGGGGTGGCCGCAATCGAAGGACGAAAGCGAATCGGTGGCTTCCAACTTGCGTACGCGATCATACCCGGATGGGCTCAATCGAGCGCCCCCGGTTTGCTCAGCAGTTCAGCCAGCCGCGGCTTGGCTTGCACCGGCCTGTCCATTGCCTGCTGAAACGCCTCCCAGCGCGTTTCGTCCAACTCGAAACGCCGGCGGTCCGCAAGAGCCTGGTTAGCCGCCGTGATGCCGGCATCCAGCAGGAATTCGCTGACATTCTTGTGGCTGGCACGCGCCGCCTCCTGCAACAATCTCTTGATCGGGGCACTGGCGCGAACGTCGATACGCTCGGTTTTTGATCGAGACGCGGTGGGCATGGGCTCTCCTTTGCATGGCTTTGCGCACCAGTGTAGCGTACGGACGATGTCATGACAAGAAAAGAGTGCTTTTGAAATTTCGATTTTGAAAGCTGGAATTTAGCAGCCGAGACACCCTGGCCGACGTCTATTCACGCCACTCCCACTTGCGAGAGATCATGCGGCTCGGTGTCTCAGCTCCTGGCGAAGCTCAAGGCGGTGCGCACGTTGCCCACCAGGTTGAGAAGCCGCGGCCCGATCTCGCTTTCGACCAACTGCCTGGGCATTTGGAAGGAGGCGCCGCTGCAACTGAAGACCATGATGGTGCCGTCTTCCATGATCAGCGGCACGGCGATGGCGTGCACTTCGGTGCGCCAGTTGCCAAGGCTCATGCAAAACCCCAACTCCCGGTAGTCCGCCTGCGCTCTCTCCATCCCTTCCTTGATGGCCGGCCAATTCTCGGCGTCGTTCGCCTCTATCTGTTTCAGCAGTTCGCTGCGCTCCGCCTCGGGGAGGGCGCAGAGGTAGGCCCTCCCCATGGAGGTGGTCGAGATCGGCACCTCGGAACCGACGTCGAGCTGCACGGTGAAGGTCGAGCTGTTGCGATAGGTGTCGACGTAGATCATGTTCAATTGGTCGCGGATGCCGAGGTTGACGGAGCCCTGGGTGTGCTCGGCCAGGGCCTGCATCAGCGGCCGGGCAATGCGGCGGATGTCCATCTGCGACAATTTGGCGTAGCCCAGCGCTATCACGGCGTTGCCCAGGCAGTATTTGTTGTGCGCCTTGGAAAAATTGAGGTAGCCCAACTGTTCGAGGGTAAAGGTCAACCGGGAAACGGTCGACTTCGGCAGCTGGGTCCTTTTGGAAATCTCCTGGTTCCCCAGATAGCGGTCGCTTGGGTGGAAGCTGCTGAGAACTTCCAGCCCCCGCGCCAACGCCTCGACAAATTTACGCTCTTCCATGGCCTTGCCGAGTCCGCGGTCTTTGGTCATTGTCCTCATCTCTCCCGCTCTTTTAAAATAATGTTTGAGTGATGGAGGGGAGGTTCGCATAAAGGTGTTGTCGTGTCAACAGAAAAAGGCTGTTTTGGTTTTATGGTTCCGCTGTGCAGAATTGAATTTTGTGGGAGGATGGCCGTCGACAACTCCCCGTTTGCGGACTATATCCTTGTATTTACAGGTAAAATTAACGTGATACCCGTGAGTGTAATTTAGTCCGCAATGAAACTATTTTTTATTTGCAAATGTAATCGATTGCTGGTAGGCTGTTTCCGCTACCTTGGTTCCGCACAGTGGAATTGACCGCCGGGGCGAGCTCTGGAAACCCGGCATGATCAGTCCGCTAGCGCGGTGCTGTCGAAAGGGGGCCTGCCGATAGAGAGCCAACGGCACAACAGACAAAGGAGCGCGCCCATTGGAAGGTCCCCTGAAAGACGTGCGGGTGTTGGATTTGAGCCGGGTGCTGGCCGGCCCCTGGGCCGGTCAGACGTTGGCCGACTTGGGCGCGGAGGTCATCAAGGTTGAGCGCCCCGGCGCAGGCGACGACACTCGCGGTTGGGGACCGCCGTTTTTGGCGGACGGCGACGGCAACCCCACCAGCGACGCCGCCTACTTCCTGGCCGCCAACCGCGGCAAGCAGTCGGTGACCATCGATTTCACCCGCCCCGAGGGGCAGGAGCTGGTGCGGCAGCTGGCCGCCAGCTGCGACATCGTGCTGGAAAACTTCAAGGTGGACGGACTGGCTCAGTACGGGCTGGACTACCAGTCGCTGAAAGCCGTCAACCCCGCCATCATCTACTGCTCGATCACCGGCTTCGGCCAGACCGGGCCTTACCGGCAACTGGCCGGCTACGACTTCCTGATCCAGGGGATGGGCGGGCTGATGAGCGTCACCGGGGAACCGGACGGCGCGCCGGGGGGGGGACCTATGAAGGTGGGGGTCGCCATCGTCGACATCTTCACCGGCATGTACGCGACCACCGCGGTGCTGGCGGCCCTGGTGCACCGCGAGCGGACCGGCGTCGGCCAGCACATCGACCTGGCGCTGCTGGACGTGCAGGTGGCCACCCTCGCCAACCAGGCCACCAATTATCTGGTGTCGGGACGCTCTCCCGGACGCCTGGGGAACTCGCACCCGAACATCGTCCCCTACCAGGCTTTCGCCACCAGCGACAGCCACATCATCCTGGCGGTGGGTAACGACGAGCAGTTTCGCAAATTCTGCGGGGTGGCCGGCGTTCCTCACCTGGCCGCCGACGAGCGTTTCGCCGCCAACCAAGGGAGGGTGCGCAACCGCGAGGCGCTGATTCCCGAGCTGTCGGCGCTCTTTCGGTCCCGCAGCAAGGCGGCCTGGATCGAGGAGCTGGGCAAGGCGGGGGTGCCGTGCGGCCCGATCAACAACCTGGAGGAGGTCTTCGCCGACCCCCAGGTCCAGGCCCGCTCCATGTGCCAGACGGTGCAGCACTCGGCCGCCGGCGCGATTCCCCTGGTGGGGACTCCGATGAAGTTCTCGGAGACGCCGGGGGGGAGCCGGCAGGCGCCGCCGCTTTTGGGGGAGCACACCTCCTCGGTGCTGGAGAGGCTGCTGGGCTTGGACGACGGCCGGATGGCGGCGCTGCGCGAGGCCAAGGTCATTTAGCCCGGGTTGCGGTTATTGCGGAAGCGAAACGGGGCGCAGGGCCTCCCGATGATTCGCCTTGACAACAAAATATGTATTATGGTACTGGAATACTAAAATAACGTTCTACTGCGTTCCGCAGTGCGGTTTTCGATTTCACGTTTAGTTTCGGCGACGACTTTGCCCGCTTTCATACGGACAGTTTTTCACTATCAATCAAAAAGGAGACGACCATGAGATTTGGACTTACCGACGAGCAGAAGATGATGCAGGAGATGGCCCGTGACTTCGCGCTGAAGGAGATCGCGCCCAACCTGAAAGAGGACGAGGCCAACCACACCTTCCGTCCGGAGCTGGTGAAGAAGATGGCCGGCTTGGGCTTTTTCGGCTGCGGCATCCCCGAGGAGTACGGCGGCAACGGCTTCGGCTTCCTGGAGTCGGTGATCTTGTCCGAGCAGATCGCCACGGTCAGCGGTTCCTGGCGCCTCCCGTTCAACATGCAGAACATCGGACCGGCAATCACAGTCAATAAGTTCGGCAACGAAACCCAGAAGAAACGCTTCATCCCGGACTGGATCAGCGCGGAATCCTTCGGCTTTTTCGCCATCACCGAGCCCAACTCCGGCTCGGACGTGGCCAGCATGGGAACCACCGCCACCGACCGCGGCGACCATTGGGAGCTGAACGGCCAGAAGATGTGGATCTCCAACGCGCACGTGGGCGACTGGGGTCTGGTGTACGCCTTCACCGACAAGAGCCAGAAATACAAGGGGATGACCTGCTTCATCGTCAACCTGAAAGGCAACGACGGCATCGTCACCGCCCCGATCAACACCAAGCTCGGCCTGCACTGCGCGCCCACCGGCGAGATCGCCTTCAGCGCCGCCAAGATTCCCAAGGACTCGGTCCTGGGCGAGGTCGGCCAGGGGTTCCAGATCTGCATGTGGCAGTTGAACAACACCCGCATCAGCTGCGCTTCGGGCGCGCTGGGGATCGGCGGCGGCGCCATCGAGGCGGCCATCGGCTACGCCAACGAGCGCACCCAGTTCGGCAAGAAGATCGGCTCCTACCAGATGATCCAGGCGCAGATCGCCGACATGGTCGCCGAGCACGAAGCCGCCAAACTGCTGGTCTACCAGGCCGCCTGGTTGAAGGATCAGCAGCTTCCCAACCAGTACCAGACCTCCATGGCCAAGCTGTTTGCCTCCGAGGCCGCCGTGCACGCAGCGCTCGACACCATGAAGATCTTCGGCAGCTACGGCTTCTCCACCGAATACCCGGCGGAGCGCTTCCTGCGCGATGCCCAGTCGCTGCGCGTGGTCGAGGGGACCAGCAACATCCAGAAAACGATCATCGCCGGCATGGCCATGGGCGACACCGTCAATCGCTAAACCCCGCTTGGCCGGGAAAAAGCGCGAAAAAACACGCAAACAAAATGCAAGGGTCGCCGGCTCTTTAGCCGGCGGCTCATAACTTTTATATGAAGCGAGGAGGGGTCCGCATGTCACGAAAACAAACGCCGCTGCGTCCGTATTTCGAGAAGATGGCCGATATCGGCAAGGCGCTTAACGATGGGGAAATAAAACGCGCGCAGGAAAACGTCGAGCTGGTCAGGGAACAGGAGCGGCTTTTGGCCGTGGAAACCGACCGGGTGAAGAACGCCGGCATTCCCGCCAAGAAGATCCATGACCGCGGCGGCATGACCATCTACGACCGCCTCGATTACCTGGTCGACGCCGGCACCTGGGCGCCGCTGCACTCCCTCTACAACCCGCGCGACAACGAAGAAGGGTGCACCGGGGTGGTGAACGGCATCGGCAAGATCGAAGGGAAATGGGCGGTGATCATCGGCTTCGACAATAAGGTCATGGCCGGCGCCTGGATCGCCGGACAGTCCGAGAACATCCTGATGGTCACCGACATGGCCAAAAGGCTGAACGTGCCGCTGGTCTGGCTCACCAACTGCTCGGGCGTGAAGCTCATGGAGCAGGAGACCGTGTACGCCGGCCGCCGCTCCTCGGGCGCGCCTTTCTACCGCCACGCCGACCTGAACCACATGGGGATCCCGATCCTCAACGGCATCTACGGCACCAACCCGGCCGGCGGCGGCTACCAGGGGATCAGTCCCACCATCCTCATCGCCCACGAAGGGGCCAACATAGCGGTCGGCGGCGCCGGCATCGTCGGCGGCATGAACCCCAAGGGGCACATCGACCTGGAAGCCGCCCAGGCGCTGATCCAGGGAACCAAGAACTTCAAGGCCAAGGATCCGGGGCGCGTCGAGACGCACTTCGACCAGACCGCCTACTTCCGCGAAGTGCACGACACCGAGAAGGGGGTCCTGGACGGCATCAAGGATTACATGCGCATGATGCCCGCCTACGACCCGACCATGTTCCAGGTCGCGGCACCCGCGCCGCCGAAATACCCGGCCGAGGATCTGAACATGATCCTCCCCGCCAACCAGAAGCGCCCCTACGACGCGGTGCAGATCCTGGCGCGCATCACCGACAACAGCGAGTTCATGGAGTACCGCCCGGATTACGGCCGCGAGGTCTACACCGGCATCGCCAAGATCGACGGCTTCCCGGTCGCCTTCGTCGGCAACCGCCAGGGCGTTTTCCCGGGCTATCCCGAGTACGCCAAGGGCGCCTATCCCGCGGTCGGTGGCAAGCACTACCGCGAAGGGCTCATCAAGCAGGGAGAATTCGTCACCCTGTGCGGCCGCGACAACCTCCCCATCGTCTGGATGCAGGACACCACCGGCATCGACGTCGGCGATCTGGCCGAGGAAGCGGAACTGCTCGCCCTGGGTCAGTCGCTGGTCTACTCGATCGAGCAGACCGAGCTCTCC
The DNA here is from genome assembly GCA_903925075.1 of uncultured Geobacter sp. Lineage (GTDB taxonomy): Bacteria > Desulfobacterota > Desulfuromonadia > Geobacterales > Geobacteraceae > Geomonas. The sequence goes on from CAIYDQ010000315.1 coordinate 14,125, forward strand.
CTGATGTGCGTGGTGTTGAGGAAGGGGACGGCCGCGGCGCACTACATCATGTGCGGCCCCCAGGCCAACAACAACAACGCCTTCACCCTGGGCACGCCGCTCACCGAGATCTACGTCATGCACGGCGAGACCGCCGCCGCCGCCTCCTACGCCCGCCGTCTGGTGAAAGAGGACGAATCCGGCAACGATCTGACCCCGGTGCTCGACAAGATGAACCAGATGATCCAGGACTACCAGGACAAGTCGCGCCCGGCTTACTGCGCCAAGAGCGGCTTCGTGGACGAGATCGTCCCCTTGACCGAGCTGCGCAACTACGTGCGCGCCTTCACCGGCGCCAACTATCAGAATCCCAAGTCGATCACCCCGGTGCACCAGATGCTCCTCCCCAGGATCATCAAGGGGTAGTCCGGCGGCGGATCGCTTGAGCTTGACGAATCGAGAATAACGAAAACAGCAACGGCAACGGCGGTGAGGTATCCCGATAGCTGCCTGGTCTACCCATTTTGACTGCCCTGAAAAGGAGATGCTCATGAGCAAAGCAAAAAAACCGTTGGGGATAACCGAAGTCGTATTGCGGGACGCCCATCAGTCCCTGTTCGCCACCCGTCTGCGCCTGGACGACATGCTCCCCATCGCGGAGAAGCTGGACCGGGTCGGCTACTGGTCCATCGAGATGTGGGGGGGCGCCACCTTCGACTCCTGCATCCGTTTCCTGGGCGAGGACCCCTGGGAGCGCCTGCGCGAACTGAAGAAGGTCATGCCCAACACCCCGCAGCAGATGCTGTTTCGCGGGCAGAACATCCTGGGCTATCGCCACTACGCCGACGACGTGGTGGAGAAGTTCGTGGAGCGCTCGGCGGTGAACGGCATCGACGTCTTCCGGGTCTTCGACGCCATGAACGATCCGAGGAACCTGGATACCGCCATCAAGGCGGTGATCAAGCAGGGCAAGCACGCCCAGGGGACCCTCTCCTACACGGTGAGCCCGGTGGACACCATCCCCAAGTGGGTGGAGCTCGCCAAGAAGATCGAGGACATGGGCTCCCACTCCCTGTGCATCAAGGACATGGCCGGCCTGCTTTCCCCTTACGTGGCCTATGAACTGGTGAAGAAGCTGAAGAAGGCGATCGACATCCCGATCCACATGCAGTGCCACGCCACCACCGGCATGTCCACCGCCACCTACGTGAAGGCGGTCGAGGCCGGCGTGGACAACGTCGACACCGCCATCTCCTCCATGAGCATGACCTACGGCCACTCCCCCACCGAGGCGCTGGTGGCGATCATGGACGGCACCGAGCACGCCACCGGCTTCGACATGTCGCTTCTCGCCGAGATCGCCGACTACTTCCGCGAAGTGCGCAAGAAGTACGCGAAGTTCGAAGGGTCGCTGAAGGGGATCGATGCCCGCATCATCACCGCCCAGGTACCGGGCGGCATGCTGACCAACATGGAAAACCAGCTGCGCGAGCAGAACGCCGGCCACAAGATGGACCTGGTGCTGGCGGAAATCCCCAGGGTGCGCGAGGATTTGGGCTTCATCCCGCTGGTCACCCCCACCTCGCAGATCGTCGGCAGCCAGGCGGTCATCAACATCCTCACCGGCGAGCGCTACAAGTCGATGACCAAGGAAACCGCGGCCGTCTTGAAGGGCGAGTACGGCGCCACCTCGGCGCCGGTCAACAAGGAACTGCAGAAAAAGGTGTTGGCGGGAGCCGAGCCGATCACCTGCCGTCCCGCCGACCTGATCGACGCCGAGATGGATAAGCTCACCGCCGAACTGCGCGGGCTGGCGGCCGAGAAGAACCTGAAGATGGGCGATCACGAGGTCGAGGACGTCTTGACCTACGCCCTGTTCCAGCAGGTGGGACTGAAGTTCCTGGAGCACAGGGACAACCCCGGCATGTTCGAGCCGGTCCCGACCGGCGAGGAGCCGGCACCCAAGGCGGCAGCCGCGGCGGCGCCCGCCGTGGCCGGCGACACCTACACCGTCACCGGCGGCGGCCAGACCTTCGTGGTGCAGGTGGCCAAGGCCACCGGCGCGGCGGCAGCGGCAGCAGCGGCGGCCTCCGCCGTGGCGGGGAACCAGGCGGCGGCGCCGGCAGCGGCAGCTGCGGTTTCCGGCAGCGACATCGCCTCGCCTTTGGCAGGCAACGTCTGGAAGATCGAGTGCGAGGCGGGCCAGGTGGTCCAGGAAGGCGACCTGCTGCTGATCCTTGAGGCGATGAAGATGGAGAACGAGATCTTCGCCGACCGGGACGGGGTCATCGGCCAGATCCACATTCAGGAAGGAAACGCGGTCGTCATCGGCCAGCCGCTGGTGACCATCATCGGCGCGGGCGCGGCTGCTGCCCCGGCAGCGAGCAGCTGCCAGAGCGCCTCCTGCGGCGCGGCCCCCAAGAACGGGGTCACCGCCCCCTTGGCCGGCAACGTCTGGAAGATCGAGGTGAGCGCCGGCCAGAAGGTGCAGGAAGGCGATCTGCTGCTGATCCTCGAGGCGATGAAGATGGAGAACGAGATCTTCGCCGACAAGGACGGCACCGTCGGCGAGATCCTGATCAAGGAAGGCACCGCGGTCGAGATCGGCCAGGTGCTGTTGACCCTGGACTAGGCTGGAGACGGCATAAATCCCGCTTCGGGGGGGGCGCTTTCGGTCCCCGCCCCCGAAGCGGGAGGGTTAGGGAGGGGGAAGCTCGCCAAAAACCTTCCCCCCTCCCGCCCTCCCCCCGCCGGGGGGAAGGGCGAGCGTCCGTAGGTCGCGTTGAGGTACGAAACGCGACATCGCAATGGCGCCACGGTCGCAATGTCGCGTTTCACGATGAACCGTTCAACACGACCTACAGATATGCGAAGTCACCAGCAGATGTGGTGAACAGTTACACAAAATTTAATCACCAGATGTAATGGCGGAGGGATGCGAAGATGAGCAAAAAATCGGCAGCACTGGAATACCACTCGACCGGCCGCAAGGGGAAGATCGAGGTAACGCCCACCAAGCCCTGTCAGACCGCGCAGGACCTCTCACTGGCCTACTCCCCCGGAGTGGCCGAACCCTGCCTGGCTATCGAGCAGAACCCCGATGACGCTTATCTGTACACCGCCAAAGGCAATCTGGTCGCGGTCGTCTCCAACGGCACGGCGGTGCTGGGCCTGGGCAACATCGGCGCCCTGGCCGGCAAGCCGGTCATGGAAGGTAAAGGGGTGCTCTTCAAGCGCTTCGCCGACGTCGACGTCTTCGACATCGAGCTGAACAGCGAGGACCCGGACGAGATCATCCGCGCCGTGCAGATGCTGGAGCCGACCTTCGGCGGCATCAACCTGGAAGACATCAAGGCGCCGGAGTGCTTCTACATCGAGGAAGAACTGAAGAAGACCATGAACATCCCGGTCTTCCACGACGATCAGCACGGCACGGCCATCATCTCGGCGGCGGGACTTATCAACGCGCTGCTCTTGGTGGACAAGAAGATCGAAGAGGTGAAGCTGGTGGTAAACGGCGCCGGCGCCGCCGCCATCGCCTGCGCCAACCTGGTGGTGTCGCTGGGGCTCAAGCTGGAAAACCTGGTGATGTGCGACACCAAGGGGGTCATCTACAAGGGGCGCACCGAGGGGATGAACAAGTACAAGGAGCGTTTCGCGGTCGACACCGCCATGCGCACCCTGGCCGACGCGGCGGTCGGCTGCGACGTCATCTTCGGGCTTTCCTCAAAAGGAGCGATCACCCCGGAGATGGTGCGCACCATGGCGCTCAACCCGATCATCTTCGCCATGGCCAACCCGGACCCGGAGATCACCCCGGAGGAGGCGCACAAGGTGCGCGGCGACGTGCTGATCGCGACCGGCCGCTCCGACTATCCGAACCAGGTGAACAACGTGCTCGGCTTCCCCTTCATCTTCCGCGGCGCGCTCGACGTCAGGGCCACCATCATCAACGAGGAGATGAAGAAGGCGGCGGTGGTAGCGCTGGCCGAACTGGCCCGCGAGGAGTGCCCGGAGTCGGTCTGCCGCGCCTACGGCAACGTCAAGTTCAGCTTCGGCCGCGACTACATCATTCCCAAGCCGTTCGATCCCCGGGCGCTGTTGCGGGTGGCTCCGGCCATCGCCAAGGCGGCCATGGATTCGGGCGTCGCCCGGCAGCCGATCGCCGACATGGACAAGTACGTGGAGACGCTGGAGTCGCTGCAAGGGAAGTCCAAAGAAACGCTGCGCATGATCATCAACAAGGCCAAGAGCGATCCCAAGAGCGTGGTCTTTCCCGAAGGGGAAAACGAGAAGATCCTGCGCGCAGCCCAGGTGCTGATCGACCAGGGGATCGCCAAGCCGATCCTGTTGGGCAACGAAGCCAAGATCCGCTGCACCATGAAGCAGCTCGACATCGATCTGAACGGCGCGACCATCATCGATCCGGGGAGCTCGGAGAAGTCGGCGCCCTACGCGGACGAGCTTTTCCGGTTGAGGCACAGAAAAGGCCTTACCCTCTCCGAATCGCACCGGTTGATGTCGCGTAAATCGCGCACCCACTTCGGCTGCATGATGGTGCGTCAGGGGGATGCGGACGCGCTCCTGGCCGGCATCGACGCCAACTACGCCGACACCATCAAGCCGGCCTTGCAGGTGATCGGCAAGCAGGAGGGGCTCTCCAGCGTGCACGGCCTCTACATGATGGTCTTCAAGAAGGGGATCTTCTTCCTGGCCGACACCACGGTCTGCATCGAGCCTACCGCGGAGGAGCTGGCGGAAACGGCGATCCTCACCGCGCAAAAGGCCCGCATGCTGGAGATCGAGCCGAGCGTGGCCATGCTCTCCATCTCCAACTTCGGTTCGGTGCGCCATCCTCAGGCCGACCGGGTGAGAAAGGCCGTGGAGATCGTCAAGCGCCGGGAGCCGGGGCTCGCCATCGACGGCGAGATGCAGGCGGACACCGCGGTGGTTGCGGAGATCCTGAAGACCAGCTTCCCGTTCAGTACCTTGAAGCAGCCGGCCAACGTGCTGATCTTCCCGGACCTCACCTCCGGCAACATCTGCTACAAGCTGCTGCACCAGTTGGGCGGGGCCGACGCCATCGGCCCGATCCTGATGGGGATGAACAAGCCGGTGCACATCCTGCAGTTGGGCGACGACGTGATGGACATCGTCAACATGGCCGCCATCGCCGTGGTCGATGCGCAGAGCAATCAGGACAACTAAGGCGGGCTTTGAGAGCAGAAACCTGGACGACATGGACGTTGTGGACTTCATGGGCGTCATGGACAACAAGAAGAAGGGTCACCGCCCCCTCGGGGCGGTGACCGAGCTGGTGCCATGGATACTGCTGAGATAGCCGCTGATAGCGTGGACGCCCATTACGCGCGCCGGGACCTGGAAACGGCGATCCTCGACGCGCTGGTCGCCGCCGGCAAGGACCCGGAGCGGCTCCGGCCGGAAGACCTGGCGCCGATCGACGAGTTCCACGTGCGCGGACTGAAGGCGACCATTGACCTGGCCGCCGAACTCGGCATCGTAGCCGACATGCAGGTCCTGGACCTGGGTAGCGGCTTGGGCGGACCGGCTCGCTACCTGGCCCGGGAGTTCGGCTGCCGCGTCTCGGGCCTCGACTTGAGCCCCGATTACTGCCGGGCCGCGGCCGCTCTGACCGAGCGCCTGGGTTTGCAGGACATGGTCTCGTTTCGGCAGGGAAACGCGCTCGACATTCCCTTCCCCGACGCCTCGTTCGACTTGGTCTGGACCCAACACGCCTCGATGAACATCGCCGACAAGGCGAGGCTGTACGGCGAAGTCCTGCGGGTGCTGCGGCCGGGCGGCAGGCTCGCCCTCTACGACGTGGTGGCCGGGCCCGGCGGGGCGCCGCATTTTCCGGTGCCCTGGGCGCGAAAACCCGACATCAGTTTCTTGTTCACTCCCGAGCGGCTGGCGCAAACGCTGGCCGAGGCCGGGTTCGAAACCTTGGTCTGGCGCGAGGCGACCGAGGCGGGCCGCGACTGGTTTCGCCGCCAGCAGGAAAAGGTCCGCCGGGATGGCGCGCCCCCGCTGGGGCTGCAACTGCTCCTGGGGCCGGATTTCCGCCAGATGGCGCGTAACCAGGCGCTCAATCTAGAGGAGGAGCGCATCGGGCTGATCGAGGCCATCGCCAGACGCCCCGTTTAATTGCTGACTGTGCTAACATGTCCGGCAACGCTTGCAACTTTTGGGGGTTATATGGACGGTACTTCAGCGAAACAAACAACGACGGCGCTACCCGCACTCAAGGAGTCTTCCCTTGAACTTGCGAACCGGGTGGCGGTTTTAACTTTGCAGCGAAACGACGTGCGCAACGCGCTCACCGGCACCGAACTGGTCGACGACATCGTGCGGACGGTGCGCTGGGCGAACGGCGAGCCGTCGGTGTCGGTGCTGATCCTGACCGGCGACGGTTCGGCCTTTTGTTCGGGCGGCAACGTCAAGCAGATGCAGGCCCGAAGCGACAGTTTCTCCGGCTCGCCGCTGGAGATCCAGGACCAGTACCGGCGCGGCATTCAACAGTTGCCGCTGGTCATGCACGCGGCCGAACTGCCGATCATCGCCGCCGTCAACGGTCCGGCGGTCGGCGCCGGCTTCGACCTGGCCTGCATGTGCGACCTGCGCATCGGCTCCAGCCGCGCCCAGATGGGCGAGACCTTCATCAACCTCGGCATCACCCCCGGCGACGGCGGCGCCTGGTTCATGCAGCGCCTGCTCGGCTATCAGCGGGCGGCGGAACTGACCCTCACCGGCCGGGTGATCAAGGCGGACGAGGCGCTGCGCATCGGCCTCTTCCTGGAGGTGGTGGAGCCCGAAGAGCTTATGCCGCGGGCCCGCGAGCTGGCGGCGCTGATGGCGGCCAAACCCCCCCAGGCGCTGCGTCTGACCAAGCGGATGATGAAGTTGGCCCAGCGCAGCGAACTCCCGGATTTCCTGGACCTGTGCGCCACCTTCCAGGCCATGGCGCACCACACGGAGGACCATCACGAGGCGGTGGACGCCTTCTTGGAAAAAAGGACGCCGGTCTATAAGGGCAAATGAGTCGGGATTACGACATCATCGACGTTCATATGCACTGTTTTACCGACTCCGGCCAGCAGGAGGCGGTCCGCCGCAAACTCGACGCTCTCAGGCGGGCCGGGGTGAGCAACCTGGTGGTGGTGGGGCTGGTCAACACCCATCTGGACCGCGAGCGGATGTGGAATCTGATCCCGGACTTCGTGGAAAACCGCGGGGATGAGCTTTTCTACGAAGCGGAAAACCTGCTGGCGCTGACCGGAGTCTCGGAGCGGATGATCGTGCCGCTGGTGGATACCCGGCATCTCTGGGGAGAGGTGGCGCCCGCGCTGCAAGGCTATCTGGAGCGCGGCTTCAAAGGGATCAAGGGGATCTACCTCTGCGACGGCGGCAACGACCTGGGAGTGAGAGGCGGGCCGGAGACCCTGGGCATCACGCTGCAACAGTATCAAAAACGGGAATGGGAAATCTTCGCCTTCGCCGAAGAGCATGACCTGCCGCTGCTTTATCACCTGGACGCCCGCCGTCACAACGACGTGATGACCGCCCTTCTGAACGATTTTCCCCGAGTGCGGGTGGAGTTCGCCCACCTGGGGATCAGCCGCAGGTCCTTTCGCGGCATACTCGACCGCTGCCAAAACGTCTTCACCGACATTGCCGGTCTGTTGCCCTACATCCGCGGCAACCGGGCGAGCTACCGGGATTTCATCATGCACTACCCGGACCGGGTCTGCTTCGCCTCCGATTCGATGCTCTACCAGGCGGAAAAGGTCTTGGATTACATCGCGTTGGTGAAGGAGCTGAACTTGCCCGAAGAGGTGGCAGCCGGGCTGTTCAGCGGCAATGCCCGCCGATTTCTGGGGTCTGCCTTGCCGTGACGGCAAACGGAAACGCGGGTTGCGCCAAAATGGAAGCGTGTTTTATAAATGCTTGACTTGCACGTAAGCCGAGGGTATTTTCGGGACAGCTTGAGACGGCCGGGGGGGATGGCGACAAAGGTCCGGTTGGTAGCGTCGATCGCAGTACTTTGGCCCTTTTACCATTGACAACTAATCTGGTATTGTGGTACCTGTTTACTAGCTTTTTGGGGGGCTCGCGGAGCGCCCGATCAGGCCAGCAGACGCGGAAAAGCCGACAGGGAAGCCTGCCGCGCACGTCACCTACACACTGAGGAGGATTTGAATATGAAAGATGTCTTTGTGGTCGAATCGCTGCGCACGCCGCTGGGCTCGTTTGGCGGAGTGCTTGCCGATGTGGAGGCGCCGCGCCTGGCGGCGACGGTAATCAAAGGGCTTTTGGAAAAGACCGGCCTCCCCGCGGAGGCGATCGACGAGGTGATCCTCGGGCAGGTGCTCCCCGCCGCCAGCGGCCAGGCCCCGGCCAGACAGGCGATGCTCTATGCCGGTCTTCCCGATACCATTCCGGCCCTGACCATCAACAAGGTCTGCGGCTCCGGTCTGAAGGCGCTGATGCTGGGTGCCGGCTCGATTCGTCTGGGAGACGCCGAGGTGGTGCTGGCCGGCGGCATGGAGAACATGTCGCTTGCGCCCTATGCGCTCGCCAAGGGACGCTACGGCTACCGGATGGGCAACGGCGAACTGCTCGACCTGATGGTTTACGACGGCCTGCAGGACCCCTACAGCGGCAAGCACATGGGCGTGATCGCCGAGGCGACCACCGAGAAACTGAACTTGAGCCGGGAGGAGCAGGACGCGTTCGCCGCCCGCTCCTACCAGAAGGCCCAGGCCGCGGTCAAGGGTGGCGTCTTCGCCGAGGAGATCGTCCCGGTGGTGAAGAAGGGGCGCCAGGGCGAGATCGTGGTGAGCGAAGACGAAGAGCCGTTCAAGGGCGACCCGGCGAAGCTCACGGGACTCAGGGCCGCCTTCAAGAAGGAAGGGACCATCACCGCCGGCAACGCCTCGACCATCAACGACGGCGCCGGCGTCACCCTGCTGGCCAGCGCCGAGGCGGTGGCGAAATACAACCTGAAGCCCAAGGCCCGGCTGGTCTCGTACGCCACCAACTCCGTCCATCCGGACCGCTTCACCGAAGCGCCGGTCGGGGCGATCGAAAAGGCCCTGGCCAAGGCGGGGCTGACCGTCGCCGACATCGATCTGTTCGAGATCAACGAGGCCTTCGCCGCGGTGACCCTGATCGCCATCAAGACGCTCGGCATCGACGAGCAGAAAGTCAACGTCAACGGCGGCGCCGTGGCTATCGGCCACCCGCTGGGGGCAAGCGGCGCCCGTCTGACCGCCACCTTGGTGCGGGAGCTGCAAAAGCGCCAGCTCCGCTACGGACTCGCCACCCTCTGCATCGGCGGCGGCGAGGCGGTGGCGGTGATCTTCGAGAGGGTGTAGGAAGGAACGGCACGCGGACCATGTGCAGGCGGCCGGTTGCCCCGGCGCCTTGGTTTTTAACTGTTAATCATTCAATGACGTTTTTCGGGAGGCGGGGATGATCAAGAAAGTCGGAGTCTTAGGCGCCGGGCAGATGGGAAGCGGCATCGCCCATGTGCTGGCCCAGCAGGAAATCGAGGTGGTGCTGTTCGACATCGCCGAGGCGCAGTTGGCCAAGGCGCTCTCGGGGATCGAGAAGAACCTGGAACGCCAGGCCAAGAAAGATCCGGCTATCGGCGCCGCCATCCCGGGCATCCTGGGACGCATCCGCACCACCATGGAGATGAACGATCTGGCCGACTGCGATATGGCCATCGAGGCGGTCACCGAGAAAGAGGCGCTCAAGCTGGAAATCTTCAGAAAGCTGGACGGCATCGTCAAGAAGGACGCCATCCTCGCCTCCAACACCTCCTCGATCCCCATCACCAGGATCGCCGCCGTGACCGGTCGCCAGGACAAGGTAATCGGCATGCACTTCATGAACCCGGTGCCGGTCATGAAACTGGTCGAGGTGATCCGCGGCCTGGCCACCTCCGACGAAACTTTCGACGCCACCGCGGCCCTGGTCGCCAAGCTGGAGAAGGAGATGGCGGTTTCCGCCGACTACCCCGGTTTCATCGTCAACCGCGTGCTGATGCCGATGATCAACGAGGCGGCCTTTGTGCTGTTCGAGGGGATCGCCACAGCGGAGGACATCGACAAGGGGATGAAGCTTGGCACCAACCAGCCGATGGGGCCGCTCGTTTTGGCCGACTTCATCGGACTGGACACCTGCCTGGCCATCATGAACGTGCTCTACGACGGCTTCAATGATCCGAAGTACCGTCCCTGCCCGTTGCTGGTGAAGATGGTGGAAGCCGGTTTCCTCGGCAAAAAATCGGGTCGTGGCTTTCATAGCTACTGACAAGGGGGAGCGGCCATGGCCTACCAAAATCTGCTGATCGACACCAACGAGGGCGTGGCCCTTTTGACCATCAACCGCCCGCAGGCGCTGAACAGCCTGGATGCCTCGGTGCTGGACGAGTTGCAGGCCGCTTTCGAGAGCCTGGCAGCCGACGCCTCGGTGCGGGTGATCGTGATGACCGGCGCCGGCGAAAAGGCCTTCGTGGCCGGGGCCGACATCGCCGCCATGGCGGAAATGAGCGTGCCGCAGGCGCATGCCTTCGCCCGCAAGGGCGACAAGCTGGTGAACTACATCGGCCGGCTGGCCAAGCCGGTGATCGCCGCGGTGAACGGCTTTGCCCTGGGGGGCGGTCTGGAGATGGCCCTGGCCTGCGACTTCGCCTACGCCTCGGAGAAGGCCAAGCTCGGCCTCCCCGAGGTGACGCTCGGCATCATGCCCGGCTTCGGCGGCACCCAGAAGCTGGCCCGGGTGGTGGGGCGCGGCCTGGCCAACGAGATGATCTTCACCGGCAAGCTGTTGGGCGCCTCCGAGGCGCTGGCCTGCGGGTTGGTGAACGCGGTGTTCCCGGCGGGCGAGCTCTTGGAAAAGAGCCTGGAGACGGCCAAGAAGATCGCCGGCCACGGGCTGCTCGGGGTAGCCAGCGCCAAGGAGAGCGTGCGCATCGGCCTGGACATGACCGAGGCCGACGGCATGGAGCACGAGGCGCTGCTCTTCGCCTCGCTGTTCGCAACCGCCGACCAAAGGGAAGGGATGCGGGCTTTCATCGAAAAGAGAAAACCGGTGTTTTGCGGGGAGTAGGGGTGTAAAGGCTTTAAAGGCTGGCTGATGGGAATGATGGGAAGTCTGGGAATGATGGGACATATGGGAAAGCATTTTAACTTTTAGATTTATAGCGGTTGAAAGCTTAGAAAAAGTGGAGCGGGGGAAATTAGATGGAAGCTACGCGCGAGCTGTATTGGAATATCGGTCATGGGGCGGCGGTGCTGGTGCCGATGTACCTCTTTGCCTTCGGCGCCATCGCGCTGTTGGTGAAAAGCGGCTGGCAACGTCTGGCTATCTACCGCCAGGGCAAGCCTCTGAACCGCACGGACAACCGCGCGGCCCGCATCTCCGAGCTGATCAAAGGGGTCCTGCTGCAGAACAAGATCCTGAAGGTCAAGGGCCCGGGCTTCGCTCACGGGCTTTTCTTCTGGGGCTTCCTGCTCCTCTTCATCGGCACCTGCTTCGTGGCGCTCCAAGCGGACTTCCTGGACCTGCTCTTCGGGATCAAGTTCCTCAAGGGGACCTTCTACCAGATCTTCTCCCTGGTCCTCGACCTGGCGGGACTGGTGGCGATCGCCATGCTGATCGGGCTTTGGGTGCGCCGCTACTTGGTGAAACCGGCGGGCCTGGAAACCGGCCGCGACGACGCCATCATGCACGGCCTGCTCTTCGCCATCCTGATCACCGGCTACGTGATCGAGGGGGCGCGCATGGCGGTCACCGAACTCCCCAACAACATGGCCCTGGCGGTCTGGTCGCCGGTCGGCCTGCTCTTCGCCAAGGCGCTCTCGGGGCTGGGCGAGGCCTCGCTGCGCTCCCTGCACCAGGGGCTTTGGTGGCTGCACTTCTTCCTGGTGGTCGGCTTCATCGCCTCCATCCCCTTCACCAAGTTCCGGCACATCTTCACCACGGCGGCCAACTACTTCTTCATGGACCTGGGCCCCAAGGGGGCGCTGGTCACCCTGGACATGGAGGCCGAGGGGGTGGAGAGCTTCGGCGCGGCGCAGTTGAAGGACATGACCTGGAAGGACATCTTCGACACCGACGCCTGCACCAAATGCAAGCGCTGCCAGGACCGCTGCCCGGCCCACAACACCGATAAGCCGCTCTCGCCCATGAAGATCATCAACCAGATGAACGAGGTCGCCTGCGGCAATCCCGAGGCGAACCTGGTGGAGACCCTCTCCAAGGACGCACTCTGGTCCTGCACCACCTGCCGGGCCTGCCAGGAGATCTGCCCCGCCGCCATCGAACACGTCAACAAGATCGTCGACGTGCGCCGCAACCTGGTGCTGATGGAGGGGGAATTCCCCGGCGAGGAAGTCATGGTCGCCATGGACAACGCCGAGGTGAACGGCAACCCGCTGGGCATGGCGTTCGCATCCAGGGGCGATTGGGCCAAGGATCTGCCGGTCGCGACCCTGGCCGAGGACGCCGAGGTCGATATCCTCTACTTCGTGGGGTGCTACGCCTCCTTCGACAAGCGCAACATCAAGATCGCCAGCAACTTCGTCAAGCTCTGCGCCGCCGCCGGCGTCAAGGTCGGCATCCTCGGCAAGGAGGAGAAGTGCTGCGGCGAGCCGATGCGCAAGCTGGGCAACGAGTACCTGTACCAGTCGCTGGCCAACGAGAACATCGAGACCATCAAGGGGTACGGCGTGAAGAAGATCGTCACCGCCTGCCCGCACTGCTTCAACACCCTGGCTAAGGACTACCGCGATCTGGGCTTCGACGTGGAGACCGAGCATTACACCACCTATCTCAACACGCTGGTGCAGTCGGGCAAGCTGAAGCTGAAGCCGGAAGCCTTCGACTGCACTTACCACGACTCCTGCTACATCGGCCGCTATAACGACCTGTACCAGCCGCCGCGCGAGCTCTTGGCCGCGGCCGGCGGCGCCATCCGCGAGATGGAGAAGAGCCAGGCGGAAAGCTTCTGCTGCGGCGCCGGCGGCGGGCGGATCATGGCCGAGGAAAAACTGGGGAGCCGCATCTCCGAGAAGCGCGCCCGCATGGCGGCCGACACCGGCAGCGCGCTCCTGGTCTCCAACTGCCCCTTCTGCCTGACCATGTTCGAGGACGGGGTCAAAGGCGCCGGGCTGGAAGGCGAACTGACGCCGCGCGACATCTCAGAGATCCTGATCGACAGGGTGATCGCCTAGGGGCGCTGAACAAGGACCGATCCCCGCCGCCTGCGCGCGGGGATCGGTTTTCGAGCCGCTTTTCGGGCTTTGCATCGGCAATAAATTGGTAATTCAGTACCTTAATGATTGAATGCGTGCTGGCGTAGTGCAGCCAAAAAAGCAAAAGATCTGCCCCTGGCAGACCGAATTGCGTAACCAGAAAGGAGTCAGTGGTGAACATTCATGAGTATCAAGCCAAGGCGATTCTGAGGGAGTTCGGCGTCCCGGTGCCGGACGGTCACGTCTGCTACAACGGCGCCAGCGCCCGCGAGTGGGCCAAGCGACTGGGGGACGGTCCCTGGGTGGTGAAGGCCCAGATTCATGCAGGGGGACGCGGCAAGGGGGGGGGCGTGAAGCTCGCCCGCAGCGCCGACGAGGTGCGCAACATCGCCCGCGAAATGCTGGGCATGACGCTGCGCACGCATCAGACCGGCCCGGAAGGGAAGCTGGTCACCCGCATCCTGGTGGAGAACGGCTGCAACATCGGCCGCGAACTGTACGTGAGCCTGCTGGTTGACCGGGCCACGGACAAGGTGACGGTGATGGCCTCCACCGAGGGTGGGATGGACATCGAAGAGGTGGCGGCCAACACCCCGGAGAAGATTTTCAAGGAGGCGATCGATCCGCTCCTGGGCCTCACCCCCTTCCAGTGCCGCAGTCTGGCCTTCCAGCTCGGCCTGACAGGCAAGCAGATCCCCAAAGGGGTCGCGGTGCTGCAGGGTCTCTACAACACCTTCATCGGCTGCGACTGCGCCCTTTTGGAGATCAACCCGCTGGTGGTCACCAACGAGGGAGAACTGCTCTGCCTGGACGCCAAGTTCGGCTTCGACGACAACGCGATCTTCCGTCATCATCGGATCGGCGACATGCGCGACTACGACGAGGAAGACCCCAACGAGGTGGAGGCGTCCCAGCACGACCTCTCCTACGTGTCGCTGACCGGCAACATCGGCTGCCTGGTGAACGGCGCGGGTCTCGCCATGGCCACCATGGACATCATCAAGCATTCCGGCGGCAACCCCGCGAACTTCCTGGACGTTGGGGGCGGGGCGACCATCGAGCGCGTCACCGAGGCCTTCAAGCTGATCCTCTCCGACAAGAACGTCAAAGGGATCCTGGTGAACATCTTCGGCGGCATCATGAAGTGCGACGTGATCGCCACCGGGGTGATCGAGGCGGCCAAGCAGGTATCCCTGAAGGTGCCGCTGGTGGTTCGCCTGGAAGGGACCAACGTCGACTTGGGCAAGAAGCTTTTGGCTGACAGCGGGCTGAACATCGTGGCCGCCGACGGCATGGCCGACGCCGCTAAAAAAATCGTGCAGGCCGTAGCCGCCGCCTGAGGGAGAGAGACTAATGAGCATTCTTATCGATAAGAACACGAAGGTCATTACCCAGGGACTGGGCGCCACCGGCCTGTTCCACGCGCACGGGGCCCGCGAGTACGGCACCCAAATGGTCGGGGGGGTCACTCCCGGCAAGGGGGGCACCGTCATCGAAGGCTTCGACATCTTCGACACGGTCAGGGAAGCGGTCTACAAGACCGGCGCCACCGCCTCGGTCATCTACGTGCCGCCGCCGTTCGCGGCCGACGCCATCATCGAGGCGGTCGACGCCGGCATCGAACTGGTCTGCTGCATCACCGAGGGGATCCCGGTCCTGGACATGGTCAAGGTGAAGAGCTTCATGAAGGGCAAGTCGACGCGGCTGGTCGGTCCCAACTGCCCCGGCGTGATCACCCCCGGCCAGATCAAGATCGGCATCATGCCCGGCTACATCCACAAGCCCGGCAAGGTGGGGGTCGTTTCCCGCTCCGGCACCCTGACCTACGAGGCGGTCTGGCAGTTGACCTGCATAGGCCTTGGTCAGTCCACCTGCGTCGGCATCGGCGGCGACCCGGTGAACGGCACCAACCACATGGACGTGCTGAGGATGTTCGAGGAGGATCCGGACACCGAGGCGGTGATCATGATCGGCGAGATCGGCGGCAGCTCCGAGGAAGAGGGCGCTTATTTCGTCAGGGACCACATGACCAAGCCGGTGGCAGCCTACATCGCCGGGGTCACGGCGCCTCCGGGCAAACGCATGGGTCACGCCGGCGCCATCATCTCCGGCGGCAAGGGGACGGCCACCGAGAAGGTTGCCATCCTGGAGTCCTGCGGCATCAGCGTGGCAGCGAGCCCCGCCGAGATGGCGCAGGCGCTGTTGAAGGTGTACAGACCGTAGCGGAAAAAGGGCGCGGCGGCCCGCTTGCGGGTCGCCGCGCCAGCATGAGTTTGGACCGGTCGGATCAGTCAGACTGGTCCGACCGGTCAGAATGGTCCGAATAGTCAGACCGGTCCCCGTCCGACCGGTCCAACAGTTTGAAGCTCGCTCCCCGACGGGGGGGCGAACCTGAAAAAACCCTCCCTTGGCGGGGAGGGATGTGCAAAACTCTCCCCTGGCAGGGAGGGATTTGAAACCTCTCCCCCCCCGGGAGGGCTCAAAGCGTAGCGCGAGGTTCACATGCTGGTAGTTGTCTGCATCAAGCAGGTCCCCGACACCACCCAGGTCCAGATCGACCCGGTGACCAACACCCTGGTCCGCGAGGGGATCCCCTTCATTGCCAACCCTTACGACACCCACGCCATGGAAGAGGCCTTGCGCCTTAAGGACGAGTTCGGTCTGAAGGTGGTCGCCATCTCCATGGGACCCCCCAACGCCGAGGCGACCCTGAGAAAGACGCTGGCGCTGGGCGCGGATCGAGCCATCCTGCTCTCCGACCGGGTCTTCGGCGGCGCCGACACCCTGGCGACCAGCAACGTGCTCTCCGCGGCCATCAACAAACTGCACGCGGAGGAGGAAGTGGCGCTGGTGCTGTGCGGCAAGCAGACCATCGACGGCGACACGGCGCAGGTCGGCCCCGGCATCGCCACCCGCAACGGCTACAGCCAGCTCACCCTGGTGGATCGGGTCGACAACCTCGACCTGTCCGGCAAGAGGGTGCGGGTGCGCAGAAAGCTGGAAGGACGCCACGAGATCGTGGAGTCCCCGCTCCCCGCCATGCTGACCGTGGTGCGCGAACTGAACCGTCCCCGCTACCCGAGCGTGCCGCTGAGGCTCGCCTCGCTGGAGCGCGAGGTGACGGTCTGGGACAACTCGGTCCTCAAATTGGATGTGAACAGCATCGGCCTCAAGGGTTCGCCCACCTGGGTGAGCCGGATCTTTTCTCCGCAACGGGAAAAGGGGGAGATCGTCGGCGACGGCGCGCAGGATCCGAAAGGAACCGCGCGGCTGCTCCTGGAAAAGCTCAGGAGCAAGGACCTGTTGCCGGTATGACGGCGCGCGCGACCGTGCCGCCCCCCCCAAGCCTTCCTGCGCCAGGCGCAGGACGATCTTCCGAGGAGTAAGAGATGACTGAAGCTAAAAAACCGGTGAAAAAGCCGCGCGGCAAGGCGCGGTTGATAGAAGGAAGATGCATAGCCTGCGGCGCCCGCTGCGAGAGTTCCTGCCCCGTCAACGCGGTGAGCATGAACGACGCCGGCGAACCGTTGGTCCTGGACGACAAGTGCATCGGCTGCGTCAAGTGCGTCAAAGTTTGCCCGGCCCAGGCGCTGGAGATGTTTTTCACGCCCGAGGAGCAGCGGATCCTGGACGAATTGGCCAAGTCGGCGCAGGTCGAGGTCGAAGAAGAGGATCCCGAGGCCAAGGCCCTGGCGGCCAAGCTCGCCGCCTATCGCGGGGTCTGGGTCTTCGTTGAGCAGACCGAAGGCGAACCGGCCCGGGTCTCCTGGGAATTGATGGGCAAGGGGCGCGAACTGGCGGACGCCATCGGCACCGAACTGGTCGCCATCGTCCTGGGCGATCAGGTGGAGTCGCTCTGCCGCGAGGCCTTCGCCTACGGTGCCGATCAGGCCATCCTGGTGGACGCCCCGGTGTTTCGCCACTACCGGACCGAGGCCTACCTGAAGGCGCTTTGCCATCTGATCGACGGCCGCAAGCCGGAGATCATCCTGATGGGCGCCACCGGCCTTGGGCGCGATCTGGCAGGGGCGGTGGCCACCGTAGTCGGCACCGGCCTCACCGCCGACTGCACCGGTCTGGCCGTCGACGACAAAAGGAACCTGATGCAGACCCGCCCGGCTTTCGGCGGCAACATCATGGCCACCATCATGTGCGACAAGTTCCGTCCGCAGATGTCCACGGTGCGCCCCCACGTGATGCCGCTCCCCGAGCGCCGCGAAGGGGCCAGCGGCGAAATCGTCCGGGTGGAGTGCCCGGTCGAGGAGCGCGACATCCTGACCAAGGTGTTGGAGATCGTCAAGGACCAGAAGGGGAAGGACCACGTGGACGTGGCCGGCGCCGAGTTCATCATCTCGGGCGGGCGCGGCATGATGGGACCGGACAACTTCGCCATCTTGAAGGAACTGGCCGACGAACTGGGAGGGGTGGTAGGCGCCTCGCGCAGCGCGGTCGACGCAGGCTGGATGCCGCACGACCGCCAGGTGGGGCAGACCGGCAAGACGGTGCGCCCGAAGATCTACATCGCCTGCGGCATCTCCGGCGCCATCCAGCACCTGGTTGGCATGCAGGAGTCGGATCTGATCATCGCCATCAACCGCGACAAGGACGCCCCCATCTTCGAGGTGGCGCATTACGGCATCGTCGGGGATCTGTTCCAGATCGTGCCTGAGCTGATCGAGGGGATCAGGGAGTTGAAGAAGGCGTAGGGCTAAAAGCTCATGGGCTAAGGGCTAAGCGCTCAAGGCTAAGGGCTCAAGGGCTCAAGGGCCAAGGCCAAGGCTCCAGGCGTCTCACACGGATCTTCACGGATGGTCACGGGTAAAGGCTGATAGGGCTCAACACTTTTTCTTGTTAGGCCGGTCAAAAACTTTGGCACAACAGGCTTCTTCGACCGCCCCGCCGTTATCAGCGGCGCCGGCCGAACGCCGCGGCCGCTTTCGACTGGCATGGCAATGCACGACATGAGGGTTTACCATGGCTCCAAATATAACGATATTCGCCCCGCTGCTGGCCGCTTCGCTGCTGCTCTTCGCTTGGAACTGCTACCGGCGTTTCTCGCTGGTCGCGGTGGGCCAGGCGGAAGACCGCTTCCAACGCCCGGCGACCCGGCTTTGGGAAATGTTCCGCTTCGCCTTCGGCCAAAAAAGGGTGCTGAGCAGGCCCTTCGGCGTGGTCCATGCCTGCATCTTCTGGTCCTTCCTCGCCCTGGTGCTCGCTAACGGCGAGTTCCTGGTGGCTGGACTGGTCCCTTCCCTTAACCTGGGCCTGCTGCCGGCGTTCGCGCACCACCTGCTGATGTTGGTCTTCGACCTGGTCTCGTTGCTGGCGCTGACCGCGGTCCTGGTGGCCGCCGGCCGCCGGCTGTTCTGCCCTCCCGCTTATCTGGACTCCTCCTACGCCAAGGCGCGCAGCCCCGAGGCGTTCATGATCCTTAGCTGCATCGCGGTGCTGATGCTCGCCTACTTCGGCCTGCACGGCGCGCTGATCGAGCTGGGCCAGGAGCCGGCGGGGTGGATGCCGATCTCGGCGCGGGCCGGGAAGCTCTTGGGCCCCCTGTCGCCGCAAGGCTTCGCCGCGCTCGCCTCCTTCTTCTGGTGGCTGCACGCCGTGGTGCTCTTGGCGTTCCTGAACTACCTGCCGCTCAAAAAGCACATGCACATCATCACCGCCATCCCCAACTGTTTCTTCAAAAGCCTGGAGAAGCCGAACACGCAGCCGCGCGAGGAGTTCAAGGTCGGCAACAGCTTCGGCGTGGGGAGCGTTGATCAGTTCACCTGGAAGGATCTTTTGGACGGCTTTTGCTGCACCGAGTGCGGCCGCTGCCAGAGCGTCTGTCCGGCGACCGCCACCGGCAAGCCGCTGAACCCCCGGCAGGTGGTGCACGACATGAAGGCGAACCTGGTGAACGGCACCATGGACGGCAAGCTCTTCAAGAGCGCGCAGCCGCTGATCGGCTCGCAGGGCGAGGGGAGCGTCGCCGAGGACGCCATCTGGTCCTGCACCACCTGCGGCGCCTGCATGGCCGCCTGCCCGGTGTTCATCGAGCAGATGCCCAAGATCGTCAAGATGCGCCGCAACCTGGTGGAGATGCAGACCCGGTTCCCTGAGGAGCTCTTGAACCTGTTCGAGAACATCGAGGGGCGCTCCAATCCCTGGGGGATCGCGCCCACCGAGCGCACCAAGTGGTACTCGACCATGGACGTCAAGCCCTTCGAGGCGGGCAAGACCGAATACCTGCTCTACGTCGGCTGCGCCGGCTCTTTCGACTCACGGCAAAAACACGTCACCGTGGCCTTGGCCACCATCCTGGACGCGGCGGGGGTCTCCTGGGGGATCCTCGGCAAAGAGGAACTCTGCTGCGGCGACAGCCTGCGCCGCCTGGGCAACGAGTACGCCTTCGACAAGCTCGCCAAGGAAAACGTGCAGCTCTTCAAGGGGAAGGGGATCACCAAGGTGATTACCCAGTGCCCTCACTGCTTCAGCACCCTGCAAAACGATTACCGTCAGTACGGCCTGGAGCTGGAGGTGCTGCACCACTCCCAGATGATCAACCTGCTGATCGCCGACGGCCGCCTGCAACTGAACAGCCAGGTGAAGCATCTTGGGAACATCGTCTTCCACGACTCCTGCTACCTCGGCCGCCACAACGACGTCTACGAGGCGCCGCGCCAGGCGATCGAGGCCGCCACCGGCAGCGCGCCCGCCGAGATGGAGCGCAACCGGGAAAACTCCTTTTGCTGCGGCGCCGGAGGCGGGCGCATGTGGATGGAGGAGCAGCTGGGAAGCAGGATCAATCTAAACCGTATCGAAGAGGCGCTGACCGCGAAGCCCGACACCATCTGCGTCAGTTGCCCCTATTGTTTGACCATGTTTGACGATGGACTGAAGGACCTGCAGTCGGGCAAAGATCTGCCGTCGGGCAGAACGCAGGTGAAGGATATCGCCGAGGTGGTGGCCGAAGGGCTGCGACCATCGGTCTGACAGCTTTAGCTGTCCAAGGATGTGACCCATGTTAAAGAAACGAGAGAAGACGAAGTACACCATCCGCTCGGTATCGCGCGCCATTGATCTCCTGGAAGAGTTTCTGGGGGACGATGTCGAGATCGGCCTGACCGATCTAAGCCGTCGCCTGAAGCTCCCCAAGAACAACATCTTCAGGCTGCTGGCGACCCTGCAACTGCGCAACTACGTAGGGCAGAACACCACCAACGAGAAGTACCACCTGGGCTTCAAGACGGTGGAGTTGGGACAGATGGTGACCAGGCAGTGGGGCGGGTTCAACAACTCGCGGCCGGTGATGGAGCGGCTGGTGAAGGACTGCAACGAGACGGCGGTGGTCTCGGTGCTGAAGGATTACAGCATCGTCAACTTGGACGTGGTGGAATGCGACCACCATCTGAGGGTCAGGCCGCGCATCGGCGTGCAACTGCCGGCCTACTGCACGGCGGCCGGCAAGTCGCAGATCGCGCATTTCGCCGAGGAGAAGCTGAAGCCCTACGCCTGCGACTACCATTTTCACCAGTACACGCCGCATACCATCACCGATCTGGCCCAGTGGCGGACGCAGTTGCAGCAGATCGCCTCGCAGGGGTACGCCATCGAGAACGAGGAACTGGACCTGGGGGTGCGCTGCGTGGGCGCTCCGATCCGCGACTTCGCCTCCCGGATCATCGGCTCGGTCACGCTTTTGGGGCCGTCCCAGCGCTTCAACGACGAGCGCATCGAGAACGAATTAATTCCGCTGGTGATGAAGGGCGCCGCCGATATTTCTTGTGCCCTGTCACCGTCTTGAGGTAAGCTCTGGCGGATATGGTGTGGACGGTGTCCGACGGTGTCCGACGAACCATGGACGACGTGGACGGCATGGACGAACCGTGGACGACGTGGACCTTTTTGAAGAGAGCGGCAGATCGCGCAATATAACGGATAGGAGACGATCATGAAGATTCTTGTCTGCATCAAGCAGATTCCCGACATGGAGTCGAGATTCAAGGTGAACGGCACCGGGGACTGGTACGACGAAGCCGACCTGGCCTACAGGATGAACGAGTACGACGAGTACGGCGTGGAACAGGCCGTGCAGTTGAAGGAGCAATTGGGCAACGACCCGGATGTCACCGTGCTCTCCATCGGCTCGGACCGGGTGGGCGAGGCGCTGAAAAAGGCGCTGGCCATGGGTTGCGACCGGGCGGTGCACGTCCAGGACGCCGACAGCGGCCGCAAGAGTCCTTACCAGATCGCCTCTGTGATTGCCGCCTTCGCCAAGGACAAGGGTTTCGACTTGATCTTCACCGGCATGCAGTCCCAGGACCGGGGCTCGGCCCAGGTGGGGGTGACGGTGGCCGAGCTTTTGGGCCGCACCTGCGCCACCACCTTGGTTGATTTCGCCTGCGCCGACGGCGTGGTCACCGGCAAGAGGGAACTGGAAGGGGGGATGAAAGGGGTGGTCAAGTTCGCCCTGCCGGCGCTGGTCACCTGCCAGCTCGGCCTGAACATCCCGCGCTACCCGACCCTGCCCAACATCATGAAGGCCAAGAAGAAGGAGTTCGTGGTGGTGCCGGTGGCCGAACTGCTCGCCGCCGAGCCCATGACCGTCACCGAGAAGCTGTACGCTCCCACCAAGAAGGGGGGAGGTATCGTGCTGGAAGGGGACATGGCCGACATGGCCGACCGCCTGGTCGGCATCCTCAAAGACAAGACTGCGGTCCTGAGATAGGAGATAGAGATATGAAAGCACTGCTCGTCTGTGAATTCCGGGAAGGTAAGCTCCTCAATTCCAGCTATGAACTGCTGGCCTTCGCCGACCGCCTGGGCGCCGAAAAAGCGTTCCTGCTGGTGGGCAACGCCGCCGAGGCCCCCAAGGTCGACGGCAAGCTCTACCTGGCCCAAGTCGACAGCTACGGCGAATACAACCCCGATCAGCACAAGGCCCTGGTGATGGCGGCGGTGGCCAAGGAGAACCCCGACTACGTGATTTTCCTGCATTCCTCCTACGGTTGGGATCTGGCGCCGCGCGTCGCCGTGGCCCTGAAGGCCGGCCAGGTCTCCGAGATCGTCAACCTGGTGGACGGCAAGTTCGAAGTGAGCCTTTGCAACGGCAAGCTGAGGAGAACGGTGGCGCCGCAGGCCGGTCCGGCAGTGCTCACCATCCAGGCCGGGGCCTTCAACTTCGCCGGCGAGCCGCAGGGCACGCCGCAGGTGGAAGCGATCGAGGTCGCCTCGGCGTCCGGGATCGAGTTCCTGGGCTACGAGCAGGCCGAGAAGGGAGACGTCGATCTCACCAAGGCGGAGATCATCGTCAGCGCCGGCCGCGGGGTGGGCAAGAAAGAGAACGTGGCCATCATCGCCAACCTCGCCAAGGCCTTCGGCGGCGAGCTGGGCGCCAGCCGTCCGGTAGTCGACGCCGGCTGGGTGGAGCACAGCCACCAGGTGGGCACCACCGGCCAGACCGTGTCGCCCAAGCTCTACGTCGCCTGCGGCATCTCCGGCGCCATCCAGCACCTGGCCGGCATGAAGAAGTCCGATTTCATCGTGGCGATCAACAAGGACAAGGACGCCCCGATCGGCGAAATAGCCGACGTGCTGGTGGTGGCCGACGTGCTGCAGTTCGCGCCGGTGCTGGCTGCCAGGCTTGGGTGAAAATCCGACCGATCGGACCGATCCGACCGATCGGACCGATCAAAAAACAGGAAACAACATGAAATTTGCAGGAACAGACTCTTACATCGCCACCGACGACCTGATGCTGGCGGTCAACTCCGCCATGGTGCTGGGGCGCCCCCTGCTGGTCAAGGGCGAACCGGGGACCGGCAAGACCATGCTGGCCGAGGAGGTCGCCCGCGCCCTGGGCAAGGAACTCTTCCAGTGGCACATCAAGTCGACCACCAAGGCTCAGCAGGGGCTCTACGAATACGACGCGGTCTCGCGCCTGCGCGACTCGCAGCTGGGCGACCCGCGGGTGCACGACATTGCCAACTACATCGTCAAGGGAAAGCTCTGGGAGGCCTTCGAATCGGAGCGCCAGGCGGTGCTCTTGATCGACGAGGTCGACAAGGCCGACATCGAATTCCCCAACGATCTGCTGCGCGAACTGGACCGGATGGAATTCTACGTCTACGAGACCCAGCAACTGGTGCAGGCCAAGAACCGCCCGATCATCATCATCACCAGCAACAACGAGAAGGAACTCCCCGACGCCTTCCTGCGCCGCTGCTTCTTCCACTACATCCGTTTCCCGGACAAGCAGACCCTGGAGCAGATCGTCAACGTACACTACCCGGAAATCGCCCGGGAACTGATGAAGGAGGCGCTGGAGGTCTTTTACGGCGTGCGGGAGATCCCGGGGCTGAA
Source organism: uncultured Geobacter sp. (assembly GCA_903925075.1). Taxonomy (GTDB): domain Bacteria; phylum Desulfobacterota; class Desulfuromonadia; order Geobacterales; family Geobacteraceae; genus Geomonas. Next base: position 37,737 of record CAIYDQ010000315.1, read on the forward strand.
GAAGAAGCCTTCCACCTCGGAGCTCCTCGACTGGCTGAAAATCCTGATGGCCGAGCAGATTCCCGCCGAAGCCTTGCGCCTTGGCAAGAAGGAGCGGCTGATCCCCCCTTTGCACGGGGCACTTCTGAAAAACGAGCAGGACGTGCAGCTCTTCCACCCGCCCAGCAGGCGAGCGGGGTCGGGCTACTAGCCAGCCATGCTGATAGATTTCTTCCTGAGCCTGAAGCGCGCCAAGGTCCCGGTGACCTTGAACGAGTTCCTCACCCTGCTGGAGGCGCTGGAGAAGCGGCTGGTCTTCGGCTCCGCCGAGGACTTCTACTACCTGGCCCGCCTCTGCATGGTGAAGGACGAGACCCACTACGACAAGTTCGACCGGGTTTTCATGGAGTACTTCCGGGGGGTGACCGACCCGACCGCCGAGTTGGCCGGCGAGATCCCCGAGGAGTGGCTGAGAAAGCTCACCGAGCGCTTCCTCTCCGACGCGGAAAAAGAGCAGATCAAGGCCATGGGCGGCCTGGACAAGCTCTTGGAGACCCTGAAAAAGCGCCTGGCGGAGCAAAAGGAGCGACATCAGGGGGGGAGCAAGTGGATCGGCACCGGCGGCACCTCCCCCTTCGGCGCCTACGGCTACAACCCCGAAGGTATCCGCATCGGCCAGGCCGAGTCCCGCCATAAAAGGGCGGTCAAGGTCTGGGACAAGCGCGAGTTCCGGGACCTGGACGACTCGGTGGAACTGGGGACCCGCAACTTGAAGCTGGCGCTGCGCCGGCTGCGCCATTTCGCCCGCGAGGGGGCCGAGCAGGAGCTGGATCTTCCCTGCACCATCCGGGCGACCGCCAACAACGCCGGCTACCTGGACCTGAAGATGGTGCCGGAGCGGCACAACAAGGTGAAGGTGCTGCTGTTTCTGGACGTGGGCGGCTCCATGGACCCGCACGTGGAGGCCTGCGAGCAGCTGTTCTCCGCCGCCCGCAGCGAGTTCAAGCACCTGGAGTATTTTTATTTCCACAACTGCGTCTACGAAGGGGTGTGGCGCGACAACCGCCGCCGCTTCGACGAGCATCTGCCGACCCTGGAGGTGATCCGCCAGTACGGCCCCGACTACAAGCTGATCATGGTCGGCGACGCCATGATGGGTCCCTACGAGATCCTCTGGCCGGGGGGCTCGGTGGAGCACCACAACCAGGAACCGGGCGCGACCTGGCTCAAAAGGCTTTTGGACCATTACCAGCACGCCGTCTGGCTCAATCCGGCGCCGCAGCGGGAATGGAAGTACACCCGGTCGGTTGCGACCATCAACGAACTGATGGAGACGCGCATGTACCCCTTGACCATCGACGGCATCAGCCAGGCCATCCAGTTGTTGAACAAGTAGGGGCACGGCGCGCCGTGCCCTGGCTCAAGGCTTGCCGCGCCGTGCCCTCCGTTGCGCTCCCCCGCTCCGGGAGGTCGCGGCTGCTGAAAAAGCTGGACTTCGCCGGTTTGGTTGTGGTAGTTGTGCCCTATGTGCTTTGCTATTGATAAGTGGAGCTGCCATGGCCACTTGGCGTCAGCGTCTTCCTCACCGGGAGGGCGTTTTTTTATTTCCCAAAGGGAGCGGTATGCAAAAGAATAAAACCATCCTGGATTTTCAGAAGATGAAGGCGCATGGGGAGCGGATCGCGGTGCTTACCTGCTACGATTTCCCGACCGCCGGCATCATGGACGACTGCGGCATCGACATGATCCTGATCGGGGACTCGGTCGGCGTGGTGGTGGCCGGTTACGACAACACGCTGCCGGTCACCATGGAGGAGATGATCTACCACACCAAGGCGGTGCTGCGGGCGCGCCCCAAGGCGTTCGTGGTGGCGGACCTCCCCTTTCTCTCCTACCAGACGGACCTGACCAGCGCGCGGCTGAACGCGGGGCGTCTGATCAAGGACGGCGGCGCCGCCGCGGTCAAGCTGGAGGGGGGCAAGAACGTGGCGGACACCATCGCCGCCATCGTCGACATGGACATCCCGGTGATGGCCCACATCGGGCTCACCCCGCAGTCGCTGCACCGCATGGGCGGCTTCAAGGTGCAGGGCAAGGGGGAGGAGCAGGCGGAAAAGCTTCTTGAGGACGCGCGCGCCGTGGAGCGTGCCGGCGCCTTCTCCGTGGTGCTGGAGGGGATCCCGGCCTCGCTCGCCGGCAGGATCACGGCCGAACTCGCCATCCCGACCATCGGCATCGGCGCCGGCCCCGCCTGCGACGGGCAGGTGCTGGTGCTGCACGACATACTGGGGCTATGCAGCAAATATTCCCCCAAATTCGTCAAGCGCTATGCCGAGCTGGCGCCCTTGATCAGCGAGGCGGTCTCAAGCTACATCGCCGAGGTGAAAGCCGGAACCTTCCCGGAAGAGAGGCATTCGTTCAAATGATAATCATCGAATCGGTAGCGCAGATGCAGCAGTTCGCCCGCGAGAGACGCGGCCAGATCGCCCTGGTCCCCACCATGGGGTACCTGCACGAGGGGCACGCCTCGCTGATGGTGGAGGCGCGCAAGCGGGCCGAGACGGTGGTGCTGAGCATCTTCGTCAACCCGACCCAGTTCGGCGTCAACGAGGACCTGGACAGCTACCCGCGCGATCTGGAGCGCGACCAGCGGGTGGCGCTGGAGGCCGGCGTGGACGTGATCTTCGTCCCCAAGGCCGCCGACATGTACCCGCAGGGGTACCAAAGCTGGGTGAACGTGGAAGAGCTGACCAGGCATCTGTGCGGCGCCAGCCGCCCGGGGCACTTCCGCGGGGTGACCACCGTGGTCGCCAAACTCTTCAACATCGTCGCCCCCAAGGTGGCGCTGTTCGGCAACAAGGATTTCCAGCAGTTGGCCGTGATCAGGCGCATGGTGCGGGATCTGAACATGGACCTGGAGATCGTGGGGATGCCGATCGTCAGGGAGGCGGACGGTTTGGCCATGAGTTCGCGTAACGCCCGGCTGGACGAGGGAGAGCGCCAAAGCGCCCTGTGTCTTTCCCGCTCGCTGGCCGCGGCGCGGGCGGCCTTTGCCGGCGGCGAAACCAGCGTGCAGGCGCTGGCCGGCGTGGCGCTGGCCGTGATCGAGGCCGAGGACGCGGCCCAGGTTGATTATCTGGAGTTCAGGGACCAGGACAGCCTGGAGGCGCTGGAAGAGGCCGACGAAAGGACGCTGCTGGCGCTGGCCGTGCGGGTGGGCTCGGTGCGGTTGATCGACAACTGTCTGCTGGGGGAGAGGTAGGGGGGCTTTGCTTTTTTTGAATTGATGGGAATTATGGGAATTATGGGAATTATGGGAGGAGGCTTGGGGCGATAGTCTCCGTTGTCGCCTGACTCCTCCCTTTGTCACACACAAGCTCGCCAATCTCCTGTTGCGAGAGCGAAATGCCGCTTTCGAGACGCCAACCCCCGCCGTTTGCCCTCCGCTTTTAATTTTAGGCTTGAATTCGTCTGCCCGCTTCTGTACTGTTTTCCTTATTTCGCTTTGGAAACTCTTTCCTTTGCAAACGTCGGGAGTCGCTGCGATTACTTCACCTCACCTGCTTATTTTTACCCTGGACGACCAGCGCTACGCGCTACGGCTTTCGGCCGTGCAACGGGTCCTGCGAGCGGCGGCTGTCACTCCCGTCCCGGAGGCTCCGGAGATCGTCCTGGGTATCCTCGACCTCCACGGCGAGGTGGTCGCGGTGATCAACCTGAGACGGCGCTTCCGGCTTCCCGAAAGGGAGCTGCGCGGCTCGGATCAGTTGCTGGTCGCCCGCTGCGGCGCGCTGACGCTGGCTCTGGCGGTGGACGGCACCGAGGGGGTGATCGAGCAGGCGGACGAGGAATGTATCCGCCCCGAACGGATCGTGACGGGAATGGGTTATCTCGACGCGGTGACCCGCACCGAGCAGGGACTGGTGCTGATCCATGACCTGGAGAGCCTGCTGTTCCCGGCCGAAGAGGAACAGCTCGTCCAGGCTTTGCAACGGCTGCAGTCGTGAAGCGGCCAAAGACTGAGACCTTGCGCCAGTTCGCCAGGATGCTGGCCCGCAAGATGGGGCTTCATTTCCCGGAGGAGCGCCTCGACGATCTGGCAGCAAAGCTCGCCGCCGCCGGCAGGGAGGCTGGACACCAGGACCTGGAAAAGTACCTGCTCTGGCTCATGTCCGCCCCTCTGAAACGGGAACAGATCGAACTGCTGGCCCGCGTCCTCACCATCGGCGAGACCTACTTCCTGCGCGATCCCAAGAGCTACCAGGTGCTCGAACAGGTGCTGCTTCCCGGGCTGATCGCCGCCAGGCGCGCCGCCGACAAGACTCTCCGGATCTGGAGCGCCGGCTGTTCCACGGGCGAGGAGCCCTATTCCATCGCCATCCTCTTGAGCCGGGCTATCCCCGACTTGGCCGACTGGAAGATCGTGCTCCATGCCTCGGACATCAACCCGCAGACAAGCGCGGTGGGATAATGATTAGCTAAAAGTGAGATAACAAGAGCCAAAAAGCACCTTGATATCGTCAATTATCCCTTGATAAGCCAAACTAACATCCCGCCTTCTACAAATTCCCCGGGCCGACCAACGTTTACGTAGGTGTAAAATCCGTACGAATGCCAATTGTGGTCCCGAAAAACATTTGCCAAGAATTCGTCAAATTGAACATCACGCGCACATTTTTCATCACCACATTTGGGTAGCCCCACACCATCGTGGGATCGCTCCCGATAGATAGCGCCACATTCCCCGCCGCCGTAACGCCATATTGAATAGTCAGCGATGCCAACCCCGCGCCCTCTCTCACTACGCTGTCCAATACGTCCCATGCTGCACCAGTCCAGTAGGCATAAATGTCAATAGTGCCGTAGTGGGTTGTCGGATATGTAAAAACATCGAGAGTGAATTGGGTGAAAAATGCGCCAGCACCAGATGGTACAAAGGGGAACTCGACTACCATCCTGCCCGTCTGGTTCCCAATTGCGGAGAGCGTCGCGCTGTTCAGCGTATTGACAAAGTACACCGGGTTAGCATCGGAGCCTATGTTTAGCGTCGAAGAAACC
>CAIYDQ010000316.1 GCA_903925075.1 uncultured Geobacter sp.
AGCCCGAGAATCTGGGAATTGAGATCGGCTGCAAGCATGTCCGACTTCTGGACTTCCACCTGATAGTTCGCTGCGACTTTCGTTTCATCGGCTAGATTCTGTACGAGTACGGGAATCTGCTCTAACTGAGCGACCGTATCGTGGGCTTCCTGTGAAGTAAGCCCGATACCTACAGGCGTGACCGTGGGAGCGACCGTCGGGATTAACTGATTCCAACGGGCAGCCAGCCCGGAAAGCGGCAAATTGGCGTCTGTAGTCACTTGCGCCTGCTGCGCGACCCTTCTTTGCGCTATAGAAGCCTGTAGCGATGCGTTTTGAGCTGAAAGGGTCTGCACTAACGCTGCGTACTGAGCAGCGACTTGCTGAGCCTGCGTTGCGAGTGCTTTCGAATTTGCGGCATCAGCCGCTGCTATCTGGGTCGCTGCGTTTGCCGCCGCCTGTTTTACCGTCGCCTCATGATCATAAAATTTCTCGGTGGCGTATCCGCCGAAGAGAAGTATTAGACTGAGACACACGATGCGCTCATGTACGAGGAGCCAGCTTTTAGCTTCTGTGATTGGTGTTGCTGTTGCCATAATCCTCCTAGGCGGTCGTTAATGCCGCTTTCTTCCATGTCGCACTGCCAGCAATCCCGCCTGCCGTACAGATATATACGAAACCTGAATCCCAAGCGATTTGCCCTGTAACCCCCGCGGTCGCCCCCGATGAAGGCGTAAGAGTATTAGCCTCAATTAGCGTGGTAGCTGACAAAGACCCTGCGAACACGCTTGGTGCGAGGGTGTCCGACTTGATTGCGTATTTAGTGTGTCCCTGGAGTCCCGTATAGGGACTATCTGGCTCTATCCAGATTCCAGTGGCAGTTCCTGAAGACATGTCAGCACATACAAGATTTACGTCAAGACCATAGGCAGCAACGGTTCCTGTGGTATCCCCGAAACTTGTTACTTGCACACCTGCTACATAATCGGCTTGTCCGCCCTCAAAGAACGGGCCGACGCAAAAGTAGCCGCCAAATAGATTCGAATGAATAGCGGTACTATCTTTCGTTGTGGCGTTTCCAATGATCCCCGCCGCATATCCGCCATTCCCTTCAATGGAGCATTTGAAATTCAGGGCATACACAGAGTTAGACCCGTTTACTAGACAATTTATACCCATAACTTCGTTAGTCGAAGGTCCACCATCTAGTGATACTTGGAGAGCTGACTGATAACCTGTAACATTTGTGTTATTGATAGAGATTGTATCCGAAGCCACCGTCAACCAGCCATTATTTAGCCAAAAATCATAACTTGGTAATGTAAGCAAATCGCCGAGCGTAAAAGTTCCAGTCAATACAGGCGTCGGAATTGTGCCAGAATTCGTCACCACAAATTGGTCTTCGGCGGGATACCCATCTAACGGAAGATGCATTTTACACACGGCTATATCATATGTAAAATGTTTGTTGTTAGTCGCGCCAGCGTAAACAGTGTTAATATCTATGGACGAACCCGCAAAAGGAAGAATCGGAAGCGTTAAATACAGAAACCGATGGTTTGGATCAACCCCGTCAACTACGCCTACAATAGTGTTTATTGGCCCTCCTGAAGGATCAGTCCATGTCAGATATACGCTAAGTGTGTTATCCCCAGGATTCCCACCGCCATCTAAATGTGAATCGACGTAAAAACTTATTAGGTGAAGAACGCTTTCGTCTTCGGCCTCCCCTTCAAGTTTCAAAGTAGAAGTCTGACTCATCAGACTTACGGCACCATGGACAATAGGAACGGTATTAGCACTTATCACCTCTAACGGTGTCCCAGATGGGGGTGGCATAGTTATAGGAGGAACTAACAGGCCACCATTGGCGAAAATCGTGCCATCACGATTGATTGCGATTAACTTGTTACCCTGCGGGTCGTTCCACTGAACGAAACTCTGTTGGGGGATATTGCCCGCACCTTCTTGTATAATCATATGTCTCCTTTCGAAGACGATTGGTACTCTCGATCAGGTTATACCTGAAACTCTTGCTGGTATCGAATCGTGTTCCTATTTCTCAGTCCTTACTAACCCT
>CAIYDQ010000317.1 GCA_903925075.1 uncultured Geobacter sp.
GGAAGTCCAGCAGGCGCGAGTCATGTAGTGTGACCTCCTTGTTTAGATCGTATTTACTCCGCAGATGTACAGCCATGGCCTTCGACGCCGTCATTAGAAACGTTTTGATAGGTTAAGGCAGATTCACCGGGAGTCGCTGAATATCTCATGCTACCATTGCGAAAATTTAATGTTGCGTCGTGCGTGGAGAGGACATCCTCAACGATATCGACAACCTGATCGGACGGCAGGCATAGGCGCGGGCAGTATCCCGCTTGCAACTAAAGGGCTTAGATCTTGAAGATTTAGGCCCTTTCACATTTTCGGTTGGCGCGGCCCTCTAGAAGGAGAAGACCATGGACTCCAAACACAAAGCTGGACAGAAGGCGGGCGAAGGGCACTCCAAGCAGCAACGCCCGGGATCGGAACAGGTCCGTAGCGGATTGAACATCCAAAAAGGTGAAGCTGAAAAGCTGCAGACTCCGAAAGAGGTTGAGCTGCAAAAACAGATACAAGAGCAGGTAAAGCCGTTTAAAAAGTAGTAGAAGCGGGCATTAACTGACTCAGAGGGTCGCGCCATTTGTCAGCGGGAGCACTGAAGCCGGCAGCTTAGTCGTGTAGACGAGAGGGCGAGAGGGCGAGAGGGCGAGAGGGCGAGAGGGCGAGCGCGGGATCCGGGCCTAAAAGCGGCAGCCGGCCGGCGACAGGAAAAGTAATGGTTGCAATCTGAAAACAGTAGTGTTAGTTGTATAAAAAATTCTAACAGGTATGGCGCAGCCGCAGGCAGTAAGCTCGCAGTATCCTAACCGGAGCCAATCATGAGCGAAGCGCAGGTTTTGCTGGTCGAGGACAACAGCAATTGCGAGGAACTGACGCTGAGGGCGCTGAGGAAAGCGGGCTACCGCAACGTTACCGTTGCCCGCGACGGCGTGGAAGCGCTCTGCTTGCTGATGGGCGAGGAGTTCGGCGAGCCCGGGCCGGCAGGCGAGCCCAGTTTCGTGCTGCTGGACATGAAACTTCCCAAAATCGACGGGGTCGGCGTGCTGCAGAAGATCCGCAACGACGAGCGGACCAAGAGGCTGATGGTATTCGCCCTTTCCAGCTCGGAGGACCCGCGCGACATCCAGGAGTGCCTCAATCTGGGAGTGATGGCGGTCCTGCCCAAACCGCTCAACGCCGAGGCGCTGAAACAATGGCTGCCGCAGTGAGGCAGTGGTTGCCTCACTGCGGCCGTGCTGCCGCACTGGCCCATGTTCCCCTCCCTACGTCCTTCCTACTTGCTGGGCATCGGTATTTTCAAGGCGTCCTCGATGACGATCTCCAACTCCGCCAAGGCCACTTCCTTAAGTCCCAGCGCCTGGGTTTCGGCGGTGGAAAAGAGCAGCAGCGAGGGATCGGTGCGGGTGCCGATGCCGAGCTTCCTGCAGGCCAGGTTGGCCAGCCGCACGATGGCGAGCAGCGAGTTGGTGTGGTCCCACTGCTCGCACTCGTGTCCCGCCACGACGTCGCAGTAGATCGGCGGCATGTGCCATTGCACCATGAGCTGGTGCCCCTGCTCGACATGCAGGCTGGTCAGCACCTCGTTCAGCACCGCCGGACCCGCGCTCCCTTTCAGTTGCGGATCTCGTGAGATCTCCTCCATCACCTTGAGAATGAAAAGCTTGCCGATGTCGTGCAAGAGCCCCGAGAGAAAGGCCTCCTGCGCCTGCGCGGCAAACCCCCCCTTCTGAGCCAGCCACTTGCTTCCCACCGCGCAGCAAAAGGAATGCTTCCACAGCGTCTGCATGAGCGCGTTGTAGGTGGCGTCCTCCGAGCGGTACAGGTCCTGCTGCGTGGTGAGCATGGCCAGGTTGGCCACCTCCCGGGCGCCCAGCCGGATGATCGCCTCGCGGACCGTGCTCACCTTGCTGAGCCCGGAGTAGAAGGCGGAGTTGGAGGCCCGCAGCACCTGGCTTGCCAGCCCGGGGTCGGCGTTGATCAACTGGTGCACGTCGTCGATGCTGAACTCGGGGCGCGCCAGCACCTGCTGAAGCCTGAGCGCCACGGCGTGGAACACCGGCACGCTCATGGCGCCCGAGGCAAGCTTCGACTTTACGACGTCGACGATGGATTGTCTTTCGGTCATGGATCTTTTCCCTTCTGCTGAATATTGGTTGGCTCGGCCCGCCGCTGGCGCCGCTTAGCTGCCGAGGATCCTCTTCAATTCGGTCAAGGGCCTCGGCAGGTTGATGCGCGGCAGGTCGCGCAGCACCTCTTGGACCGAGACCAGCCCGCTGGCCGCCTTGACCAGGCCGTCCTCGAACAGCGTCACCATGCTGGCGGTGTCAATACCCAGCTTGCGGATCTCCGAGGCCGACTTGTTCAACATCACCGCCTCCTTGACCGCCTCGTTCATGACCAGCAGCTCGAAGATGGCGGTCCTCCCCCGGTAGCCGGTGAAGCGGCACTGCTTACAGCCGCGCCCCTCGCGAAATTGGGAGCCGGCCAGGTCCTTGGCGGAAAAGCCGAGCTTGCCGTATTCCGACGGCGTGGGGACGTAGGTCTGGGCGCAGTCGTTGCACACCCGGCGCAGCAGGCGCTGGGCCACCACGCAGGTGATGGTCGAGGAGATCAGGAACGGCTCGATCTGCATGTTGCGCAGGCGCAACAGGGCGCCGATGCTGTCCTCGGTGTGAAAGGTGGTGAGCACCTTATGGCCGGTGAGGGCCGCCTCGATGGCGGTCTCGGCGGTGAAGGTGTCCCGGATCTCGCCCAGGATGATGATGTCCGGGTCCTGGCGCACGATGTGGCGCAGGGTCTCCTCGAAGGTGAGGCCGATTTTGGTGTTGATCGAGCACTGCGCCACCCCTTCGATCACGAATTCCACCGGGTCCTCGGCGGTGACGATGCAGGTGTTGATGTTGTTAAGATAGCCGAGGCAGCCGTACAGGGTCGAGGTCTTGCCGGAGCCGGTCGGGCCGGTGATGATCATGACGCCGGAGGGGGTGTCGAGCGCGTCGCTCACGAACTGGTCCAGCATGCGCGGCGCCATGCCGATCTGGCTGACGTCGGGGATGGTGGTCTTCTTGTTCAAAAGCCTCAGGACGATCTTTTCGCCGAAGATGGTGATGAAGAAGGAGACCCGCATGTCGAGGTTGAAGCCGTGGGCGCGGCTTTCGAACAGGATGCGCCCGTCCTGGTGGCGGCGCTTCTCGGCGATGTCCGCCTGCGCGATCACCTTGATGCGGCTGCTCAGCTGCGGGGCGATGTCGATCGGGAACTCCTGGTGCAACATCATCACGCCGTCGTGGCGAAATCGGACCCGCAGCCGGTCCTTGAGCGGCTCGATGTGGATGTCGCTCGCCCCCTGGCTGATGGCGTCGTCGAAGAGCTTGTTGATGATGCCGACCACGGTCCCTTCGTCGGCCGCCACCGCGGTGGAGCTGCCGGCGCTGTTCTCGGCGGAGACGATGGCGGACAGGACCGACTTCTTGCTGGCGATGGCCGGCTGCAGGTCGGCGCCGAAGAGCCTCTCGGCGGCCTGTCGGGCGGCCTGGTCCAGAGGGTTGACGAAGGCGACCATGGTCACGCCCTCGACGATCTCCATCGGCACGAACAGCCCGTCGCGGTACGCCTGGAAGGGGGCCTTGGCGAACAGTTTCCGGTCCTGCTTGCGGAACTCCAGCTCCGCGACCGGAAAACCGAGCTGGAAGGAGAGCACCTCGGTGAGTCGGCGCTCTTCGATGAAGCCGTTCTCGATGAAGATGTCGCCGAGCATTTTGCGCTCGGTCGACTCCTTTTGCAGGGCGAGCGCGGCGACCAGGTCGGACTTTCTCAGGTAGCCGAGCTCGACCAGGAAATCGCCGATGCGGATGTTGACGCTCTTTTTGCGCAGGGTGTTGGTCAGCCCCTCGCGCGTCAGATACTCCAGTTCCTGGAGCACGTCGATCAGAGTCTTGGACGACTGCACCTTGTCGTGCACCCGCTGGGCGTAGCGGAGCTGCTCGGGGCTTATTATCCCCTCCTGCACCAGGAGGGTGACGATCTCTCCGCCTGCCGCGGGCGGCGCTGCTTTCGGTGTCCCGTTCATGATCTCTCTTGATAGATGGCTGCCAAATCAATGCCCGCTCATGGGCCAATACATCGGGGGCGACGGCTGCCGCTCGCCCGGGAGGGGGCGCTCCCCCCGGCATGGCGGCGGGCGCGGGTAGGGAGCAAGCCGCCGACGACGCGAGGCGGCTTGGGCCGGTCCTGAACCGCGGAACCCGGCGGCTATTCCCCTTTTTTGTCGTCTTCCGGGTGACCGGCCTTGATCTCGATCTCCTCCTTGCCGCTGGAGGCCTTCTTGAAATTCCGTATGCTTTTACCGAGGGCTCCGCCGATTTCGGGGAGCCGGCCGGCTCCGAAAACCACCAGTACGATCACTAAGACTACGATGAGTTCCGGCATGCCGAATCCGAACATGTGCACCTCCTTGGCAACATTGCTGAAGCGTCCGCAGTATGGCACTGCATGAATAAAAAATCAAGCAGTTGCGCGCTGCTTCGACTAAGCGTTTCATAATAAACGATTGCTATTTTTGCTGAATTTTGCTATAGAAGGCTGCACGAGTTGGCAATGTTGGTTTGCGAGGAGGCTTCCAGTGAACAAGATGATCCTGCTGGTCGAGGACAATCCTGACGACGAGGCGCTCACCCTCAGGGCTGTGCGGAAGAACATGCCGCACGGCATCGTGGTCGCCCGCGACGGCGCCGAGGCGCTGGAGTTCCTGTTCGGCACCGGCCGCTACGGCGACCGGGATCTGACCGTCAACCCTCTGCTCGTGCTGCTCGACCTGAAGCTCCCCAAGGTGAACGGGCTGGAGGTGCTCAGGCGCACCAGGGAGGACGCCAGAACTCGCTCCATTCCGGTGATCGTTTTCACCTCTTCCACCGAGGAGCAGGACATCCTCGACAGCTACCGCCTGGGCGCCAACAGCTACATCAGGAAGCCCGTGGACTACGGCCAGTTCTGCCAGGACATGAAGCAGGTGATGCACTACTGGCTGGGCGTAAACCAGCTCCCTCCGCAAAGAAACTGTCCCCCCTGTTGATCCCCTTGTTGACCGGGGGGGCGGCGTGCTATCATCGCGGCCATGGATAAATTCGTACTGAAAAGCGAGTTCCAGCCGCGCGGCGACCAGCCGCGGGCCATCGAGGAACTGAGCCAGGGCGTGCTGCGCGGGGACCGGCACCAGGTGCTCCTGGGGGTCACCGGTTCCGGCAAGACCTTCACCATGGCCCACGTGATCGCCGGCTGCAACCGCCCCGCGCTGGTGCTCGCCCCCAACAAGACCCTGGCGGCCCAGCTCTACGGCGAGTTCAAGGAGCTCTTCCCCGACAACGCGGTCGAATATTTCGTCTCCTACTACGACTACTACCAGCCGGAAGCCTACCTCCCCGCCTCGGATACCTTCATCGAGAAGGACTCCTCCATCAACGACGAGATCGACAAGTTCCGGCATTCGGCCACCCGGAGCCTTCTGACCCGCCGCGACGTGATCATCGTCGCCTCGGTCTCCTGCATCTACGGCATCGGCTCGCCCGAGTCCTACCAGGAGATGCAGATCCGGGTGCGGGAGGGGGACGAATTCGAGCGCGACGAGCTGTTGAAGCGGCTGGTGGAGATCCAGTACCAGAGAAACGACGTCGACTTCCACCGGGGGAGCTTCCGGGTGCGTGGCGACACGGTGGAAATCTTCCCGGCGCACGACGATGAGCGCGCGCTCAGGATCGAGTTTTTCGGCGACACGGTGGACGCCATCTCCGAGATCGACCCCTTGCGGGGCGTGCAGCTGCAAAAGCTGTCGCGCTGCGACATCTATCCCGCCTCCCACTACGTGGCCAGTCGCGCCACCCTGGAGCGGGCCGTGGAGCAGATCCGGGTCGAAGTGGAGGAGCGCATCCGCTACTTCAAAGGGCAGAACATGCTGATCGAGGCGCAGCGCATCGAGCAGCGCACCTTCTTCGACATCGAGATGATGGAGGAGATGGGCTTTTGCCAGGGGATCGAGAACTATTCGCGCCACTTCGACGGCCGCCAGGCCGGAGAGCCCCCCTACACCCTGATCGACTACTTCCCGGACGACTTCCTGCTGATGATCGACGAATCGCACATCACCGTATCGCAGGTGGGTGGGATGTACCGCGGCGACCGCAGCCGCAAGGAGACCCTGGTCAACTTCGGCTTCCGGCTCCCCTCGGCCCTGGACAACCGGCCGCTCACCTTCCAGGAATTCCAGGGGAAGCAGCATCAGACCGTCTACGTCTCGGCGACCCCTGCCGATTTCGAGCTGCAGGCGGCGGGCGGGGTGGTGGTCGAGCAGTTGATCCGCCCCACCGGGCTGATCGACCCCAACATCGAGGTGCGGCCGGCGGCGGGGCAGGTGGACGATCTGCTGCACGAGGCGCGCGAGACCGCGGCCCGCGGCGAGCGGGTGCTGGTGACCACGCTGACCAAGAGGATGGCGGAGGAGCTTACCGACTATTACCGAGAACTGGGGGTGCGGGTGAGGTACCTGCATTCGGACATCGACACCTTTCAGCGCATGGAGATCCTCAGGGACCTGCGCCTGGGGGAATTCGACCTGCTGGTCGGCATCAACCTGCTGCGCGAGGGGCTGGACCTTCCCGAGGTCTCGCTGGTGGCGATCCTGGACGCCGACAAGGAGGGGTTCCTGCGCTCGACCCGCTCGCTGATCCAGACCTGCGGCAGGGCGGCGCGCAACCTGTCCGGGCGGGTGATCATGTACGCGGACCGGGTGACCGGCTCCATGCAGGCGGCCATCGACGAGACCCTGCGGAGAAGGGAGCTGCAGACCGCCTATAACCAGGCGAACGGCATCACCCCCGAGAGCATCAGGAAGGTGATCGGCAACATTTTGCAGGCGCCGGAGGAGCGGGACTGGGCGGCGGTGCCGCCGGTGTCCGGGGACGAGCTTTTGGGGATCAAGGACCTGGCGAAGACGGTGAAGAGGCTGAAGAAGGAGATGCTGGCGGCGGCCAAGGCGCAGGAATTCGAGAAGGCGGCGCAATTGCGCGACCGGATCAAGCGTCTGGAAACGGCAGGGCTCGCGCTGTAGGCGAGGCTTTTAAAGCTTAAAAGCTTTAACCACGGAGGTACACAGAGGTACACAGAGGAGACCAAAACCCAGACCGGGGAAAACCGAAAATAGCAGCTTTCCGGTTGTTTCGTTCTCCTCTGTGTACCTCCGAGTCCCTCTGTGGTTAGCGCTTTTGATCTTAAACCGCGGCGGGCGCGGGCTTCTTCCTCCGGCGCCTCCTGCGCTTCTTCTTCCCCTTCCCCTCGACCGACGCCGCTTCCGGCGCCGTCTCCTGCGCCTCTTCGGCCGGCGGAGCCGGCTGCTCGGCGGCGAAACGCCGCCACCACTCGGCCAGCGAGCGCTTGCCCGGAGAGAGCTTTTCGATGAAGCCGAGATAGGCGAGCGCGTCGGCAAAGATGGCCCGGCCCACCACGGCGCGGCCGTTTCGACCCGGGGTCTTCTGGAAGCGCTGCTGACAGGAGAGGATCTCGCGCACCGCGAGCAGCACCCGGTTGGGCACGGCCACCGTGGGTGCCAACTCGCCGGCGAAGGCGGCTATCGCCATCTCGGTCGCCTGCTGCGGCGGGGCGCCGGCAGCGCGGAACCCGGCGACCTTTTCCTCCAGGTACTCCCCGAACATGAGCGCGATCAGCAGCGGCGCCGAAACCTGCTCCCCGCCGCCGAGCCGCTCGTCCACCCATTCGAGCGCCTTGCCGACCCGCGCGTGCGGGAAGCCTTCGGATTCCCGGGAAAGCCAGGCGTCGAAGTGCGGAAAGAGCGGCTCGAACAGCCCGCAATGCCTCATCATCTGGTAGGTCCGCTCGCCCGCTCCCATCAGCAGCAGTTTCAGCACCTCTTCGTAGAGGCGCGGCGGCGTGGCCTTGTTGATGCTGCCGCTCAGTTCGACGATGGCGGCCTCGGTGCGCTCCTCGATGTTGAAGCCGAGCATCGAGGCGAAGCGGACCGCACGGATCATGCGGACGGGATCTTCGGTGAAGCGCACCAGGGGATCGCCGATGGTGCGGATCAAGCCGTTTCTCAGGTCCTCGATGCCGCCCGCATGGTCGATGATGGTGAAGTCGGCGATGTTGTAGAAGAGCGCGTTGACGGTGAAGTCGCGCCTGAGCGCATCCTCCTCGGGGGTGCCGAAGACGTTGTCGCGCAGCACCATGCCGTCGTCGCTTTTCAGCATGCGCGGGCCGTGGCGCCTTCCTTCGCGGCCGGACTCCGGGATCTCCGGCTCCGGGGCCGGCTCGCCCGGTTCCTCGACGGGGGCGTCGGCGGCGGAACGAAAGGTCGCCACCTCGATGATCTCGTCTTGATAGTGAAGGTGGGCTAGACGGAAGCGGCGCCCGATCAGGCGGCAATTCCTGAAGAGCTTCTTCAACTGGTTCGGGGTGGCGTCGGTGACCACGTCGAAATCCTTGGGCTCGCGCCCCAGGAGCAGGTCGCGCACCCCCCCTCCCACCAGATAGGCGGTGAAACCCTGTTCCTTCAGCTTGTACAGGACCTTGACCCCGTTGGGGCTCATGAGCGAGCGCGAGATGCCGTGTTCGGCGCGCGGGACGATGATTTTCTTCATATTAGTGTTCATTGCGGCCAAAATAGCACAGATTAACGGCAAAGGCAAAGGGTGCGGCATTTTGTTTTGTTGACTTTGGTCATGCGCGGCCGCGCCCGCCTCTGCTATAGTCGCAAGCATGGAAAACATCCGAAAACGAGAAAAAGATCTCAAAAGGGAAGCAAGCGACGTCAAGGTGCTGGAGACCTTCATCGGCGTCTATTGTCGCGGCAAGCACCGAAGTCGCAAAGGGGAGTTGTGCCATGATTGCGCCGAACTGCTGGGCTACGCCCGGGCTCGCCGGCTCAGGTGCCCGCTCGACCCCAAGCCCGCCTGCAAGCACTGCCCGACCCACTGCTACGCCAAAAAACAGCTGGCCGCGATCCGGGAGGTAATGGCCTACTCCGGGGCGCGCCTTTTGCTGCGCGGCCGCCTGGACCTGATTTGGCACTATTTCTTCTAATTCCGGAGCGGTTATGATAATCTGCCGAGGTGCCGCCGGAACGAACGGGGCCTACAAAAAATGAGGAGTCTTAGCCGATGATCAGGAAAATAGTGCAGATAGATCAGGAAAAATGCGACGGCTGCGGGCTTTGCGTTCCTTCCTGCGCCGAGGGCGCCATACGCATAGTGGGCGGCAAGGCTCAGATCGCCGCGGACAACCTGTGCGACGGCCTGGGAGCCTGCCTGGGCGATTGCCCGCGCGACGCCATTACCATCATCGAGCGCGATGCGGAACTGTTCGACGAGGCCGCCGTGGAAAAACACCTGCATCAGCAATCCCTCCCGTCCGCCGCGCAACCGGTCGCGCAACCTGCGGCGGCGCATGGCGGCTGTCCCGGCTCGCGGGCCATGTCCTTCACGCCCGCGCCGGCCGAAGACGCAGCGGCAGCGCAGCCGAGCCAACTGGCCCAGTGGCCGGTGCAACTGATGCTGGTGCCGGCGGCCGCTCCCTATTTCCAGGACGCGGAACTGCTGATCACCGCCGATTGCGTTCCCTTCGCCTACGCCGATTACCATCGCGACTTTCTCGCCGGCAAGGCCGTGGTGGTCGCCTGCCCGAAACTCGACGATGCCGGCGCCTACACGGAAAAGTTGACGCAGTTGTTCCGCGCCTCCTCCCTCAAGGGGATCACCGTCTTGCGCATGGAAGTCCCCTGCTGCGGCGGGATAGTGGCGGCCGCCCGCCAAGCTCTGGCGGCCTGCGGCAAAGAGATACCGTTTCGCGAGGTGGTGATCGGCATCCGCGGCGAAGTGACCAAGCGGTAAAAAAAGCGCTTAAAAGCTGAATAGGATGCTTTTGATCTTTTTTGATTGACAAGCGTGTTTGCTACTGGTAGAGTTCGGTCACATTAGAAATTCAATCAGACAAAAGGAGATAGCGTTTATGAGCCTAAACACCTTGGTAACCCAGGAAGCACCCGATTTTACAGCACAGGCGGTCCTGCCGGACAACTCTTTTGCGGAACTCACCTTGTCGCACTATCGCGGCAAGTACGTGGTGCTTTTTTTCTATCCGCTCGATTTCACCTTTGTCTGTCCTTCGGAGATACTCGCTTTCAACAAGCGGGTCGCCGAGTTCAAGGAGAAGAACTGCGAAGTGATCGGAGTCTCGGTCGACTCGCGCTTCACCCACCTTGCCTGGAAAAACACCCCGGTGGAAAACGGCGGCATCGGCAACGTGCAGTATCCGCTGGTCGAGGATCTGACCAAGAGCATCGCCAGGTCCTACGGCATCCTGCTGAACGACTCGGTCGCGTTGCGTGGCCTGTTCCTGATCGACACCAAAGGCGTGGTTCGTCACACCGTGATCAACGACCTGCCGCTGGGCAGGAGTGTTGGTGAGGCGCTGAGGATGCTGGACGCGCTCCAGTTCGTCGAGACCCACGGCGGCGAAGTCTGCCCGGCAAACTGGCAGGAAGGGGCTGAGTCGATGAAGGCCTCCAAAGCCGGAGTAGCCGATTACCTGGCGAAACACGGCAAATAAATGCTCGGCGGGGCACGCCCCGCTTGAAAGCTGAAAAACGGCGCGGTTCCTTTAGGGGAGCAGCGCCGTTTTTTATTGCTGAAAAGTTCCCCACTCCGGCAAGGTCAGTGCCGTTAAGTCAGGCTCGGCCTTAAAATTTCTCCCTCTCCCTCTTTCGCCAAGGCTCCGGCGGACGAGCCCTCTCCCATCAAGGGTAATGGCGCAACAATAAGCTTTTGCCGAGACTCCCCCTCCCGCAAGGGGAGGGGGGACTGCTTTCGCCCTTAGCCGCAGCTTTCGCCTTAGCCCTTCGCCTTTAGCCTTTAGACCTTCGCCCTTCGCCCTTGGTGCCTTAGCCCTTGGTGCCTTTCGCTTTCACCCGCCTTGCCAAGGGTAGATGATTATGTTAAAACAGCTTGAGTTTAAAACCAACCTTCCCGCATGCCGGACTTGGAGATGAAAATGCCTGTCAAAACGACGCTGTTGACCATGTTGCTGCTGCTTTTCGTCGCCACGTCCTGTTTCGCCATTGACGGATTGCCTCCTGAAGCTATCGCCGAAAGAATGGCCACCAAGTTGGTGCGCGGCGTAGCCAACGTGGCGACCTCGCTGGCGGAAGTCCCCAAGCAGTCCTATCTGACCGTCAAGGAACGCGGGGGGGCCGGCTATATAATCGGGCCGCTGAAAGGGATGGGCATGGCTTTTTATCGTCTTTTTGCCGGCGTCACCGAGACCGTGTTCTTCGCGGTGCCGCAGCCCGGCTACTACGATCCCATGATCTATCCCGAGTATGTGTGGCAGGGGTGGGAGGAGAAGCGGGTCGAGCCTAGAAAGCAGGAAACGGCGGAGAACGCCGATCGAAAGGGGGAATAGTATATGCGCACGCGCTTATTGCCGGTGATGGCGGTGGTCTTTGCTTTGTCGTTTTTGGGATTGCAGCCAAAGGCGCTGGCCAACGGCAGCCCCACGATCGATGAGGCCTCGCCGCAGGAAGTGGTGAGCGGCATGGCCAACAAGATGGCTAGAGGGACGGCGAATCTCGCTACCGGCTGGCTGGAGTTTCCCAAGCAGATCTACCTGACTTCCAAGGAGGAGGGTGTCGCCAAGGGACTCGCGGTAGGCCCGCTGAAAGGGATCGGCATGACGCTGGTGCGCACCGTCACCGGCGTGGGCGAAGCGCTGACCTTCTTCATCCCCTATCCCGGCTTTTTCGACCCCTATTTCGATCCCGCCTACGTCTGGCAGCGCGAATAAACCCGAAAACGGCAGTCATGTGAATACGGAGCAAGGGAGCGGCCGAGAAATCGTCGTTGCTCACTTGCTCCGTTTTTTGGATACTATTTGTCACCGTTTTGGACGCAAAAAAAGGCCGCATCGTGAGATGCGGCCTTTTTAACTCACCCGTTAAAGGAGAATTACTTTGCAGCCGGAGCAGCAGCCGGAGCGGCCGGAGCTTCTTCTTTCTTCTCGGCTTTCTTTGCTGCTTTCTTGGCTTTCTTTGCTTTTTTTGCTTTCTTAGCAGGAGCAGCTTTCTCTTCTTTCTTCACTTCAGCAGCCGGAGCAGCAGCAGGAGCTGCGTCAGCAGCGAAAACAACGCCAGCGAAAGCAACGGCAACAAGAGCAGCAACGATGGAGGACAGAACTTTTTTCATGGGTAAATCTCCTTTAGGGAAAATGACTGATGCCTCTCTTATAGCAGAGAGCGTGCCAAACCCGCTTTACGGCTCCAACATGCCGGAATCACGTGAAACGACTTGCGGAAGGGGAGCGGCTATAATGAGAAGACAACCGCAAATCGTCTCATGAATACCTCAAATGCGGTAGAGCGTCTCTGCGGCGGGGCGCTTTCTCGGGCCGACCGGGATAATACCTTGCCAGTCCCGAAGATAATTTGTTACTATGTCCGGTCATGGCTGGTTGCTGCGTCCATCCATGGCTGACAGACGTCTTTTGGGGGCTTTTTGAGCAATAACATACTTTTGTCCGTGGAAAAACCCGCCCGCTACATGGGTGGGGAGATGGGTACCGTAACCGGCAGGGAGGGGGGGCTGAGCTTCGTGCTTGCCTTTCCCGACGTTTATGAAATAGGGATGAGCCATCTGGGGTTGCAGGTCCTCTATGGAGTGCTGAAGGGGGTGCCCTGGATCACGCCGGAGCGAAGCTACGCCCCTTGGCCTGACCTGGAAGAGCTGCTCAGGTCGGAGGGGAAGCCGCTCACCACCCTTGAGGGGGGGATGCCGCTGATCGAGGCCGACATCGTCGGCTTTACCCTGCAGTACGAACTCTCCTACACGAACATATTGAACATGCTCGACCTGTCGGCCATCCCTCTGCTTTCGGCCGAGCGCGACCAGGGCTATCCGCTGATCCTGGGGGGAGGGCCGTGCGCCTTCAACCCCGAGCCGCTGGCCGATTTCTTCGACGCCTTCCTGATCGGCGACGGCGAGGACGCCGTGCTGGAGATCGCTGCCTGCGTCCGCGACTGGAAACAGGAAGCCCTGCCCAAGGCGCGGCTCCTGGAGCGCCTGGCCAAGATCGAGGGTGTCTACGTCCCCGCTTTCTTCCAGGTGAGCTACCAACCCTGCGGCCGCATCGAGAGCGTCGCGCCGCTGCGCGAGGATTACCGCGGCGTCCGGCGGCGTTTCGTCTCGGACCTGGAGACCGCCCAATATCCGACCACGCCGGTGGTGCCGTTTCTAAAGACCGTGCACGACCGGGTGAGCGTGGAGATCTCCCGCGGCTGCACCCGCGGCTGCCGCTTCTGCCAGGCGGGCTACATCTACCGCCCGGTGCGGGAGCGCAGCCCCGAGCGCATCTTCGAGATCGTCGAGGAGGCGCTGGAGAACACCGGCTACGACGAGATCTCGCTCCTTTCGCTGTCGACGGGGGACTACGGCTGCCTCACCCCGCTGTTGAAGGGGTTGATGGACCGTTACGCGGCGCAGAAGAAGGCGGTTTCCCTCCCCTCCATGCGGGTGGGAAGCCTCAGCCCGGAGATGGCGGAAGAGGTGCGCCGGGTGCGCAAGACCGGCTTCACCCTGGCGCCCGAGGCGGGGAGCGACCGGCTGCGCAGCGTGATCAACAAGGGGATCACCGAAGCGGATCTGCTGGAAAACGCCCGCGCCGTCTACAGCGCGGGGTGGCGGCTGATCAAGCTTTACTTCATGATCGGCCTCCCCACCGAGACCATGGACGACATCCAGGGGATCGTCGACATCTCCCGTGAGGTGAAGCGGCAGGGGAAATTCGCCGGCAACGGCGGCGACGTCAACGTCTCGGTGTCGAGCTTCGTCCCCAAACCGCACACCCCGTTCCAGTGGGAGCCGCAGATCAGCGAGGAAGAGATCGTCGAGAAGCAGCGTTTCCTGCGGCCGGCGCTCAAGAAGAAGAAACTGATCATGAAGTGGCAGGACGCCTCGCTCTCCGGGCTGGAGGGGGTCTTCGCCCGCGGCGACCGGAGGCTCAGCGCCCTGTTGATCGAGGCGCACCGGTTGGGTTGCCGCTTCGACGGCTGGTGGGAGCACTTCGACCGCTTGAAGTGGCTGCAGGCCTTCGAGAACTCCGGCATCGAGGCGAGCTTCTACCACCGGCGCCGCGAACTGGACGAGCCGCTCCCTTGGGACCACATCGATTGCGGGGTGCGCCGGGAGTTCCTTTTGGCCGAGCGCGAGGCCGCCATCGCCGGCGCCGCCACGCCCGACTGCAGGGCCGGGGAGTGCACCGGCTGCGGGGTCTGCGATTTCGACGCGATCAAGCTGCGCCTGCACGAGTCGGTCCCCTTTGCCACTTATGCCTGCGAGGTGCCGCCGCAGCAGGCCAGCGAACTGGCGCAAAGAATCCGCATCCGTTTCGAAAAGCTCGGCCGGATGCGCTTTCTCAGCCATCTGGAGATGCTGACCCTGTTCGTCAGGGCGGTCGGCCGCGCCCGCATTCCCATGCGCTACTCGCAAGGTTTTCATCCGCATCCCAAGTTCTCCTTCGCCACGGCGCTTTCGGTCGGCATCGAATCGCACGCGGAGTACATGGACATGGAGGTGGACGCCGGCTTTTCCGCCGAGCAGTTGCAGGCGGCGCTGAACCGGACCCTCCCCGAGGGGGTGCGTGTGCTGGAGGCGGCGCTGATCCCGATGAAGGCCCAGGCCCTGTCGGTGCTGATGGAGCGGGTCAGGTACCGCGTGACGCTTCCCGAGCCGGTGACCGTCGATCTGCAGGATCAGGCGGCGCGCTTCCTGGCGCTGGAGTCCTGGCCGCTTCGGCGCGAAAAGAAGGGCAAAGTGGTGGAGTTCGACCTGCGCCACGAGCTTTTCGAACTGAGCGTCGCCGGCGCCAGCCTGGAGATGCTGGTGGGGCGCGGCAAGCCGGTGGAGTTCGCCTCGGCCGTCCTGGGACTGCCGGCGGAAGCCTTCAAGGAGGCGCGGCTGGAGAAGCTGGAGGTAATCTTCGCCCGGGCGCATCCCGACAACTAATTTGCAATGTTTCTATCTCATATAAAAAGAAGGGGTTAGCATGGGAAACGAGCTGGTTATCAACACCACCTCCCACGAAACCCGCATCGCGCTCATCGAGAACGGCACCATAGCGGAGCTGTACGTCGAGAGGAGCAGGGTGAAGGGGATCATCGGCAACATTTAC
>CAIYDQ010000318.1 GCA_903925075.1 uncultured Geobacter sp.
GATACCTTTCATGTCGGTGGCCCTCCTCAAAAATGGCAGCGATGCCACGCTATCCTAGAGGAAAACCTGTTGGCTGTCTACCGAAACTTTGCGACAAAAAAAATCCGAGGCTGCGCTGAAGGGCCACCACACCTCATCTTGGTGTTTTGCGCGTCAGTGCTGGTGGTATCGGCTTCCTCCTTTCTACCCCTTCCCCGTCGGGCACCGGCGCTAACCAGCTTTTGCAGAGAACTCCCCCTCCCGCAAGGGGAGGGGGGACTGCTTAGTGCACTATTCCCTTAAATAACGCCAGTGCCCCTGCCGGGGGAGGGGTGGAGGGGCGCGGCGCGCTTGGGCGCTCCGGAACCGGGAGCCGCAAATATGCACATAACTGCATTGCTGTTGACAATGTCGGTTGAAAATGGTTTTATACGCGAATTTTGCCGCGCATTTTTAGATAGATAAAATTTTCCTAGAATTTAGTTTGATTTTACATCCACTTGTCACCACTATGTTTCAGATAACCCCGCGGTTCGCAAAGGAGAGGCGATGGAAGCAAAAAAGTTCAGGAAGGTCATGGCGGCTAATCGAGGAGAGATCGCGATCAGGATCTTTCGGGCCTGCACCGAGCTCGGCATCAGCACGGTCGCTATTTATTCGGAAGAGGACAAGCTGTCGCTGCACCGCTACAAGGCGGACGAGGCCTACCAGGTCGGAAAGGGGAAAAGCCCTATCGACGCCTACCTGGGGATCGACGAGATCATCGCCCTGGCCAAGAAGCGCGAGGTGGACGCCATCCATCCCGGCTACGGCTTCCTGGCCGAAAACGCCGAGTTCGCCGAGAAGTGCGAGGCCAACGGCATCGTCTTCATCGGCCCCACCGCCCAGATGCAGCGCGCGCTGGGGGACAAGGTGGCGGCCAGGAAGGTGGCCAAGGCCGCCGGCGTCGCCACCGTGCCCGGCACCGAGGAGCCGATCCTGCACGAGGAGGAGGCGCTGATCTTCGCCAAGAACTTCGGCTATCCGATCATCGTCAAGGCGGCAGCCGGCGGCGGCGGACGCGGCATGAGGGTCGCCAACGACAAGAAGGAGCTCCTGGAAGGGCTGCAGTCGGCGAGTTCCGAGGCCAAGGCATCCTTCGGCGACGCCTCGGTGTTTTTGGAGCGCTACCTGAAGAACCCGAAGCACATCGAGGTGCAGGTGCTGGGCGACTCCTACGGCAACCTGGTGCACTTCTACGAGCGGGATTGCTCCATCCAGCGCCGCCACCAGAAGGTGGTGGAGTTCGCCCCCTCGCTGGCGCTGCCGGGCGCCACCCGCAAGGCGCTGTGCGACGACGCCCTGAAGATCGCCGGGCAGGTCGGCTACAGGAACGCCGGCACCGTCGAATTCCTCATGGACGAGGAGGGACACTACTACTTCATCGAGATGAACCCGCGCATTCAGGTGGAGCATACGGTGACCGAGATGATCACCGGCCGCAACCTGGTGCAGGCCCAGATCCTGGTGGCCGAGGGGAAGAGGCTCTCCGACCCCGAGATCAACATACCCAACCAGGGCTCCATCGAGATGCGCGGCTTCGCCATCCAGTGCCGCATCACCACCGAGGACCCGGCCAACAACTTCGCCCCCGACTTCGGCGTGCTCTCCACCTACCGCTCCTCGGCCGGCTGCGGCGTCAGGCTCGACGCCGGCAACGCCTTCTCCGGCGCCATGATCACCCCGCACTACGATTCGCTGCTGGTCAAGGTGAGCGCCTGGGGGCTCACCTTCCAGGAGGCGGCCCACATCATGAACCGCTGCCTGCAGGAGTTCCGCATCCGCGGGGTGAAGACCAACATCGGCTTCCTGGAAAACGTGATCTCCCATCCGATCTTCCTGGCCGGCGACTGCAACACCTCCTTCATGGAAAAGCACCCGGAACTGCTGGTGATCAAGGAGAAAAAGGACCGGGCCAACAAGGTGCTGCAGTTCCTGGGCGACGTGGTGGTGAACGGCTCGCCGGGGGTCACCAAGCCGGTGCGCTCCGCCGAGATGATCGAGGCGACCGTGCCCGAGATCTCCCCCTTCGCGACCCGCCCCCGGGGGACCCGCGACATCCTGCGCGAGCAGGGCGCCGAAGGGCTCTCCAAATGGGTGCTGGAGCAAAAGGGGCTGCTGATCACCGACACCACCATGCGCGACGCCCACCAGTCGCTCTTGGCCACCAGGGTCAGGACCCACGATCTGCTGAAGATCGCCGAGCCGACCTCGCACCTGGCCAGCGAACTCTTCTCCCTGGAACTGTGGGGGGGCGCCACCTTCGACGTCTCCATGCGTTTTCTGAAGGAAGATCCCTGGCAGCGGCTGGCGGCCCTGTCCGAGGCCATTCCCAACGTCCTCTTCCAGATGCTCCTGCGCGGCTCCAACGCGGTCGGCTACACCAACTACCCGGACAACGTGGTGCAGCGTTTCGTGGAGGAGGCGGCGGCCGGCGGCGTCGACGTCTTCAGGGTGTTCGACTCGCTCAACTGGACCCGCGGCATGACCGTGGCCATGGACGCGGTCAGGAAATCCGGCAAGATCTGCGAGGCCGCCATCTGCTACACGGGCGACATCTCGGACCCCGCCAGGAACAAGTACCCGCTCTCCTACTACGTCTCCATGGCCAAGGAGCTGGAGAAGATGGGGGCGCACATCCTGGCGATCAAGGACATGGCGGGGCTCTTGAAGCCGTACGCCGGCTACCAGCTGGTGAAGGCGCTCAAGGAGGAGATCGGCATCCCGATCCACCTGCACACCCACGACACCTCCGGCAACGGCGGCTCGCTGCTGCTGATGGCGGCCCAGGCCGGGGTCGACATCGTCGACGCGGCGCTCTCCTCCATCTCGGGGCTCACCTCGCAGCCCAACCTGAACGCCCTGGTGGCGACCCTGAAGGGGACCGAGCGCGACCCGGGCATGAACGAGCGCGGCCTGCAGCAACTGGCCAACTACTGGGAGACGGTGCGCGACTACTATGAGCCGTTCGAGTCCGGCCTGAAAAGCGGCTCTGCCGAGGTCTATCACCACGAGATCCCCGGCGGGCAGTATTCCAACTACAAGCCGCAGGTGGCGGGGCTGGGGCTCTTGGATCGCTGGGAAGAGTGCAAGGAGATGTACCACAAGGTAAACCTGCTGTTCGGCGACCTGGTGAAGGTGACCCCTTCCTCCAAGATCGTGGGCGACATGGCCATGTTCCTGGTGAAGAACAACCTGGAGCCGGCCGACGTCTTCCTCCCCGGCTCCGACCTGGCCTTCCCCGAATCGGTGGTCGGCTTCTTCAAGGGGATGATCGGCCAGCCCTACCAGGGTTTTCCGCAGGAGTTGCAGAAGATCATCCTGAAAGGGGAGCAGCCGATCACCTGCCGTCCCGGCGAGCTCCTGGAGCCCGCCGATTTCGAGGCGGAGCGCGGCAAGGCGGCCGTCAAGGTGGGGCACCCGGTGAACGACCGCGACCTGCTCTCCTACATCCTCTACCCGAACGTCTACGTCGAGTTCGACAAGCACCGCCAGGAGTTCTCCGACTGCTCGGTGATCCCGACCCCGATCTTCTTCTACGGCCTGGAGCCGGGGCAGGAGACCTCGATCGAGATCCAGCCCGGCAAGACCCTGATCATCAAGCTGAACGCCGTCGGCCGCCTCCAGCCCGACGGGACGCGCCACATCTACTTCGAGCTGAACGGCAACGCCCGCAGCGTGACGGTGCGCGACAACTCCGTGCAAAACGACGGCTCGGCGAGCGTCAAGGCCGACAAGTCCAACCCCAAGCAGATCGGGGCGCCCATGCCGGGCAAGGTGCTGAAGCTGAACGTGAAGCCGGGCGACGCCGTCAAGGCGGGTGACATCCTGGTGGTGACCGAGGCGATGAAGATGGAGACCAACGTCAAGGCGAAGGAGGACGCTACGGTCGCCGAGGTGCGTTGCAAAGAAGGCGGCAAGGTCGAGAAAGAGGAACTGCTGTTTGTTATGGCTTAATTAACAGCGTTAGCAGCGCGTTGAGTAAAACCGAAAGGGGGGGGCGAATGCCCCCCTTTTTTATGGGCGACGGGCGCGGCAAATTTATGACGCCGTTTCGGAGTCGGGCCAAAGGCTGCCTAAGAGCTAGGCAATATGCCGTAAAAGCCGCTTTTTGACAGGGCTTTTCACAGAGGCACCTTTGTTGTCCACACGGTTATCCACAACCGTTGTGGAATAAAAGCGGTGGCTGGCCTAATTCTACAGGCAGCAGAGGGCTAACGACCTGAAATTGTCCACTTTGGGGGGGATGAGCCGACGAACGGCAGAATTGTGACGCTTTTAATCTGCGCATTGCGCCGCTTCCGGCGCGTTGCCGACCCCTTCCGGCTTTTTGATGATGATAAAAAAAGGTTATAAAACGGGAATTGACTCGGCGTTTAGCGAGACTGACGGCGGCGCATAGGATGGCAGGTGCAGACGTAATCATTTAATGGGGGCGCGCCCATGGCCCGGCTGGCGCTTGCCGACGTTTGCGGTATCATTGGCACTTGTTTTTCCCCCGAAGGAGGAGCCCATGAGACGAGTTTCGTTGTTAGCGCTGTTATTGGTGGCATTGTCGATCATCCCGGCCCAAGCGCGCAACCGCGTGGTTGCGCGACCGGCCACCGGCACCGAGCAGGAGGTGCTGCGCGACTTCGAGCGCATCCTGGACCTGTGGCGGGACGGCAGGTACGCCGATCTTTTCGAGCGCACCTCGGGCGGCAAGGAGAGCGCCGAACAGTTTGCCAAGCGGCTCTCCTCGGCCCCGCGAAAGCCCGCCTGCTGTTGGGAGAAGATGCAGAACGCCCAGGTCTCGCTGAAGGGCGAGCGGGCGGCGGCGGTGCGGGCGCGCCTTGGTTTCGAGGGCAACGTCTCCGGCACCGAGTTCGTCACCAAGTCGATCAAGCTCAGAAAGGAAGACGGCCTCTGGATAATCGCTCAATCCGATCTCTATTCCCTCGCCAACCTGGCGAAGAAACGGTACCGCTACAAGTACCTGCCGATTCAAGGGAAGTAGCAGGACAGCCCGATCAGCCAGATCAGCCAGATCAGTCGGATCGGTCGGATCGGTCGGATCGGTCGGATCGGTCGGATCGGTCGGATCGGTCGGACCGGTCGGACTCTTCGCTTGACCCTTGATCCCCCTTCCGGTACTGTAGCACCATGTCCATAAACCAAAAACTTATTGTCCCGAAGAAGCCCGAGCTCCTCGCCCCCGCAGGTTCGTTGGAGGCTTTTTTTGCCGCCATGGAAAAGGGCGCCGATGCGGTCTACGCCGGCCTGAGAGAGTTCTCGGCCCGCGCCAAGGCGAAGAATTTCACCCTTTCCCAGATGGAGCGCATGACCGCCTATGCCCACGGCAACGGCAAAAAGCTCTACGTCACCCTGAACACCCTGGTGAAGGAGGCGGAACTCCCGCAACTGATCGACACCCTGGCAAGCCTGGAGGCGATGCGCGTCGACGGCGTAATCCTGCAGGACATGGCGGTGGCACGGCTGGCCCGCGAATTCTTCCCCGGCATCCCGCTGCACGCCTCGACCCAGATGACCATCCACAACTCGCTGGGCGTCAGGCAACTGGAGGAGCTCGGTTTCGAACGGGTGGTGCTGGCCCGCGAACTGCACCTGGACGAAATCAGCTCGATCGTGGCGGCCAGCAAGGCGGAGATCGAATGCTTCATCCACGGCGCGCTCTGCTTCTCGTTCTCGGGCCAGTGCTTCTTTTCCTCCTTCCTCGGCGGCCACAGCGGCAACCGCGGGCGCTGCGCGCAGCCCTGCCGGCGCCAGTACAAGCACAAGGGGAAGGAAGGCTACTACCTCTCCACCAACGACTTTTCCAGCATCGAAATGGTCCCGGCGCTGATCAAGGCCGGCGTCGCCTCCCTGAAAATCGAGGGAAGGATGAAATCGGCCGAGTACGTGGCGAGCGTCATCGGCGCCTACCGCATGGTGCTGGACGCCGCGGAGGGGTCGTACGAGTCGGCGGTCGCCGAGGCCAAGGCGCTCCTGAAGCTCTCCTTCGGCAGGGTGCCCACCAAGGGCTTCCTCGCCTCGCACGCGCCCACCGACATCTCCACCCCGTCGATCAAGGGGGCCACCGGCCGCTACCTGGGCGACATCAGGGAGATGCGCGGCAACCGGATCAGCTTCGAGACCCGCGACCGCCTGCACGTCGGCGACCGGGTCCGGGTGCAGCCCAAGACCGACATGGCCGGCCGCGCCTTCACCGTCAAGGACCTGTTCATCGGCAATCAGAAGGTGATGAGCGTAAAGGAGAACACGCTGGTCTCCACCCCTTCGCCGTTTCCCTTCAAGCTCGGCGACTCGGTGTTCAAGGTCTCCTCCGAGACCGCCTTCACCATGAGCGAGAACGCCTGCGTGAGGCGCCTGGAGGCGGCCAAGGGTGACAGCATCCCCTGCATCCTGCGGCTCTCCTTGGCCGACGAATCCTTGAAAATTCAGGCCGAGGTGCTCGGCGCGCAGTTTGAGACCGAGTTTCATCTCGGCCCGCTGGAGGCCTCGCGCTCAACTGACATGGAAGGCGTGCTCAGGGCGCAGTTCTCCAAAAGCGGCGACACCCTGTTCGCCCTGGCCGGCCTCAGCGCCCCGGATTTCCCGGCGCTGCTCATCCCTCCCCCGAAGTTGAAGGAGATCAGGCGCAACTTCTATAGCTGGCTCGCCGGACAGGCGCTGGGAGACCTGAAGAAGAGAAGCGCCCAGGGACGCGAGGCGGCGATCGCGGCGCTGGTCCCGAGGCGCCCCTCGCCCTACAAGGGAAAAGACCAGCTGTCGGTGAAGATCGAGCAGGTGAAGGACTGGCACGAACTGCACCGGGACGTGGTCGATGCGGTGATCCTGCCGGTGTCCAAGGCGAACATGCACCAGTTGGCGCAGTTCGCCCGCAAGGTCAGGGACGGCGAGGGGTGCGTCATTTGGCAGCTCCCGTTCATCATCTTCGAGGCCGACCTCCCTTTTTACCGGGAATCGGTGGACGCCATCCTGCGGGCGGGCTTCAAGCGTTTCGAGCTCACCAACCTGTCCCAGTTCCAGTTCTTCAAGGGGACCGACGCCGAGCTGTCCACCGACTACCGGCTGTTCTCGCTCAACTCCCAGGCGCTGCTCACCTGGCAGGAACTCGGCTGCCAGCGGGCCACCCTCTACATCGAGGACGACCGCGACAACATGAAGCTGCTCCTGGCCAGCGACCTGAAGATCGCGCGCGCGGTGCTGCTGTACGCGCCGGTCCCGGTGATCACCTCCAAGATCGCCATCAAGGAGATCAAGGGGGAGGCGCCGCTCACCTCCGACCGCGGCGACGTCTACGCCGTCAAGGTGAAGGATCATCTCACCGTGGTGAGCGCCCAGACCCCGCTGGCCCTGACCCAGTATCGAAACGAGCTGCGCCAGATGGGGTGCGGCTGCTATCTGCTGGACCTCTCGCATCTGCAGCCGGAGGAGCGGGAAAGGGCGTTGGAGGCGTACCGCAAGGGGTTGGGCGTCCAAGGGGGCTCCGAGTTCAACTACAGCGCCGGCCTTTTGTAAAGGGGAGCGACGAACCATGGGCATCCTCGACAAGCTGCGCGACAAGTTGAAGAATCCGGCGCTGGCGGAACTGGTGAAGGAGCAGAGCCTGAAGGATCTGCTGGTCAAGAGGGAGTTCCGCCTCTCGCAGGCCTATCTGCAGCGGGAATTCCTGGATCGCGCCAGGGACGAGGAGATCGTGGAATTTTCCCTGGCGCTTGCCGACGGCTACGGCGAGATCAAAGGGCGGATGAAGAAGCGGATGCTGCCGTTCGCCATCCCCTTTTCCGCCACCTTCACCATCCAGGGGCTGGAGTTCAGCGCGGCCAGAAAGTGCGTATTCCTGAAGCTCGAACAGGTGACGCCGATCGACCTGGACTGGCTCACCAAGAAAGTGGTGCAGCGGATTCCCTTTCTGAGCTGCATGGGCGAGTTGATCACCTGCGACCTGACGCGGGTGCCGAGGATGGCCGAGCTTTTCGCCTACCGGGTCAAGGGGATCAACCCCTGGGACTTCATCGCCATGAAGGAGCTAAGCCTCAGGGAAGGAGAAATCGTGGGCAGGGTAGGGGTGATTATATGAACGATTATCTGGTGAGGATTCTCACCGTTTCCGGGAACGTCAGGGGACTTGCCTGCGTCACCGCTTCGCTGGTGGACGAGGTCTGCAAGCGCCACGGCACGCAGCCTACCGCCGCGGCCGCCCTGGGGCGCGCCCTGACGGCGGGGACGCTGATGGGCGCCATGGTGAAGACCGGGCAGCGGGTGGCCTTTCGTTACGAAGGAAACGGCCCGCTGAAAAAGATCGTGGTGGAAGCCGACAGCGACGGCAGCGTGCGCGGCTACGTGGGCGAGCCGCAGGTGCATCTGCTGCGGCCGGACGGCGGATTGGACGTGGCGAACGCGCTGGGGCGGGCCGGCTTTCTGACCGTCGCCAAGGACCTGGGGCTGAAGGAGCCCTATCGGGGGACCGTGCAGCTTTACACGAGCGAGATCGCCGAAGACCTGGCGCTCTACCTGGTCGAGTCCGAGCAGATCCCCTCGGCGGTAGGCCTGGCCGAATTCGTGGAGCCGGACGGCACGGTCTCCGCCGCCGGCGGCTTCCTGATCCAGGCCGTGCCGCCGGTAGATCCCGAGGTGATCGACCAGTTGATGGCGAGGATCGAGCAGCTCCCCCCCTTGAGCGAACTGCTGCATGGCGGCAAGAGCCCCGAAGAGATCCTGGAGCTGCTTTTCGCCGGGATACCCTTCGACGTCCTGGAGAAAAGGGCGCTGGGCTTCGCCTGCAGTTGCAGCAAGGAGAGGATCGAGCGGGTGCTTTTGTCGATGGGCAAGGACGAGCTCGTCTCGCTGCGCGATGAGCAACAGGGCGCCGAGGTGACCTGCGAATTTTGCGGGGAGCATTACATCTTCGAGGAAGCGGATCTGGAGCGGCTGTTGGGAGAGTTGCTGCGAGGCGCCGATGAGAATCCATGACATCACCATGCCGCTATCCGCAGCGCTCCCCATCTACCCCGGCGATCCTCCGATCGTTATCGCTCCCTGGCTCAGCATCGCCCAAGGGGACCTCGCCAACGTCTCCCATCTTACCCTCGGCTCCCATAGCGGCACGCATCTGGACCCCCCGCGTCATTTCAGCGACGCCGGCCGGTCCGTCGATGAAATCCCGCTGGAGCGCCTGATCGGCCCGGCGCTGGTGCTGGAGATCGCGGACGCCTCCCTGATCGGGCGCGAGGAATTGAGCCGTCTGCCGATCAAGGGGGCCGAGCGAGTGCTGCTGAAGACGGGCAATTCGCAGTTCTGGCAGGAAAGCGAGTTCCATCCCGAATATGCCGCCCTGTCGGCGGACGGCGCCAGGTTTCTGGTCGAGTCCGGGGTGAAGCTGATCGGGATCGATTATCTTTCGGTGGAGAGCCCGGGGGGGAGCGGCGAGGTGCACCGGACGCTATTGGACAACGACGTGCTGATCCTTGAGGGGATCAACCTGGCGGATGTCCGACCCGGCGAGTACGAGTTGATCTGCCTCCCCTTGAAAATCAAAGGCGGAGACGGAGCGCCCGTGCGGGCGCTCCTTAGAGGCGGTCCGGAAAACAGGGGCGAGCCGGGGTTCGACCCGCACAGCACCAAGTGGCCGCTCGCCTGATCCTCGTTGCCAGGCTTTTTCCCCTGGTCGCACCTGTCGCAACAACTTACTTTACTGCGGCGTGCCTTTGTCACAGCAGGGCTTCTTCTGAGCCGGCTGCATCTTCGGGCATTTATCGCACTCTTGGTCGCCGCAAGGTTTCGCCTGCGCAGCCGCCATCTTCTCGCAACCCCCCGCCATGTCGCACGGTTTCCCCTGGGCTCCCTGCATCTTCGCGCAATGCTCGCAACCCTTAGCCGCTTTGCCGTCTTTTGGGCATTTGTCGCACTCCGCTTTGGCGTGCAGGTCGCAGTCGGCGCCGGCTTTGCCGTCCTTGGCGTGCATCGGACAGGGCGCGCCCTTGCCCGCCATCGCGGACTTGTCGCAGCACGGTTTCGAGGCCGCCGGCTCGTTGGCCCAGACAGCGAGAGAACAGGCAGAGGCCACGACGACCAGGAAAAGGATGGCCCACAGATTCTTCTTCATAGCTACCTCCAATCATGTCAAACCACTAGCCACGGAGAAAGTCCGAGGCAATCCGAGAAAATCAAAAAATACATGCTGCCGCAAAAAAGCGCAAAAGTCACAAAAAAACAATGCCAGTAGCACTGACGGTCTTTTCAGGGTCTTCAAGATTGAAAATCCTGTTTCACGGCAGTGTAGATGGATCTTTTTTGTGCCTTTTGTGCGTTTTTGTGGCTAAAAATTCTTTCCGGTGTTCTCAGCTTTTCTGGGTGGCAAGCTCCGGCGAGGCCGCGGCGAACTCCGCATCGACCGGCGCCACGGCTTCCACCACAATCCCCTTTGGCCCGGTGAAGCGCATGCTGCGGCAGTGCAGCATCATCCGCGCCGCGGGCGCTCCCCCGTAGCTTTCGTCCCCGAGGATGGGAAAGCCGGAGTGCGCCAGGTGCACGCGGATCTGGTGGGTGCGCCCGGTAAGCGGCCTCGCCTCGATGGCCGTCGCCCCGGCGCCTTCCCCCAGCACCGTGAACACCGTTCGAGCCGGTTTTCCCGCCTGGGAGACCCCGTACTTGAACTTGCCGAGCTTGGCGATCGGCGCCTCCACCCTCCACCGGGGCTCGTCCGGCGAACCGGCGACCAGCGCCCAATAGGTCTTCTCCACCTTGCCGTTTTTGAGCAGGTCCGAGATCAGGGTCGCCGCCTGCTTGTGCTTGGGAAAGAACATCACGCCGGAGGTGCCGCGGTCCAACCGGTGCACCACCCGCGAGGGGTCCTTCAAGCCGATGCTCTTCATGTAGCATTCCACCGCGTACTCGACCGTCCCCTTCAACTGGTAAGGGGTCCGCTGGCTGTTGAAGCCGGCCGCCTTGTAGACCGCGATGAAGTTCTTATCCTCGTAAAGGAGCTCGCTTTTGGCGTAGACCAACTCGATGCAGCGCTCGGGCGCCATCACCCCCAGCGCGATCTCGTCCCCCTCCTTCAGGATGCGGGAGGCCACCCGGACCAGGGTCTGCGCTACGCTGCACCCCCCCCAATCGATGATCCTTCTGATCTCCCCCTTGGAGAGCTGCGGGAAAAGGGTCTTGGCGCCGTCGTCGAGCCGCATGCCGGCCAGTTCCGCGTCCACCTGCGCCACCAGTATCATGTAAGCCGCCTCCCGGCGCGCAAGAGGGCCGCTATGGTTTTGCCGTCGGTGATGCCCCCTTCGGCAGCCATGGTCAACGCCTCCGCCAACGGCAGGCGCACGCAGTAGATTTCCTCGTAGGCCTCGGGAGCCGGTTCCCCCTGGGAAAGGCCGGTGGCGAGGTACAGGTGGATCACCTCGTCGAACACTCCCGGGGAGGAATGCAAAACGCCCAGCGAGGTAAGGGTGGCGGCGGTGAGACCGGTCTCTTCGGTCAATTCCCGCGCCGCGCAGAGCTGCGGGTCTTCGCCGGGAGAGAGGCGCCCGGCCGGCAGTTCCAGCAGGAAATCGCCCACCGCCGGACGAAGCTGGCGGATCAAGGTGACGCTGCCGTCCTCGTGCAGCGGCAAAATGGCGGCGCCGCCGGGATGGCGCACGATCTGGTAGGTATACCACCCCTGATTGCCGATCAGCACATCCATCTGCTCGATGTCTATCACCAAGCCGGAAAAAACCTTGGATCTGTTCTTGGTCTCCATGTCGCCCCCAACGTCCATACATATCATTTCCACCGCAGGAAGTGAAGGATCGATTGCGCGCGCCGTGGTTGCGCCGCGCTTTCCCCGCCGCGGGCGGAATATTCGGATAAAAAAATGGATAAATCCCGAACTATCTGGTAGGCTTGGCGGGATTTACCCAAAAACTTCAAAGGTGGTAATTTATGGCAAAGGCTAAAGAAGGGGACCGCGTCAGGGTTCATTATACGGGGAGGCTGGACGACGGCTCGGTGTTCGATGCCTCGGAGTGCGCCGAAGACGAATGCGGCTGCGAACACGGACCGCTTGAGTTCACCTTGGGCGCAGGAGAGGTTATTCCCGGCTTCGACGCGGGCGTGGCGGGAATGGAAGTCGGCGAAACCAAGACCATCCACATACCGGTCGAGGACGCCTACGGCGAGAGGATCGAGGAGATGGTGGCGGTAGTGCCGCGCGGCGACCTTCCCAAGGAGATCAAACCCGTGGTGGGACAGCAGCTGGAAGTGACCCAGGAAGACGGCCAGCTTTTCCAGGTTCTGGTGGTAGAGGTTAGCGAGGAGTCCATCACCATCGACGCCAACCACCCGCTGGCCGGTCAGGCGCTCAACTTCGACCTCAAACTGGTCGAGATCCTCTAGTCAAACAAAAAAATCCCTCGCCGATGTAGCGGCAGCCGGTCGGGTTGCCGAGCAGGGCGGCCGGATGGCCGCCCCTGCATCGGGCGAGGGTTCTTTTAGTTCTCAGCCATGAAGTGCTGCTCGTAGAAGTCTTCGAGCGATTGCAGATGGCGCGTTTCATCTGCCAGCATCCGCTGGAAGAGCACCGCCATCGGAGCGCCTTCGCATCCCCGGGACATCCTCTGGTAGAAATCGATCGAGCCCTTCTCCAGGTGGATGGCATAGGCAAGCGCTTCGCGCGCGTCGGACTCCGGGCGCAGCTCCCGCTTGGCCAGCACATAGTCGAGGTTCATGGTCGGGACCGTCTGATGTAGATCGGCGCCCCCCTTCATCTCGCCCTCGACCAAAGTCTTTTCCAACTGATGCTTATGTTCGAGCTCGTCCAGCGCAGCTTCCTTGAATATCTGGCGAGCCGCCTTGTCTTTCACGATGCGAAGCGCGGACAAATAAGCCCTGAATCCTTCGTCTTCCATCTTGGTGGCCATCTCTATAGCGGCTTCAAACGTGTAACAAACATCACCTTGCGCGTCCATGGATCGTCTCCTCTAGCGTTTGATTAAGAAGCTCTTTTTAGCACACGACGCCTTGGATTACAAGGATTTGTATACAACGCGCCCCCCTCGGGTTTTTGTCGCCGGGTCGGCGTGCCGTTTGGCGCAGGGAGGCCTGCAAAGGAGCAACCATGAGGATATTTCTGGCGGGAGGGACCGGTTTCGTAGGCGGCCATGTGCGTCGGGCGCTTTTGGCCAAGGGGCACGCCATCAGGCTCTTGGTGCACAAGAGCGGCTCCGGCGGCGAACCGGGGGTGGAAGAGGTCGTGGGGGACGCCACGGCGCCGCAAAGTTTCGGCGGCGCCCTTGCCGGCTGCGACGCCGTCGTCAACCTGATCGGCATCATCCGGCAGTTTCCCCGCCGCGGCGTCACCTTTCAGCGGCTGCACATCGAGGCGACGCGCAACATCGTCTCCGCCGCCCGGCAGGCCGGCGTCAAGCGGTACCTGCAGATGTCGGCGCTGGGCGCCTCGGCCGACTCCAGTTCCGGTTATTTCCGCAGCAAGTCCGCCGCCGAGGAGGAAGTGCGCCGCTCCGGGCTCGACTACACCATCTTTCGCCCCTCCGTCATCTTTGGACCTAAAGACGACTTCATCAACCAACTGGTCGGCTACCTGCGCAGCTTTCCGGCGATGCCCGTCATCGGCGACGGGGCCTACCGGATGCAGCCGATCTGCGCCGACGACGTGGCCCGCTGTTTCGCGCAGGCCCTGGAAAAGCCGGAGACCATCGGCAAGAGTTACGATCTTTGCGGGCCCGACCGGATGAGCTACAACGAGCTCCTCGACGTCATCGGGCGCGCCGTCGGCAAGCAAAAGGTGCACAAGCTCAACAGCCCGTTGGCGCTGATGCGGCTGGTCGTGCCGGTCATGGAGCGGTTTTCCTTCTTCCCGATCACCTCCGACCAACTGACCATGTTGCTGCAAGGAAGCGTCTGCGATGGCGACTGGCGCAAAACCTTCACCTTCCAGCCCACAGGGTTCGAACAGGGGATCCGGGCATACCTGAAAACCTGAACATTTAACAGGGATAAAAGAGATGCAGGGGATAAGGGAAAAGCATGGGCGATACGGTCAGATTCAGCATATCCATGGACGACGAACTTCTGGAGAGCTTCGACACCTTGATCGAGCGCAAAGGGTACGCCAACCGCTCCGAGGCGATCCGCGACCTGATCAGGGCAGCCCAGGTGGAACTCGATTGGGAGGAAGGCGAAAAAGAAAGCGTGGGCACGGTGACGCTGGTCTACAACCACCACGTGCGCGACCTCTCCGACAAGCTGACCGAGCAGCAGCACGCCCATCACGACCAGATCATCTCCTCGCTGCACGTCCACCTCGACGCGCACAATTGCCTGGAGGTGCTGGTGGTGCGCGGCAAAGCGCGCGAGGTGCGAAAGATAGCCGACGAACTGATCGGGGTGAAGGGGGTCAAACACGGCAAGCTGGTAATGACCACCAGCGGCGAAGGTTTGCACTGAAACAGCTTGACAGAAGAAATGGCCGCATGGTAATTTCCATGGCTCGCAGGAAGAGCTGTCGAGAAGGAAAAGATGGTAAGGGATGACGCCTACTGGATGGGGAAGGCCATCGCCCAGGCAAGGAAAGCCGAGGCGGTCGGCGAGGTGCCCATCGGCGCCGTGATAGTGAAGGACGGGGCGGTGATCGCGCGGGGGCACAATCTGCGCGAGAGCAGGCAGGACCCGGCGGCCCACGCCGAAATGATCGCCATCAGGAAGGCGGCCAAGAAGCTCGCCAGTTGGCGCTTGACCGGAGCCACCCTTTACGTGACCCTGGAGCCGTGCACCATGTGCATGGGAGCGGTGATACTCTCCCGGCTGGACAAGGTGGTCTTCGGAAGCTACGAT
This sequence comes from uncultured Geobacter sp., assembly GCA_903925075.1. Lineage (GTDB taxonomy): Bacteria > Desulfobacterota > Desulfuromonadia > Geobacterales > Geobacteraceae > Geomonas. The sequence goes on from CAIYDQ010000318.1 coordinate 14,857, forward strand.
CCCAAAGGCGGCGCGGCGGGTTCCCTGTTCGACCTGAGCAACGACAAAAGACTCAACCACAGCGTCGCCCTCACCCCCGGAGTTCGGGGCGACGAAACCTCAGCATTACTTTCAAATTTTTTCGCTGCCCTCAGGGCGCGGAAGAAGCAGTTTAAGGCAGGAAACGGAGAGATGTCCGAGTGGTCGATGGTGCCTGACTCGAAATCTTCAGAAACCGAAGCTTAACAACTTCGGTTAAAAAGATAATTTAACTTTTGATTGCAATGGGTTAGCTGATTACAGCTGGCCCTTTTTTTGTGCTCAAAATTGCCAAATGGTGCACTGGTGGTGCACTAACCCGCGAATAAAGACGACACAGAACCACAGACTACAGTAATTGGTAAGGTCTGCAATGCACTAATTTTAGAAGGCTTTTGAACCAAATTAAATTACAAATTGCACCATCAGTGCACCATTTAAGGTTGACCGTAAGCTAACTTGCTGTTATAACAATACAAAAAGTATGTGTGCGTATGATTGTACATCATTGTTGCGGTTAGCGGTAAGTTATTGTGACTTGTTGTCACCAGCTAAAAGGGGGTAATAGCCAATGGCATATATCCAAGAGAGAACCACCAAAGATGGTAAGAAACGTTACCGGGTACAGGTAAGATTGAAGGGTTTCCCTGTGCAAACCGAGACCTTTGAACGTAAAACCGATGCCAAGCGCTGGGCGCAGCAAACTGAGTCAGCAATCCAGGAAGGCCGTCATTTTAAAACCACAGCTTCCAAGAAGCATACCCTTGGTGAAATGATTGACCGATACATAGAACTGATCCTGCCGACGAAGCCTAAAAGTAGGGAGGTTCAGGAAGGCCAATTGAAATGGTGGAAAACAGAGATCGGAGTGTATACGCTTTGCGACGTTACTCCAGCGATGGTTGGTGAATGTCGGGACAAGCTGCTCCAGGGAAAGACGAACAAGGGAACGCTACGGACTCCCGCAACTGGTGTTCGATATTTGGCTGCGCTGTCTCACGCATTTAGTGTGGCAGTTAACGAGTGGGGATGGTTGGATGATAACCCTGTGCGGAAGGTCAAGAAGCCGGTTGAACCAAGGGGCAGAGTGCGGTTTCTCTCTGAGGAGGAGAGGCCCGCCCTCCTTGCTGCATGCAAGCAGAGTCACAATAAGAGCCTTTATGCGATAGTGGTGCTCGCCCTTTCCTCCGGTATGCGCTACAGCGAAATCATGACGCTTACTTGGAAAGATGTCGATCTCGTTCGGGATTGTATCATTCTACAAGACACAAAAAATGGTGAGCGGCGTAATGTCCCCATCGCCGGGCATGCGCTGGATCTGCTCAAGGAACATAGTAAGGTTCGTCGCCTTGATACCCAGCTTCTGTTCCCTGGTGGCGATCCCAAATCACCGATGGATCTTCGTAAATCCTGGAAGAATGCTATTGAAAAAGCACAGTTATCGGATTTTCACTTCCATGACCTACGGCACAGCGCGGCAAGCTATCTTGCTATGAATGGAGCGACCACTGTTGACATCGCAGATGTCCTTGGACATAAGACCCTTGCCATGGTAAAGAGGTACAGCCACTTGTCGGAACAGCACACCTCAAAAGTTGTTGCGTCGATGAATGAGAAAATATTCGGAGGTCGGTAATGCGAATAGATCCACGAATAGATCCAGCACTTAAACCTCGTAATGAAGAAATGGAATTTAGGGCCGCAGTTAAAAAGCCAGTTGAAGACTTCAGTTACATGGTAGGTGCTGCAATTTGGACCCTTGAGGAAGGTTTGAATCTCCTAGTGTGAATCGGCATGCAATATTGACCCACCTACGGCCATAATCGGCGTCCAAAATTGACCCACCCTAGCACTCGGCTCCATACTCTCCAGATTCTATCGGAGAGAGGAGAACAAAGGAGATGCTAGACGTGGATCACATCA
>CAIYDQ010000319.1 GCA_903925075.1 uncultured Geobacter sp.
AATAATTGTCGATTCCGGATTAGAAACGATCACGCCGGAAAAAAGATCATCGATTTCGGATTAGAAACGATCACCCCGGAAAAAAGATCATCGATTTCGGATTAGAAACGATCACCCCGGAAAAAAGATCATCGATTTCGGATTAGAAACGATCGCGCCGGAAAAAAGATCGTCGATTTCGGATTAGAAATGATCACGCCGGAAAAAAATGGTCGATTTCGGAATGGAAATGGTCGCGTCGGAAAAAGGATCGTCGGTTTTGGATTGGAAATGATCACATCGCCCAATTCTCGCCCGGTCCGAAGTTGGAGGTCGTGCGAAGCCGAGACGCCTGCCGGAGTTAGCGGCAGGCGTCTCGGCGTGCTCTCAATGGATGATCAGGTTTACCGTCTGTGACCAGTGACCGGGACCCAAGGGGCCGTTGTACCTGATCCTGAAGAAGTACTGGCTTACCGGATCGAGATTCGGGACGACGATTCTGCCGCAGGTGGGGTAATGCTGCGGCAGGGTGAACCAGGAATCTTCCGAGGTCGCAATCCCTTTGCAGTACTGGAGCTGGTAGGGGCCACCTTTAACGACGTGGTGCCCTCTCAGTATCGCCGTCCCGCTGGAGCCGTTCTTCGCCGTCAAGACGATCTCGACCTGAGAGGCCGGGACGGCGGCGATTGCGGAGACCTTGCTTCCCGTCGCCCTGAGCGGAAAAGTATCCAAAAGGAGGTCGGGGTTCCTCAACTCGTAGGATCGCATGGTGACATAGTGGCCGCCCAATTGGTAGCTGAAGGCGGCGCGGCCCCTCAGCAGGTCTAGTTCAATTTTCTTGGGCTTGTTCCCGGCCCGATAGGCATCGTCGAGCACGCGCATCTGATCGGCGTAGTCAAAGTAGTTCGTCGGTCCCTCCAGCCATTTCGGCCAGTTTTCTTGAACTCCGAAGAATGCGTGCTTCTGAAGCGCCGTGCCCGTAGTGAGAAAAGTCGTGATCATTTTGGGTCCGGTCAGGTGGTTTGTCCTCGTGTCGATCAGTTGGTACTCCGCGATCCTATCTGGCATGAAACGCCTCCGTGTGGTTAGTATTTGCCAACTTTTGGCAGCTACGATATCAGACGCGCAACGCTAGTCAAGTGGATAAAAAGGAGGGTAGGGTGCGAAATCGAAGGCGGGGTGATGACCTGTATTCTGAGCGGCGGGCGTGGCGATCCAATATAAGCGGCAAGTAGAAAAGACGCCCCGGGAAGGTTCTTACTCCTCCCTTCCCGGGGTCACCAGAAAACGGTCCTTGAGGTTCTGAATGATCTCCACCTGGCGCAGATAAACGAATTTGCCGATAACGGTATCGGCCACCTTGTCGGGTTCCAGCCGAAAGATGTGCATGTTCCCCCAGGTCCGGTCCGCTTCGGTCCTGACAAACGACCCATTCACCGACAGGCCGATGCCGAGCAGATCGAAGGTCAAAACTGCCGGTTGACCGGAAGCAAGCGGCAGCGGCTCCGGGTGACGCACCGCCGCCCCGTTGCAGGAGATGCAGGACAGGATCCCGTCAACGCTCATGCCCTCACCGGAGACGGTAACCGGTATCGGCTGGTTCAGCTGGACTCGAACCGCTTCCCTGCGCTCGGCTCGGATCTGGGCGTAGGCGAAGTTGTCGAGAACCACGATGTTCTTGGCTAAATTGATGTAGGCGGCATAACTGTGAACTCCCAGCTCCTTCGGGAAATGCCTGCTCTTGATGAGGGTGCTCTGGTCCTCTTTTATCAGGACGGCCTGATGCTCGTGGACCGATAACTCCACGCTGTCGCCGTGTACGGCGCGGATGGTGGCGCCATAGCCGACGGGAACCTCCTGATAGTAGTTAAGGAGCCTCAGATCGCATTTCAGGCGTCCGGACGCCATCTTCGAGAAGGTCTTGAGAATGGAGGCGAAATCGGCCTGGCCGTTGTCCACTGCTGCAATCTGATAGATGTCACGCCTTCCCATGGTGGGTAGCAATCCTTGGACTCCTCGCTATTTCGCACCGATGTATGCGGTGGCATGGGGGGAACGCTCCCTCCATGTTTCTACGCTACACCAACGACAGGGAAGAAGTAAACTTTGAATTTTCACTGATTAACCCATTGAGCGCGGCCCGGTGGGACGAAGCGCATTGCGCGGCAGGGAAGGGGGGATAGCTTGGCGGGTGGGAACCTCGCCTGGAAAGGTTGAGCAAATGCTCGTGGCAAGTCCCGGGGGGGACTATCCGTCATGCTGATTTTCTGGGGGGGCGTAAGCACTCCCGGCGGAGTTAAGTTTGACAAAGATAATGTGCTAGCTATAATCATCGCCGGCCCACACCCTGTGGGCAGCTTTCACAACCCCCAAGGAGGCAACACCATGGCAGAGCGAAGCTTAGTTCCGGCAAAAGACATCGAAGTCAAAACCACGCAGATTGAAGTCAACAGAGGCGTAGAATTCCGAAGTCTGCCGGCGCCAAGGCCCGATCTGGCGGGCTTGCGGCTAACTCCGCTGACCGGCGGACCGATTTACCTGGTGAATCCCGAGGGCTACCTCCAGTGGATTCCAAACCCCACTACCTACAACAACCTCTTTATAGACTGGAACGGCGTCCAGCGCGTCGACGTAGCGACAATGCCAATCGGGCCGGCTCTGTCGGATGGGGCAGTCCTTGCCAAAGGGAGCGGCTCGGCTGCGGTGTTTCTGGTCAGCAACGGCGTGAAAAGATGGGTTACTAGCCCGAACGCCATGGAGAAATATCACTTCAATTGGCAACACGTCTATGTGATCCCGCAGATATTGGTCGACTCGATACATCCGGGGAGCAACTGGGCGTAAAGGAGGCGAGGCAGTACCCTCAACTTCGGCGATAAGAAAAGGCCCCCGTCGCGATTAGCGGCGGGGGCCTTTTTGATAATCCGCGGAGAGAAGGCTCTCCCCCCGCGATAGATCCCCTTGATGGGGGAGGGGAGGCCGTCGCCGTGCAGCCGAAAACTCGGGCCTAGAAGTAGCGCTTCAGGAGTCCGGCAAACACCTGGCCGTGGCGGGCTTCGTCCTTGCACATCTCGTGGACGGTGTCATGGACGGCATCGTAATTGAGCTGCTTGGCCCTGGTCGCCAGCTCCTTTTTCCCTTTGCAGGCGCCGTTTTCCGCATCGACCCGCATCATCAGGTTGGTTTTGGTGTCGGCCTTCAGCACTTCGCCCAACAACTCGGCAAACTTGGCGGCATGGTCCGCTTCCTCGAAGGCTATCCGCTTGTAGGCTTCGGCCACTTCGGGATATCCCTCACGGTCCGCCTGACGGCTCATCGCCAGGTACATGCCGATTTCGGTGCACTCGCCGGTGAAGTTTTTTCTGAGTCCTTCGACGATCTCGGCATCGATGCCTTCGGCTACGCCGATCTTGTGTTCGTCGGCCCAACTGAGGCTGCCTTCCTCTTTCAGGACGAACTTGTCGGCCGACGCCTTGCACAGGGGGCACTCCGCCGGAGGCGCGTCCCCCTCATGAACATAACCACAAACGGTGCAGACATATTTTTTCATTGTTTCCTCCAGGTCGCTGAATTGAATTGCAGGGGGCCACTGTAGCAAATTTAAGGACGCAGGTAAACATGGTAAGTATAGAACGTTATTGTATTTTACCGAAAACAATTACCGGCTTTTCACCCTCTCCCCAACCCTTCCCGTCAAAGGGGAAGGGGCCGTCGGTCGGCAGTATACGGGATTAATGGGTTGATTCCGGCGGCCATACGGTGCGATAATGCGCCCCTCTGCACGACAAAAGGGAGCGGCCAAGGCCGATGCCACATCTAAATTTCATTAACGGGACGCAGCTCAATGGACAAATGGCTGATAGTTGACGACGACGAACTGAGCTGCATGATGCTGGGAAACTTTCTCAAGAAGTACGCCCGCTGCGACACGGCCCGCGACGGCCGCCAGGCCCTTGAATTCTTCGAGCATTCGGTGGCGGTGGCGAGTCCTTACCGCTTGATTTGCGTGGACCTGGCCATGCCTTTGATGAACGGACACGCGCTGGTGAGAAAAATCCGGGAACTGGAAAAAATCCACGACCTGGCCCGCACCAAGCTCTTCGTCATCTCCTCCAGTTCCTCGCCTTGGGACATGGCCGATACCGTCCTGGAGAACATCTCCGACGACTATGTGGTGAAGCCATTTCGAGCCGCGGAACTCGCGGCGTTGCTGAAAAAACACGGCCTTATCGAATCCTGAAAGGCGTTGCCCCGAAAGAACGACAGGGCGCCCGGCCATATCGGCCGGGCGCCCTTTTTTTTGCAATGCCTGAGCCGCGAGCGGTGAACGGTCTTTCGACTCCGCCGGCTGCGGCTACAAAATCACCAAAAACAGCAGCGCGGTGACCAGCAGTATCCCCTGGTGCGCCCGCCTCACCAACGGCGGCAGGGCATGCTTGCCGCTCAGGTTGACCAGCAGCAAAAAGGAGGCGAGACAACCGCCGACGGTGATCAGGGGGACCACCGCTTTCAGGGTTCCCAACTCCGGGGTGATCCAGGCGCTCGGGATCACCCCCGCCAGACCGATCATGCGCACGATCCAGGGGAGCAGGTTCTGGCCGTTGTAGACGAACTCGTGCAGGTAGATGTTGAACAGACCTGCGAAGGCCAGGAAGAGGTAGGCGGAACCGAAGACGGCGAAGTTGCGTTTCCACTCCTTGGCCAAGGGAAAGCCGGAAGCGGCCAGGGTAACCAGCACGAAAAGCACGCCGATCGAGAGGGAGAGGGCAAACTCGCGCAGGCCGGGGCCTCCCCATGGCTGCCGCTCGATCACCCCGGCCAGCGGCCTCCAGGCCGGCAGCTTCACCGCCAGCACCAGGGCGGTGAGCGTCACGGCGAAAAAACCTTCCGGCAGGCTCCATTTGGCCTTGACGAAAAACTCGTACCACGGGAACCTGGCGTCGAGCCGCACCGACTGATGCTTGCAACGCTTCAGGCAGGAAAGGCAGAGCACGCAATCCTTGTTGACCGCGGCGGCGGAGGGGTGCAGCCCCATGGGGCAGTTCCCTTCCTTGATGCAGTCGTGGGTCTGGCACTGGCTGGAACAGACGTTGCTGTTGCTCCCCAACTGGATCACGGAGATGGCCGAGCTGCTGGCCACCATCCTGCCGAGCGGGCAGAAATGCTTGCACCAGCTGCGCCTGCCGAAGATCAGGTTGGTGACGGTGGCGCCGCCCAGGATGCTCAACAGCAGCACGCTGGTGGCGCGCGCGTCGGTGAACATGTGGCTGGCGTGCTCGGCCAGGAGAATGACGGCGAAGCCGGCCATGCCGATCCAGACGCCGTGCTTGGCGAGCGCCGCCGGGACCGGCATGAACCTTTTCCGGCGCCAATTCAGCCCGTCGCCGACGGCGGGCATCGGGCAGAAGCCGCACCAGATCCGGGCGCCGATCAGGATGGAAGAAACCAGAAACGGCCACCACAGCGCCCAGACCACCAGGTTGGCCGGGTTTTCGCTGGCCGGGCCCAACAGGGTAAGGGCGATCAGGGCCAGGATGAACGGCACGGTGACGAAACGAAGCCCCGCCGGCACCGCGCGATGGTTGGCGAGCTCCCTGACCAGGGGGATCTTCAGCAGGTTGAATTTGCCGGTGGCCGAAAAAGAGGGGGGACTCAACAGCACCTGCCTCTCGCTGATGGTCTCCTCGTCGGCGATCACCACCGCCCTTTCCAGCACCTGGTGCATTTCGTCGACGTTGAGCGGCCAGTCGTGGTCCACCAGGCTGTTCAGCGCGTCTTTGGAAAAACCCCGCACCGATTTGGCGAATTTCTCGTTGTATTCCCGGAGCAGCCGCTCGGCGATCACCGGGATGTCCTTCTTGCGCTCGCGCAGCGGCTTCATCAGCAGCAGTTCGCCGCTCACCAGCGGCAGCAGCTCGGCGTCGAGACGGGCTTCGCTTTTCAGCTCTTCCTGGGTGCGGGCGGCCGTCGAGATCAGGCGCGTCCTGGAGGGGATCGGCTCGCTTTCCCCGGTGCGCACCAGGGCGCCTTCCCTTAGATACTGGACCAGCAGGCGCTGGACGCGCGCCGACAGGGCGTCGAGGTTCTCCAGCACCACGGCCCCGCCGTCGGCCAGCTCCAGATACCCTTTTCTGATCCCCTTGGCGTAGCTCCCCGCCTCGGCGCCGTGGCCGAAAAGCGCCGTTTCCTGGGCCAGCTCCAGGTGCAGCTCGTCCTTTTCGCCCCCCTTGTCCCGGCTTCCCCGGTGGATGGGGGGAGGGTTCGAGCAGTCCAGATGAAAAAGGGGACGCGAGCCGCCGGCGCCGCTGAAATGGATCAGGCGGGCGGCAAGGTCCTTGCCGGTGCCCCGCTCGCCCAGGATCAGCACGTTGCTCCGGGCGGCGGAGAGCCTGACTATCGAGGCGTTGGCGTCGCCGGTCCATTTGGTCGATCCGATCAGGCGGTCCAGGGAAGGGGGGCGTTGGGCGAACAGGTTGGCGATGATCTCGGCGCGCTCGATGCCGGCGTACTGCTGCCGGACCAGGGTCTTTCCCCGGCGCTGCGCCAACTGCCGCAGGAAGCCGTCCTCAAGCTTCGGGTAGGTGGAGATCAGCTCGAAGAACGACTCCTGGGCCAGTTCGGCGAGACGCACGTCGCTCACCGCCTTCACGTTGGCGGAGCGCGGTTCTCCGGTCATCAGCGCCATCTCGCCGAAGTTGTCGCCGGGACCCTGGGTGTTGATGGCGTACTCGATCCCCTCGTCGTTGATCAGCGTCACCAGCACGCTGCCGCCGAGAATGATGAACAGGGAATAGCCCGGGTCGCCGCGGTAGATGATGGTCTCGCCGGCGGCAAAGGTCTTCTCGGTCAGGCAGGGGAGTATCCTGGCCAGGTCTTCCGGGAGCAGGTCCCTGAAGACCCCCGCCTGCACCAGGTCTGCTTGCGTCAACATCAAGGGCTCCTTTTTAACGGCTGAAGCTGAACTCCTGGCCTTTGCGCACGAACCCCCGAAAACCGTGGGCTTGGGGGTCCTGGGGCGGGTCGGGATGATGGTGGTAGAGCCAGATCTTGCTCCTGACCGCGGCGGGTAGGGTGCAGAGTTCGTCGAAGTGGGCATGTACGCCGGATTTGAACGGGGTGGTCTCGCAGTCGTGGAAGATCAGCTCGGCTTTTCCGGCCAGCCGACAGATGGCGTCGGGGCAAAACCGGGCGTCCGTGCTGATGAAGGCGTCGAACTGTCCCCTCCCTTTTTCCCCCAGCAACAGGCCGTGGCTGTAGACCACCTCCGCGCCGTTCGCCAGGTGCGGCATCGCCACCATTTGGCAGCCGATCCCCTGCCAATCGAAGCGGCCGTTCACCGGCAGCGGACGGCAGTGGAAATAATCCGCCAGTTGCATGGCCGGCCTCCCCTGGATGCGGCCGAGCCCTCCCTGCAGGGACTCGTTCCACAATTTGCCCAGCAGATCGCTCTGGGCAAAGAGCTTGAGCGCCCGCCGCTCGCCGCCGAAATAGGTGGAAAAGGCCAGGAATTCCAGGCCGCCGATATGATCCGCGTGGCAGTGGGAGATGTAGACCGCGTCCAGCGCCGAGCCCGGACCGGCCGCGTCCAGGCCCGCCTCCGCCAGCATGAAACGGATGTCGGAGCCGCAGTCCAGGAGGAGCCCGGCGCCGTTTTCGGCTCTGACCAGCATGTTGGACTGGTAATAGTCGCGGGTGGTGAAGGCCGAGCCGACTCCCAGAAAGGTGATCTTCACGGCGGGCCCCCGTTTTTCGCCAGCACCGCCTCGAGGTAGCTGCGCGCCTCCGGCGGCACCGAGGTGAAGTTGACTCTGAAGGTGGAGGCTTGAGCGGCGGGGGATTCCACCACCTTGGCGTAGAGGTCGAAATTCGCCTCGCCGCCCTCCTCGGCGGCCAGGTTGAGCTTCAGGTTGGCGAGGCGCTCCACCGGAATCTCCGCGTGGATAAGCGCCTCTTTCAGGCTCAAGGCGCGCAGCGAGCCGCCGTAGGTGGTCTTGGTGGCGTGCTTTTCCTCCAACAGCACGAAGCCCACCGGCACCGCTTCCCGCAGCTCCACCGGCGCGCTCGCCTCCCGCAGCTCCAGCGCCACCCGGTACTCCCCCTCTATCCCGTGCACATCGTAAAGGGTGATCGGTTTGCGCACCCCCTTGGGCATCACCTCCAGCGTGTCGCCTATGCGCAGCACCGGCCCGCAGGCCTTGGCCGTGTGCTCCGAGACCAGGATCTGGCCGCCGACCGAATAGGACTCGATGCGGCCGGTGAGGTTCACGTGCCTGCCGACCAGGCCGTACTTGGTCCTGCGGGCCGAGCCGATATGCCCCACCACCGCCTCTCCGGTGTTGATGCCGATCCCCTGCTCGACCTCGGGATACCCCAGTTGCCGGCAGCGGGCGTTGACCGCCTGCATGGCGTTTTGCATCTCGATGGCGCAGGCCACCCCCCTGCCGGCGTCGTCCTCGCGCTGGTTGGGCGCCCCGAAGACGGCGAGAATGGCGTCGCCGATGAATTCGATGATGGTCCCCCGGTACTTGACGATCACCTCGGTCATCTCTTCCAGGTAGATGTTGACCACCTTCAGCACGTCTCCGGCCGGCAGCCGCTCGCTGACCGAGGTGAAACCGCGCAGGTCGGTCATCATGATGGTCACCAGCCTGCTTTCGCCCCCCAGGGCGGCGCCGTCGGGGAGCGCCAGGATGTCCGCCACCACGTCCTCGGAGAGGTAGCGGCCGAAGGTCTGGCGGATCAGGCGGTTGTTTTGCCGCAGGCCGGCGTTCTGCTGGTCGATCAGGTCGTGCCAGGCCTTGATCTCCAACTGGGTCTTGACCCGGGCGGCCAGGATGGGCGGGCTGATCGGTTTGTGGATGAAGTCCACGGCGCCGACCGCGAAGCCCAGCTCCTCGTCCTCCGGCTCGGTCTTGGCGGTGAGAAAGATCACCGGCACGCGGCGGGTGGCCTCCCCGGCCTTCAGCCTGCGGCAGACCTCGAAGCCGTCCATCTCCGGCATCATGATGTCCAAAAGCACCAGGTCCGGGGGGGCGGCCGCGGCCAATTCCAGCGCCTTTTTGCCGCTGTTGGCCACCTTGATGCGGTACTGCTCCTTCAAAAGGTTGGACAACAGGCTCAAGTTGGCCGGGGTGTCGTCGACCACGAGCACGGTCGGCCGTTCGCTGGCAGCGTTCATGACGGGCTCCTCACGCTCGGCTTTCCGGGACCGGCAGCTCGGCCAGCAGGGATTGCGCCGCGTCGAATTCGAAATTTTGCAGGGCGGTGCCGATGCGCTGCAGGGTCCGGGGCGACAGCGCCCGGGCGAACTGCTCGCCGTGGGCCTCCCAGAGCTCGACCGCTTCGCTGTCCCCTTCGCGCAACAGCTGGCGCAGGCGCGGCAGGCACTCCGGCAGGGGATGGGGCGCGCCGAGGGCTGCGGCCGGCTCGGCCGGCAGCGCTTGGTCCCCGGCTTCCCCGGCGAAAAATTCCTGCAGAGCGTTGCGCATCCGGTTCAGGCGCGGGGCGAGCAGGGCGAGCGCGGCGAGCGCGGCTTCGCTGTCGCGCTCCGCGCAGGACTTTTCCAGCGCGGCCGAGAGCGACTGCAGGGCGCTTGCGCCGACCATGCCGGTCATCCCCTTCAGGGTGTGGGCCAGCCGTTGCGCCGTTTCCCAATCGCCGGCCTCGATCAGCCGCGCCAGCTCCTCGCCGCTTTGCGCGTGGCTGGCGGCGAACATGGAGAGCATGTTCAGATAGAGGGCGCGCTTCTTGCCGGTGCGCTGCATCCCCGCCGAGGCGTCCAGCCCCTCGATCGTCGGCAGCGCCGGCCGGTCGCCGGCGGCGGCCGGCTGGCGCCCGCGGGAGTGCTGCGCCGACGCATGCTGCGCGACCCCGCCCGGGTGCGGCGCGTCCGCGGCCGGAAGCGGCGCCCGGTCGGCGATCGAGCCGAGCAGGGCGGCCAGGGGCGCGGGGAGCACCGGCTTGACCAGGAAATGCGGACACCCCAGCCGCGCGGCCGCCTCGCGCGTCCGCTCCGAATCGCAGGGCGACACCACCGCCGCCAACGGCGGACGCTCAAGGCCTTTTTGTGCAAGCGCCTGCAGCACTTCCCCCCCCTCCATTCCCGGCATCGCCCAGTCCACCAGCAGCAGGTCGTAGGGGCGGCCGTCCGCGTGCGCCTCTTCGATCAGGGAGAGCGCGGCGGAGCCGTCGGGCACGCATTCGATCCCCCGCTCCCGGGAGGCGCCCACGCCCAAGGCGCGCAGCAGGGAGGCCAGCACCGCGCGGGCCTCCGGCTGGTCGTCTACCACCAGCACGCGCAGCAGATCCACCCCCGGCAGCGGCGCGTCCTGCGGCGGCGGGCCGACGGCGAAGCGGGCGGTGAAGATGAAGCTCGCCCCTTCGCCCGGCGTACTTTCCGCCCGGATGCGTCCTCCCATCAGCTCCACGAATTTCTTGGCGATGGTGAGCCCGAGCCCGGTGCCGCCGTACTTGCGGGTGCTGGAGCCGTCGGCCTGGGTGAATTCCCGGAACAGCCGCGCGACCTGCTCGGCCGACATGCCGATGCCGGTGTCGCGCACGGCGAAGCGCAGCAGCAGATCGTCCTCCCCCCTTTGCTGGAGATCGACGCTCAGTTTGACATAGCCTTGCTGGGTGAACTTGAGCGAGTTGGACAAAAGGATGCCGATGATCTGCCCCAGGCGCAGGGGGTCCCCCAGCAGGGTCCCTCCCTCCCCCAGCAACCGGGGATCGCTCAGTTCGAACAGCAGTTCGATCTCCTTCTCGTAGGCGCGCCGGCGCATCTGGCCAAGCGCGTTGCCGGCCACCTCCTCGAGTCGAAAAGGGAGCTGCTCAAGCTCCAGCTTGCCCGCCTCGGCCTTGGAGAAATCGAGGACGTCGTTGACGATGCCGAGCAGCGACTGGGCCGCGGCCTGCACCTGGTCGATGTACTCCCTCTGGCGCGGCGTCAGTTCGGTTTTCAGCGCCAGGTAGGCCATGCCGATGATGGCGTTCATGGGGGTGCGGATTTCGTGGCTCATGTTGGCCAGGAACATCGATTTGGCGTCGGCTGCCTCGGCCGACTGTTGGCGCGCCTTTTCCAGCTCCTTTTGCAGGGCGTCGATGGCCTTTCGGTCGTCGTCGATCTCCTGCGCCATGTTGTCCATGGCCTCGCCGACCGTCGTCAGTTCGCCGATGCCGGGCATGAGCTGCCGGCTGCCGCCGACCCGCGTGCTGTAGTCGCCGGCGGCCAGGCGGCCGGCGGCCAGGCCCAGGTGCCGGATCGGGATCAGCACGCGCCGGCGGATCGCCCGGAAAGCCGCCAGCAGCAAGGCGGCGGCGCCGGCCATGCCAAGCAGCGAGAATAGCAGCATCCGCTCCACGCGCCGGGAGGCGAGCGCCGTTTCCTCCCGCCCGGAGAGCTCCGCCGTTGCCGCCGGCTGCGGGCCGGAAGGGGACCGGCTCCCCCGGCTGCCGCTCCCGCCGGCTGCCGTTCCCCTCGCTGCCGCCGGCGGTTCGGCCTCCCGGCGTCGTTCGACGCCGAGCGCTGCGCCCTGTCGGCGGCGCTCGGCGTCGGCCACCCGCTCGTGCGCCTGCCAACTCAGCAGCAGCAGGACGCCGTTGGCAAGCAGCGCCAGCAGCAGCACCAGGGCAAAAAGGGCCGATGCGCGTTGTAACCGTCGTCGCCCGGGCGCTTGAGCGGACGAGGAGGCGTCGTGCGAAGCCGTGGCGCCGATGGCGGAGCCCAGGAAGCGGAGAAAGGGCTTGACCACCTTCCGTTCGGCCGCATAAAGCCGGGCGTTGAGCAGTTCGTTGGAGGTGACCAGGAACAGGGTTTGCGCCCGCTTCATGTCGCTGGCGGCGAACCCTTCCCGGCGGCGCGAAGCCAGCACCAGCAAGCCGAGGTTCTCGCCGTGGGCGATCAGCGGCAGCCACAAAAGCGAGCGGAAGGCCTGCACCTCCCCCTCCCAAAGCGGCGACGCCGGCAGGTCGTTGTCGATGTCCCCGTTTTGCTGGCCGGCGAGCTCGGCGAGCAGGCGGCTTTGCCCGAACAGGGTGAATTTCTCGACGGCGCCCTCGCCAAAGCAGCGCAACAACTCGATGCCGCCGTTGTCGGGTTTGCGCAGGAAAACCGCGCCGTAGTCGGCGGCACTCTTTCTTTCTTCGAACCCCTTGAGCAGCGAGCCGGCCACGGAGGCGGGGTTGAGCGAATGGTTGACGGTGGTGACGGCCCGCTGCAGCAGCGCGATCTCCCGGTAGCAGTCCAGGGTTTCGCGCGCCACGGCGCGGCGCACCTGCTCGATGTCGAGCATCCCCTGCAGCCCGTGGGCCAGCGCGCTCCCCCAGCTCTCGGCCGGGCCGGCCGCGCCGGCCGGAGACAACACCAGCAGCAGGCCCACCCGCCTCCCGTCCAGCAGCAAAGGGAAGGGGCGCACGCCGGGGGTATCCTCGGTCAAGTCGGCATCGGCCGGGCTTTGCGCGAGCCGCTTGCGGCCCAGCCAGAGCGCGGCGGCGCCGCCCGGCGGCAGCAGGGGGAGCGCCAGTTCCAGGTGGCGCATCGCCCATTCCTTTTTCAGATAGTGCGCGGGATTTATCATCAGGGATCTGGTATCCAGTTATGGTTGATGCGCTCGCAAATGCTTCATACTTATCTAAGTGTCTATAATAGTTTGGATTTATGTTATTTACTTCTTTGGGTATTTCACGGCTCATGGTATACTTCGTCAACAATTTCAGGCCGTTGCGAGGAATTACCATGATTC